>DASZPV010000077.1:0-96502 GCA_035549875.1 Caulobacterales bacterium
GGGAGATCGATCTTGCGCTCAACACGAGTTGAAGCGCGGGAAAAGCCGGATCGTCCGCACACGGAGCGCAAGCCCGTGAACGCGAAACTGCGCCCAATCGGACCGCCCGCACCCTACCGCTCAGCCCCCTCATCCGCGTACGGATTTTTGCTCTCGCGCACGATCAGCCTGATCGCGGCGCCGCCGAGGTTGAACGCGTCGCGGATGCCATTGACCAGATAGCGCCGGTAATGCTCGGGCAATTCCGTGCCGCGCGAGGATATCAGCACGAACGTCGGCGGGCGCGATTTGATCTGGGCGATGTAGCGCGGCTTGATCGGGCGGCCATGCACGGCAGGCGGCGGATGCTTTTCGATCGCGTGGCGAAGCCAGCGGTTGAGGTCAGGCGTTTTGACGCGCGCGTTCCAGTCCTTGTGCGCTTCGCTTACCGCTTCCATGAGCGGGCTCAACCCCTGCCCGCCGAGCGCCGAAACGCGCACGATCGGCGTGCCGCGCAATTGCGGCAGCGCTTCATCCGCGCGCAATTTCAATTCCTTGAACCGGGCCTGCGGGTCTTTCGCCATATCCCATTTCGCGAGCACATAAATCAGCGCCCGCCCCTCGCGCGAGACCAGATCGGCGATCGTCAAATCCTGCCGCTCGAACGCCTCGGCCTGATCCATCACCAGCGCGCAGACCTGGCCAAAGCGGATCGAGCGGATCGTATCGGCGACGGAGAGATGTTCGAGCTTTCCCTCGACCTTCGCCTTGCGCCGCATGCCCGCGGTATCGACCAGTTCGTATTCCTTGCCGCCCCAGTTGAAGAAGGCGGAGATCGCGTCGCGCGTAATGCCCGCCTCCGGCCCCGTCAGCATCCGATCTTCGCCGAGCAGGGCGTTCACCAAAGTCGATTTGCCGGCGTTCGGGCGGCCGATGATCGACAGCTTGAGCGGTTTTTCGCCGTGAACCAGATCGTTCGGTTCGTTGTTGGGCGCGGCGACGATCAGCGCCTGGAAGAGGTCGGAGAGGCCATCGCCCTCCTCCCCCGAGATCGCCAGCGGATCGCCAAGGCCGAGCGAATAGGATTCATAGACGCCCGCATCGCCCGCCGCGCCCTCGCATTTGTTCGCCGCGAGAATGACCGGCTTGCTGGTCTTGCGCAAAAGCGCGGCGAAATGCTCGTCCAGCGGCGTCACGCCCGCGCGCGCATCAATCAGGAACAAGATCACGTCGGCTTCGGCGATCGCCGCCTCGGTCTGGGCGCGCATGCGCGCCTCCAGCGAGGTATCGTGCACGTCCTCGAAGCCGGCGGTGTCGATCAATTCGAGATCGAGATCGCCCAGGCGCCCGCGCGCATGCTTGCGGTCGCGCGTGACGCCGGGAATGGCGTCGACGATCGCCAACTTGGCCCCGGCGAGGCGGTTAAACAGCGTCGATTTGCCGACATTCGGCCGTCCGACGATCGCGAGCTTCAGGGGCATCGGACTTTCTTGGCTTCGGCTTTCTTGGCGCGCGCTAGCGCCTTTCGCTCAGCGAAGCGCGACGAGTTGGCCTTTGTTGTTGACGAGATAGACTGTCCCGTTGGCGGCGATCGGCGGCACGAACACGGAATCGCCCACTTTGATCGTGCGTTTGACCACGCCATCGGCCGGCGAAACCAGCACCGCTTCACCCTCGGACGAGGCCAGGAAGAGGCTGCCGCCGACCATGATCGGACCGGTCCAGACGATACGGTGCTTTTTCTTCTTCTCGTTTTCGTAGCGCGGCAATTGCTTGACCCAGAAGGCGCCGCCCGTGGCTTTGTCGATCGCGGCCAGATCGCCTTCAACGGTAACAACGTAGATCGTGTCGCCGACGACACACGGTGTTTGCGTCGAGGCCAGCAGACGCGACCAGATACGCTGGCCGGACCGCTCGTCCACCGCCGCGAGTACGCCCGAATGGCTGGCCGCGTAGATCACGCCATCGGAAATCACCGGCCGGCCCGCGATGTCGTTAATCGCCGAAAGCGAAGTGAATTTCGCCGGACGGTTCAACTGGTCGGACCAGAGGCGGTGGCCGTTGGCCGTGAGGAAGGCCATCAGTTCGCCCGAGGCGAACGGCGCAACGACAGTGTCGCCAACGACCGCCGGGCTCGATGCGGCGAGAATGCGCGCAGGCTCGGCGATGGCCTGATAGGTCCATTGCACCTTGCCACTGGCGCCGTCGAGCGCCTGCAATTCGCTGTCCGTGGTAACGGCATAGACGCGCCCGCCCGCAACTGTCGGCGCGGCATGGAACGGCACGCCGGCCTCGGCGCGCCACAACACCTCGCCGTCCTCCGGCTTCAAGGCCACGACCGCGCCAAAGCCAGTCGTTGCGTAAACCCGCCCATCCGAGACGGCGACGCCGCCGCCCAGCGCGTTCTTGTCTTCGCTCTTGGGCGTGCGCAGCGCCTTGGACCACAGCTTACGGCCCGAGCCCGCGTCCAGCGCGCGCAGAGTTTGCCCGGCGTCGATGATGAATATCTTGCCGTCTGCAATAACCGGCGGGGCCGAAAGATAGGATTTGCCCGACGAGCCGTCTCCGGCGCTTTCGCGCCAGGCCACCTTCAGATCGTCGCCGACCTGGATATTGCCGGGGGCGTTGCTGGTCGGGCCGCCGGGCTGAGACCAGTCCTTCGCATCCACCGCCGCAGGAACGCTTGGCGTGCGCCCGGCGAGCTTGGTGTCGGGAACCAGAGTCTGTTCAAACGCCAGGATTGAAATGCGCCCTTCTTCGGAAATCTCGGGCGTTTTCGGCTTGGTCTTAAGCACGCTGCATCCCGCAACGAGGACGAGCGCAAGGACCACCGTTGTGCGGTGCGCGTTCATTTCTGCTCTCCCGGTTTGCTGGATGGCGCGTCGGCGGGGGCGGCGCCCTGCGGCGCCGGCCCGATTACGGCAAGCGCGCTTCGCGCGCGGCCCTGTATGGAGCGCGGCACATCGACCGCGATCGACAGGAAGTCAAATTCTTCGCGGGCCTTCGCCAGATCGCCGGCGCCGTACGCCTGCATTGCGCGCAATTCCCGCGCCTGGAAAGCAAACGGACCGCCTTCGTCAATCAGCGGTTTCAGGCGCTTTTCGAGGCCGGCCGGTTCGAGATCGGCGGCGATATAAGCGGCCCTGAGGCGGGCGACGTCGCGATATTCCTTTGTCGGCGAAGCGGCCGCAGCGCGATCATATGCTTCCAGCGCGCCCTTGGCGTCGCCCCGCTCAGACCGCGCGCCGCCAAGCGCAATGAGCGCCGAGGTCTTGTATCCGGCCGGCGCGCCGTTTGCGATTTCGGACAACTGTTTTTCGGCCTCTGGAAAGTTGTGCGCCTGCAATAGCGCCGCGGCGTCTTCCATCCGCACGGCATAGCTGCCGGCATGGTTCATGTCCCACGCCCGCCAGGCCTGATAACCGCCCACCGCCGCGAGTATGAGCACCACGCCCGCGCCCAGCGCGACCGCGTTCTTCTGGAAGAACTCGGCGTATTTATCGCGCCGCAGGCCTTCTTCTACTTCCTCGAATACGTCGCTCACCAAGCGGCCTTTCACTCATCCTGCCAGCGGGGGGCATGCGGGCGCGGGAACCTAGCCGCGCTCGCCCTCCCCGGCAACGCGCCGCTGAGGCGCCCGCAAGGCATAGGTCTCGGCTGCGGCGGGAAAACGGCGGGCCCGGACATCTTCGGCATAGGCGTGGACCGCCGCCTGGACCTGGCCCCTGATATCGGCATAGCGGCGGACGAACTTGGGCGTCCAGTCGAACAGGCCCAGCAGGTCGTCGGTCACCAGGATCTGGCCATCGCAGGCCGCCGAGGCCCCAATCCCGATCGTGGGGACCGAAACGGCCTTGGTGACCTCCTCGGCCAGCCCCTCTGCCACCCCCTCCACGACGATGGCGAAGGCCCCGGCCGCCTCTGCCGCTTTGGCCTCCTCCAACACCAGGAGGCGTTCCTCCTCGGTGCGGCCTTTCGCCCGGAAGCCGCCGTCCACGTTCACCGCCTGGGGCCGCAGCCCGACATGGGCCATGACCGGGATGCCGCGGGCGACAAGGTATTCGATCGCGCCCGCAACCGCCGGCCCGCTTTCCACCTTCACGGCGGCGCAACCCGTCTCTTTCATCACGCGGACGGCGTTGGCATAGGCGGTTTCCGGCCCGCCCTCGTAGGAGCCAAAGGGCATATCCACCACGACCATCGCCCGGCGCGCGCCGCGCATGACCGCCTGGCCGTGCAGGATCATCATTTCCAGCGTCACGCCGACCGTGTTCGGCAGGCCATGCACGACCATGCCGACGCTATCGCCGACGAGCAGCAGGTCGCATTCGGCGTCGAGCAATTCGGCCATCGGGGCGGTGTAGGCGGTGAGGCAGACGATCGGCGCGCCGCCCTTGCGGGCGCGGATATCAGCGGCGGTGACGGCGCGAACGCTTGCAGTCTGGACTTGCTTGGACATGGCCCGCTTTACCGCGCCAATCGCCGCAGGGCCACGAAATACGCCGTCTGGACGCAGTCCCTATCGGCCAAAATCGCGGAAGGCCTTTTCATACGTATCGAGCTTGTAGCCGAGGATAAGGTCTTTGCCCCGGTCAAGCATGGGGCGCTTGATCATCGAAGGCTGAGCCAGCATCAGCTCGATCGCCTTGCCCTCGTTGAGGCCTTCCTTGTCGGCGTCCGGCAGCTTGCGGAAGGTCGTGCCGGCGCGGTTAAGGACCGCCTCCCAGCCGAACTCCTTTACCCAGCGCTCCAACTGCTCGCGCGGCGCGCCCTCGGCTTTGTAGTCGTAGAAATCATATGAGACGTCGTGCTCGTCCAGCCAGGTGCGCGCCTTCTTGACCGTCTCACAATTCTTGATGCCGTACATAACCACGGTCTTGGCCATTGCCGCTCGCTCCTCGTCGCGCGCATTATTTACCCGCTATCAGATCTCAAAATCGAGACCAGAATAACGCCGCTCCAGCTCGCCTTTTTCGTTGTAGATGCGAATCTCTACGTCATTGCGCAGGCGCGCGCCGGCATAAGCCACATCATCGAGGCGCGCGATCGCCTCTTTTCGGTCGGCAAAGCTGAACAGCACGGCGTCCTTGTAGGTCACGACCCACTTGCCCTGCTGATAACGCACTTCGTAGACGATCATACGCCCTGTCCACAATGCGTCGAACCGGCGATTTGATTAGCTGCGCTAATCGGCCTCGCCATAACTTCTTACCAGACAAAAGCTTGCCCGTCAGCGTTTCTAGGCGAGGCGTAGTTTATAAGGGCGCCGGACAACCGGGCCCTCGAAACATTCGGCCCGAAAACTATCTATGACCGACCCCGCGCCGGCGGGTGCGGAAGGACGAAAACTGAAGATGGCCACCAAAGCCGCCGCCACCGCCAAGACCGTCCAAGCGCCGGGCCTTTCGCCCGCGCGCCTGACGCATCTGCAAAGGCTGGAGGCCGAGAGCATCCACATCATGCGCGAAGTCGTCGCCGAAGCTGAAAAGCCAGTGATGCTCTATTCGATCGGCAAGGACAGCGCGGTCATGCTGCACCTGGCGGCGAAGGCGTTTTACCCGTCGCCGCCGCCGTTTCCGCTGCTGCACGTCGATACGACGTGGAAGTTCAAAGCCATGTACGAAATGCGCGAGCGCATGGCCGCCGAACTCGGCTTTGACCTCATCGTCTATAAAAATCCCGAGGCCGAAGCGAAAGGCATCAACCCGTTCGATCACGGCGCGCTACATACCGATATGTGGAAGACGGAGGGCCTCAAACAGGCGCTCGACAAATATGGCTTCGACGCAGCCTTTGGCGGCGCACGCCGCGACGAGGAAAAGAGCCGCGCCAAAGAACGCATCTTTTCGTTCCGCTCGGCCAATCACCGCTGGGATCCGAAGAACCAGCGCCCGGAACTCTGGCGGCTCTACAACGCCAAGAAGCACAAGGGCGAGTCGATCCGCGTGTTCCCGATCTCGAACTGGACCGAACTCGACATCTGGCAATACATTCATCTCGAAAACGTGCCGATCGTGCCGCTCTATTTCTCCGCGCCGCGCCCTGTGGTGGAGCGCGACGGCGCGCTGATCATGGTCGATGACGAGCGCATGCGGCTCAAACCCGGCGAAAAGCCGATGATCAAGAACGTGCGCTTCCGCACGCTCGGCTGCTATCCGCTGACCGGCGCCGTCGAGAGCGACGCGACGACTTTGCCCGAGATCATCCAGGAAATGCTGCTGACCACGACTAGCGAACGTCAGGGCCGCGTGATCGATCACGATCAAGCCGCCAGCATGGAGAAGAAGAAGCAGGAGGGCTATTTTTGAGGGCCCGTGTTTGCATTTCTTATCCTTCCCCGTTTACGGGGGAGGTGGCGAGCGAAGCGAGCCGAAGGGGGCAGCGCGCCGCCTCCCCCCTCAGTCATCGCGCTACGCGCGCTGACAGCTCCCCCGTAAACGGGGGAGCATGATGGCCCACGTTTCCGACCTCATCGCCGAAGACATCGTCCTTCTTTCTTCCAGCTTCGCGATTACGCGCCTTCCTCCCCCCTCGTGGGGGAGGATTGAGGTGGGGGGGAACCACGGATCGGGTGCGCGCCGCCTCAAAAATGTTGCGCTTGAACGATCCCGCGTTCCCCCCACCCCTAGCCCCTCCCCACGAGGGGGAGGGGAAGCGCATGCTTGCGCAGCGAATACGCAGAGCGCGCGCTGATGGCCCACGTTTCCGACCTCATCGCCGAAGACATCGGCGCGTATCTTCAGCAACATCAGCACAAATCTTTGCTGCGCTTCATCACCTGCGGCAGCGTCGATGATGGCAAGTCCACTTTGATCGGGCGCCTGCTCTACGATTCGAAGATGATCTTTGAAGATCAGATGGCGGCGCTGGAGGCCGATTCCAAAAAAGTCGGCACGCAGGGCGGCGAGATTGATTTCGCGCTGCTGGTCGATGGCCTCGCCGCCGAGCGCGAACAGGGCATCACGATCGACGTCGCCTATCGTTTTTTCTCCACCGACAAACGCAAATTCATTGTCGCCGACACGCCCGGCCACGAACAATACACGCGCAACATGGTCACCGGCGCCTCGACCGCCGATCTGGCGGTCATTCTGATCGATGCGCGCAAGGGCGTGCTGACGCAGACGCGCCGGCATTCCTATCTGGTTTCGCTGATGGGCATCCGCCATGTCGTGCTGGCGGTGAACAAGATGGATCTGATCGCCTGGGATCGCGCGAAATTCGACGCGATCGTCGCCGAATACACGGCGTTCGGCGCGCAGATCGGCATCAAGAATTTCCTTGCGATCCCGCTTTCAGGACTCAAAGGCGATAACGTCGCCGCCAAGAGCAACGCCGCGCCCTGGTACAAGGGGCCGACGCTGATGGAGCATCTGGAAACCGTCGAGATCGACGATGAGCGCCGCGCCGCCGGCCCGTTCCGCATGCCGGTGCAATGGGTGAACCGCCCCAATCTGGATTTTCGCGGCTTTGCCGGCCTGATCGCCGGCGGCCGCGTGCGGCCGCGCGACAAGATACGCGTGCTGCCCTCTGGCAAAACCAGCACCGTCTCGCGCATCGTAACCAAGGACGGCGATCTTGACGAAGCTGTCGCCGGCCAGTCCGTTACGCTGACCTTCGCCGACGAGATCGATTGTTCGCGGGGCGATGTGATTTCCATCGCCGACGATCCGCCGGAAGCGGCGGACCAATTTGAAACGACGATCATCTGGATGGCAGAGCAACAATTGCTGCCGGGCCGGCCCTACTGGCTGAAGATCGGCGCCAAGACGGTTTTGGCGCAGGTGACCGAGCTAAAATACAAGGTGAACGTCAACACGCTCGAACATCAGGCCGGCAAGGTGCTGGACCTCAACGAGATCGGCGTGTGCAACGTCAGCGTCGATCAGCCCGTGGCGTTCGACCCTTATACGGCCAACCAGGACATGGGCGGCTTCATCCTGATCGACCGAATGACCAATGCGACCGTCGCTGCGGGGCTGATACATTTCGCCCTGCGGCGGTCGCAGAACGTGCACTGGCAGGCGCTCGACGTGACGCGCGAAGCGCGCGCAGAGTTGAATGGCCACAAGGCGGCGGTGCTGTGGTTCACCGGTCTTTCCGGCGCGGGAAAATCCACCATCGCCAATCTGGTCGAAAAGCGCCTGCATTCACTCGGCAAGCGTACGATTCTGCTGGACGGCGACAACGTGCGGCACGGACTAAACCGCGATCTGGGCTTTACCGATTCCGACCGCGTGGAGAATATCCGGCGCGTCGCCGAAGTCGCCCGGCTGATGACGGATGCGGGCCTGATCGTGCTCGTCTCGTTTATTTCGCCATTTCGCGCCGAGCGTCAGATGGCGCGCGCGCTGATGCAGCCGGGCGAATTTTATGAAGTGTTCGTCGATACGCCGCTGGCCGAAGCCGAAAAGCGCGATGTGAAGGGGCTTTATCAGAAAGCGCGCGCCGGTGAATTGCAGAACTTCACCGGCATCTCCAGCCCATACGAAGCGCCGGAAAATCCGGAAATCCGCATCGACACAACCAAAATGGACGCCACCGCCGCTGCGGAGTTCATCACCTCGCACCTGCTGGGCGAAAACCTTTACGACGGGGCCGGAATCTAGCCTGCCTCGCGCGCCCTATTTCTTCGTCAGTCCCTGGCTTTCCAGCCACCAGTAGAACTCGTCGATGAAATGGGCGCTGGTGTTGTTTGACGGGTCCATGCCGAAGCCGTGGCCGCCCTTGGCGTAGATGTGCAGTTCGGGCGCATAGCCCGCCTTCATCAGCCCATCATAGAGCGCGCGCGTCTGATTGCCGGCGAGCCCATCGTCCTGCGCCATCGCGATAAAGAAAGGCGGCGCTTTGTCTGGCGCCGAGGCCTGCGGAATTTTTGGTATGCCGTTGCGCGGCGCCATGAGGTTGCCGGCGAACGGCGCGCCGTAAATCGCCGCGACGTAATTGGGGCGCGCCTTTACATCCGCGTTCAACGCCATCAGCGAAACCACATGCGCGCCGGCTGAAAAGCCAATCGCCGCCGTCCGAGCTGGATCGATCCCGTATTCCATCGCGCGCGCGCGCACCTGCCGCAGCGTCTCGATTCCGTCCAAGGTCGCCGGCGCGCCGCCGACTTCCATCGGCACCTCAGGGCGCGCGAACAGATCCATGTTCGGCCCCTTCTGCTGCACGAGGCGGTATTTCACCACGAACGCCGCTACCCCCCGCTCGGCCAGCCAGCGCGCTACAGCGTAGCCCTCCGGCTCGATCGACACCTGCCGAAAACCGCCGCCGGGCAGGACGATCACGGCGCTGCGGGCGTTCTTCTCCGCCGGCGGCAGAAACGCCGTAAACGTCGGATCGACGACATTGAAAACATTGCGGCCATCCGTGCTCTCGGCCGGCGCGCCGGCCAGCCGGCCAGCCCATTTTTCCGCGCCGGGCGCCCCGGCTGGCCATAATTTCACCGCCGGCAGCATCCGGTACGTCTCCGGCGCGGCCGAAGCCGATTGCTTGAGGCTGGGCAAGGCAAGCACCAGGGCGGCCAAGCCTGCCAGCACCCCGAACGCCGCTTTCGTGATCTGCATGTTCACATCGCCCCGATCGTGCCAGACTTCGCCCGCGTGAGCCCTATCCAATCCCCCTGCCGCGATATTTGCCAAGTGGATTCCGCCGGCAAATCCTGCATCGGCTGTGGGCGCACATTGGCCGAGATTGAAGCCTGGCTCCGCTTCACGCCCGCCCAGCGCGAGGCGATCATGCGGCAATTGCCGGCGCGTCTGGCGCAAAGCGTGCGCGCATGAGCCGGCGCTGGACCGCCGCCCTGGTCGTCGCGGCGATCGCCGGCGTGCTGATCTTCCTGTTTCGCGATCGGCTCGCAGCGCTCAACCAGGAAGAACTCACGCGCCTCACTTATCTCGTCCTCCTGCTGGTCCTGGTCGGCGGCGGCGCGATGGCGTTTCGCGGCGGCCTTGGCCCGCAATTGCGCAACGCTGCGCTTTGGCTGGTGATCCTGTTCGGGATTATGGGCGTCTATTCGTTCCGCGACCGTTTCGCCGCGATCCTTAATCCAAGCGCCCCGCGCGCGGCGGGAGAGGCAATCGAATTGCGCCGCGCCGACGACGGCCATTTCTGGGCCGATGTCGAGATCAACGGCGTCGCGACGCGCATGATGGTCGATACCGGCGCAAGCACCATCGCGCTCACCCCGCGCGACGCGCGCAGGATCGGCCTCGATGTGGATTCGCTGCGATATACGATTCCCGTATCGACAGCGCTGGGCGACAGCTTCGCGGCGCCGGTGACGCTCGACAAGATCAGCCTCGGCGCCATCCGGTTCGACCGCGTGCCGGCGGCGGTCATGCGCGACGAGTCCGATACTTCCCTGCTCGGCATGAATTTCCTCAACCGCCTCGACGGCTTTGAGGTGCGCAGCGACGCGCTGCTGCTGCATCCGCCGCGCTAGAGCATTTTCCGACGAAGTGGATGCCAGTTCGTCGCAAGAAAATGCGACCCACCAAGAACCTGGAGCCCCGGTCCGATCCTTTCGGATCGGGGCTCTAGGCCGCGCTGGCGATCTCGCGCGCCTCGACCGAATCCAGCGCTTCGCGCACGAGTGAAACGTCAGCGCCGGTCTTATGCACATTCTCCGACAGTATGCGCCGCCATGTCCTGGCGCCGCGCTGACCGTGAAACAGGCCGAGCATGTGGCGTGTCATCGCATTGAGCGGCGCGCCTTCAGCCAATCGCGCCTCGATATAAGGCAGATATGAAAGCACCGCGTCGCGTTCGCTCTGCGCCGGCGCCGGGGCGCCGAAAAACGCTGGATCGGCCGCCAGCAATATGCCGGGCGTTTGATACGCCGCACGTCCAAGCATTACGCCGTCGAGTCCGATGGATTCGGCGCGCGCGTGGTCGAGATCGCGCAGGCCGCCGTTGAGAATAATCTCCAGCTTCGGCCGCTCCGCCTTCAGCCGCCGCACCAAAGCATAGTCGAGCGGCGGCACGTCGCGGTTCTGCTTCGGCGAAAGCCCGTCGAGCCAGGCTTTGCGCGCATGCACGATCAGCGTCTTTACGCCCGCCCCCGCAACCGCGTCGGCCAGCGCGAACAGCGCTTTCTCAGGCTCCTGCTCATCGACGCCGATCCGGCACTTCACCGTCACCGGCGCCTTCGCCGCCGCGCCCATCGCCGCGACGCATGCGGCGACCAGCGCCGGTTCGCGCATCAGGCAGGCGCCGAATTTTCCCGACTGCACCCGATCGGACGGGCAACCGACATTGAGGTTGATTTCATCATAGCCGGAATCGGCGCCGATCCGCGCCGCCTCCGCGAGCCGGTCCGGCTCGGCGCCGCCCAATTGCAGCGCCACGGGATGTTCGATCTCCGAAAACCCGATCAGCCGCGCGCGATCGCCCCGGATCACCGCCTCCGCCGTCACCATCTCGGTATAGAGCAAAGCCCGCCGCGTCAGCGCCCGATGCAACGCCCGGCAATGCCGATCCGTCCAATCCATCATGGGCGCAATACAGAATCTATGCATTTGATTATGGGACGTTTTTTCGTTATGAGTCATGGCTCAAAGCACGAACGTGTGCACTCTGTGTGCACTCATGTTCCCGGAACGTCCCGCGTCTTCCCGGGCTGAGTGCACACGTATCGCACACGCGGCGGTCATCTCAGCGACCGGCATTGCCAGCACTGAATCCGACTTTTCCGGATTGGAGCGACTGGCATTGGCGCGACTGAGAACGGGGTTTCGGAAGGACGAGTTCATGGCGAGTTTCACATTATTGAGGTCCGGCGCCTGGCGCGTTCAGGTTCGCCGCAAGGGTGCGTATGTCGCCGAGACCTTCCTGCGCAAGACCGAGGCCCAGGATTGGGCGCGCGAAGCCGAACTCGCCATCGACCGGGGCCTCAAACCGCCCCGGCGCGGTCAGCCCGCGCCCAAAAAGGGCCAGACCACGCTCGGCCATCTGATCGACCTCCACATCGCCGACATGAACGATGTCGGGCGCGAGCTCGCACGCTCCAAGAAATTCGTCCTCGCCACGCTCAAGGATCGGCTTGGCCGGCTCTCCTTCGAGGCGCTGACGCGCGAACGGCTCGTCGAATATGGCCGCGAACGCGCCCGCGAAGGCGCAGGCCCCGCGACGCTCGCGATCGACTTCGCCTATCTCAACACCATCATCACCCACGCAGCGGCCGTGCATGGCGTTCTTGTCTCGGTCGAACAGGTGAAGCTTGCGCGCGCTGCGCTGGTGCGGCTCGGCCTGATCGGCAAAGCCGACGAACGCGATCGCCGTCCCACGGAAGACGAACTCGACCACCTCACGGCATTTCTGGACGGCAATCCAAAGCAACAGCTTCCGGTCGGGCGCATCGTCCGTTTCGCGGTCGCCACCGCCATGCGGATTGAAGAAATCACCCGCATTCGCTGGAATGACATCGATGAGCGCAAGCGCACGGTGATTGTGCGTGATCGCAAAGACCCGCGTCATAAGGACGGCAACCATCAGCCCGTGCCGTTGCTCGCGGCCACCGGCTTCGACGCCTGGGCCATCCTCAAGGATCAAGGCGCCATCACCGGCCATCTCGACCGCATCTTTCCTTATGATCCGCGTTCGATCAGCGCCGCCTTCCGTCGCGCTTGCCGCGAACTCGAGATTGACGACCTGCGCTTCCACGATCTTCGGCACGAAGGCACCAGCCGCTTGTTCGAAGCAGGCTTCACCATCGAGCAGGTCGCCTTGGTCACGGGCCACAAGGATTGGAAGATGCTTCGCCGCTACACCAATCTGCGGCCGGAGAAGCTGCACGAAACCGCGCGCGAATTGCGCGAACGGGCCGCGGAGAATGCCAAGCGTCGCGCGGGTCAGTCTCGCCCGCGCCGAAAGACGGACGTGCTGGCGGAGGAAATTGAAGAGAGCGACAATCGCGACAGCCTGCGCGTAGGACGTAGCGCCAAGGTGCGAGAGCGCGCGCGGAACACGGCGCTTCAAGGCCGTGAAGATGAGGCAAAACCGGCGAAGCGCAGAAAGGGTGAAAGCTAGGCCTGCAAGCGCTCTTCCACAAAGCGATCGAGATCTTCGACGCGATAGACAATGGCGCGCCCGAGCCGGCTGAAGCGAGGCCCCCTGCCCGCTGAACGCCAATTGGCGAGCGTCTTCGGCGCAACGCCGATATGAAGCGCCGCCTCGCGCTCGCGCAGGTTCGCCCGCTTCAGCGGCGGAAGAAGGTGATGGCCCTGGTTCTCCAAACTCACGTCCTGCTCCTTCACATCCGATACGGCCTCAATTGAATGTCGCGCGTGACAAGCACGCGGACCGACGCGCCCGCGCGCACGCGCAAGGTCGGTCGCACCTGAAGTTCACGATCAATGATACGGCCGCCTGTGCGCGCGGCCTCCGCTGCAGCGGCGTCGCCGACGCTTTGACCTAGGCTGTGTTCATCATCGTTCTGGGCGTTGTCAGCGACGACGCTGACGACCGCGGAAAGCCCAACGGCGCCGGCCAGACGTCCCAAATGATTATCCGTCTGATCGCGCAGGCCAGATGCGCCAGAGGGATCGGTCCCCTGCATGCCCCGCAGACTGATCGACCAGCCGTTCGGGAAGATCAACCTATTCCACACAAGCAACAGACGACGATCGCCATAAGTTGGCGCCGATCGATACTCGCCAATGAGCCGCGCTCCCTGCGGGATCAGAAGATACTGACCGCTGACGCTGTCATAAACATTCGATGTGACCTGCGCGATGATACTGCCGGGCAGATCGGAATTGAGTGCGGTTACCAGCGCAGCCGGGATCACTGAGCCAGAGATGAGTTCGTAGCGTGAGCGCGGCGGCACAAGCTGGGCGTCAAGCCGCCCATCATCTTCACGCGACGCGGCTCGCGCCTGATCACGACCGGAGAATATGATCGGCGAGGCGCGCGCCACAGACTGCGGATCAGGCGTCGCCGACGCGGCGCCTGGGTTTGCTCCGCCGCCGCGCCAACTCGCCTCCTGCGGCGGCGCGAGGTCTGCCCGCTCAGGCGGCGGGTGATCGCCCCATACGATATCTTGCGGCGGATCGAGTAGCGCTTGCGGCAAATCGCTTGCCTCATACTGGCTTGATGCGTTGCGAATGGATTCGGGCGGACCACCCGCCGCGGCGACCGCCTCGGCTTCCGCCGCGTTGCGGCGGGGCCGCTCGCTCAGCCCGTAAAACAATGCGAGCGTGACGACAGACGCCGCCGCTATGGCGCCGGCGAGCAAAACCTTCCGGGAAAGACGGCGCGGACTTGGCGAGCGCGCGCGAATAGAGAGGTCCGGCCCCGGCGTCGGCGCTGATGCCAAAGTGCTCATCAGGGCCTCCCGATCCGTCGCGTGGTCGGCGCTTCATTCCTATCGCGTTCGAGGCGCACGATGACGGGCGAGTGCGTCCCAAGGCGTAGTTCAGCAACGTCGAACACGCGATCGACCATGTAGCGGTCGCCTTGAAGCCGATAGTTCACGAGTTCCGCGCCTTCTCCCGTGATCACGAACAGAGGCGGTAAGTCCGTTGAAGACGCCTGCGGCGGCATCTCGATCCAGGTGCGCCGCCCATCATCAAAGATGCGCGTCGGCGACCACGCTGGCCTACGCCCGCGCATGGTGCGAATGCGATAGTCGAAATTGAGCTCGCTGACGCTTGCGCTTACAGCCGTGCGCTCGGGGTAGCACCAGGCAACTTCGGATGAATATGCCTGTCCCGATTGGGCGACAGCTTCAATCGTATAGGTTCGACGGCTGGTCACTAGCACAATGTTGGTGCGCAGATTCGCCGCTTGCGGCTTTACCAGCACGATGGTGCGCCCATCCACTTCGGCTTCCGCTTGGGCTTCGGTCACCATCCAACGCGACGTGTCCCCCGCAGCGATGTCGTTCAGCGTCTCGCCGGGCTCCAGCAGGATCGTCGAGATGAAATTTGGGTTGGTGTAAAGTTCGTAGATCGCCCCGGACGCATATGTGTAGATCTGACGCGCTTGCGCGAAGGTCCGCCTATCCGGGCGCTGACGCGCAGCCACATTGGCGGCGGCGAGCAGGTCCGCCGATGACTGCGTGCGTCCCCGGCGAGATGCGACGGCTTGCGGCGCACCTACATTGATCGCCGAACATTGGGTTTGCGTCTCTTGCGCGAACGCCATCGCCGGAGCGCAAACCATCGCGGCAAACGCAGTCGCGGCGAGCATTGATGCAAGTCTCATCGCACACGGCTCCATGAGAAATCCGAAATCAAAAGACCAAGCGGGTTGTTGGCGATCTCATCGGCGGTTCGCGGCGCCCTGGTCGTGACCGTGAACACGCCCGAATAGGCTTGCCCGTCCGGCGATCCGGTGGCGTTGGTCTCACGCTCGATCCAGGACACCTCCCAGGAGTGATCCGAACGCTGTATGATGGAGCGGACATGCACCGTCCGTCCAACGCGGCCGAGACTGAGGAACGGGTCGTCCTGGCGTGCGATTTCAGTCAGTTGCGCAGCGGCTTGCGGCGTCAGGAATTTGTAAGCCTCAAGCCAATTCTCGCGGAGCACCACGCCGTCTGTTGGAAGACCGCGAACAAGCCTTACAAATCGACCGAGATGATACGCGATCTGCGCATCGTTCGGCCGCCAGTCGCCGCTCGCGGCGCGGACGTTCATGACCTGCCCTTCCGGGCTGACTTCAACAACATGAACGAAGGTGCGCTGCTGGAGCGCGACGACTGTCAGCGCCAAAGCGAGGCCAGCAGAAAGAGCAAGCCCCGCGATCGCCATCATGCGCCAGGCGCGCGCGGAAATAACAGCCGCGCCCATGCGCCGATCCCATTCCTGGCGCGCACGCTTATACGGCGTGTCGCCTTCATCTCCCGCATAGGATTGCGCGGGCGCCGTGAATGGCGTCTTCATGGATTACTTCCCCCAGATGATGACGATGGTGGCGCGGGCTTGGGCTGCATGCCGGCATAATTGATGGCGGGACGCGCGCCGCCGCCGCCTTTGCCGCCCCCGCCGCGATTGGACATCGCGGTTTTCATGGCGCCACCGGCTCGACCGATGAGGCGCGCCCCGCCGATCGCCATGCGCGTGGCCACGACGCCCCCGGCAAGCGCCGCACCGCCGCCGATGACGGTGGCGCCAAGACCAGCGCGAAACGCATCGGCGCCGGATAGATGCGGTTGGCCTTGGACCACTTCGCTCGCGAGCACAGGCCCGAACCAGGCAAGCGCCATCACCGTCAGGCCGAACAGCAGCACATTGAGCGCACCGCCGGCGTCGAGCGTGAGCGTCGCCGGCAACGAGTTCACGAATGTCATCGAAATCGAGGCGACAAAGCCCAGCACGAAAAGTCGAACAGCTGATCCGACCACCCAACCAAGCGGCCGTTCCGCAATCCACGCCGTACCGTTGAACACGCCCCACGGCAGCGCCACGAAGGCCGCCAGACTGCCAAGCTTGAAGGCGATCAGCACGACGAAGAGCTGCAGCGCGAGCAGGAAAAATCCGATCATCACGAAGAAGGCCGCCACATAGATCGTGATGAGCGGTACGAAATCAGTGATGATGTTCATGCCTTCGCCGAGCGCCACCGTGCGGCCGAACAATTCGGTGCCAATGCCGGCGATGCGGCCCGGATTGTGCAGATCGGCAAGCGTCAGAGACGAGCCCCCAGCGCGAAGGCCAAGCAAAGCGCCGGAATGATTGATGGCCGTCGCGATGCTGTTCCAATTGTTGATGAGGAACGCGAAGAAGCCGATGAACAGCACCTTGCGGAAGAATGGCGCTAGCGGCGCTTCCTGCATCAGCGCCCATTGCATGCCGGCCAGCACGATCGAGATCGCAATGAGTGCGTTCAGCACATAGGTCACGTCGCCGTGGATCAGTCCAAAGCCGTTCGAGGCCATGGCCAGGAACTGATCCAGAAATGAATTGACCTGTGCGGGGTCCATGAAACGGGCTCCCTCAGAACGCCGTGCGCGCGGGCGTCAGATCGCCGCCACGTTCGGTGGGAAAGGCGCGGCGCTGAATCTCAGTGGCGCGTTGCTCGCGGGCGAGACGCTCCATGCGCTCGGTTTCCAGCGCCCGGCCTTGGGCAATGAGCAGCGCATGAATTTCAGCCAATTGGCTCGCCTGAATCCCCAAGAGCTGATTGGAGGCCTGAATGGCGCCGGTTTGCCCCTCAGCGGCGCTGGACGATTGCAGTGCGCGGTCAATGCGCCCGCGTGTCTGGTCGATACGCTGGGCCGCGCGGGCCTCGGCTTCCATGGCGCGTTGCAAGCCTTGGCGGCTTTCGCGCATCCAGGCATCAGATTGCGAAAGCACTCGCGTAAGATCGAAGTTTTCCCAGGTCTCGGGGTAGAGCGTGCGTAATTGTTCCCCGAGCTGATTAGCTTCGAATGCCACGCCCTGCACATTCTGGAACAGTTCGCGCGCCTCACCGATCGATCGAGAGAGTTCGGGCGACAATTGCAGCGGGTTTTGCCGCAGCATCGCCGCCGCCTGCTCAATCTGCTGCACTTGATTGTGCAGTTGCTCCACCATGTGACTGACCTGCAGAATGTTCTGCGCCAGATTGCTGGGATCGATGACAGTGATGGCGCGCGCGTCACGCGCTGGCGCGGCGACGAGGCCGACCGCCAGCATGGCGGCGCACATTATCCGAAGCATTTTCCTCATTTCGCCCTCCTATTCCGCAGCCACCGCCGGTGCGTGGGTTCGCTTCACTTCCTGCTGGGGTGTTCGCAACGCCTCAAAACGGCGGACCGCATCGGCCGCATCGCGCTGGCCGCGCAATTCAAGCCAGGCCGCGGCAAAGCCGTCCCGGCCATGCTCGGCTAGCATGCGGTCAATCAAGACGTGGTCTTCCGGCCGAGAGGCGCCGACGAACGACAGCGCCGCAGGTCCAAGGCCCAACTCGAACAGGCGCCGTCCGTCGCGGCTCACCAGATAGTAGTCGCGCTTCGGCGTGGCGCTTGCGATGAGTTCGATTTGACGCGCATTCAGTCCGAGCGCGCGATAAAAGTCTTGGGAGTGCGGTTCGCGTGCGCGGTCATTGGGCAGGAAGATGCGTGTGGCGCAGGCTTCAATGATGGTCGATGCGATTGGAGATTGCTCGACGTCAGCCAATTCCTGGCTTGCAAACACCACCGCCACATTGCGTTTGCGCAGCGTCTTGAGCCAGTCCTGAATTTGGTTGGCGAAGAATGCATCCTTCAGGAAGAGCCACGCTTCATCGAGGATGAGCATGGTCGGGCGGCCGTCGAAACGGCGCTCCAACGCGTGGAAGAGGACGCCCAAGACGGCACCTGCTGCGTGCCGCTGACGCAGAAGCTCGTCCATCTCGAACGCCTGCACGGCGCCGTGCGTAAGGGTGGAGGCGTCATGATCGACAAGCCGTCCAAAGGGCCCCGCCTGCGTGTAGGGCTGGAGCGCGGCGCGCGCGCTCGCGTCCTGCACCAAAGCCGAAACCAGGGTGAGCGTGCGATCCTCGCTTGGCCGCTCCACGAGGAGTTCGATAACGCGCCAAAGCTCGGCGCGCAGTTCGGGCGTGACGCTCACATTGGCCGACGCGATAAGCCCTGCAAGCCAATCGAGCGCCCAGGACTTCTCGTCTGCGCTTTCCAAATACTCAAGCGGCTGCAATCCGAGCGCGCCCTCCTCGCCAAGATCGAAGAAGTGGCCTTTGAGACCGAGTATGGTCGCTCGCGCCGAGCGGCCCTTGTCGAACAGATAAAGCTGCGCGCCTGGATAGCGCAGCCATTGCGCCGCAAGCGTCGCCAGCAGCACGGATTTGCCGCTTCCAGTCGGCCCCACAATCATGGTGTGACCGACATCGCCGACATGAAGATCGAGACGAAACGGCGTTGCGCCATCGGTCGCCGTCAACATGAGCGGCGGACCATTCAGATGGGCGTTGCGTTCCGGGCCCGCCCAGATCGCGCTCAACGGCAGGAGATGCGCAAGACTTGGGCTGAGCAGCACCGGCCGGCGCGCATCCGCATAAGCCTGTCCCGGCAGCGACCCGAGCCACGCCTCCACCGCATTGACGCTTTCGACTTGGGTCACGAAGCCCATGCCATCGGTGATTTGCTGAATCTGGCGAACCGATTCATTCGCCGCATCTTCATCGGCGTCGGCGACGATGATTGTGAGCGTGGCGAAACCAGCGCTCACGGCGTCGGCGCCCAGTTCCTGCAAGGCGAGGTCCGCGTCTTCGGCCTGATTGGACGCGTCATTGTCGACAAGCAACGCTTCTTCACGGAAGAGCGCCTCACGCAGCAGCGTCAACAAGCCTTTGCGCTTTGAGAACCAGCGTTTACGGATGCGCTCCAGTTCTCGGCGCGCATCTTCGCGATCAAGCGGAATGAACCGGCTGACCCAACGATACGAAAGGGGCAGCCGATTGAGCGCATCGAGAAGGCCAGGTTCGGTCTCCGTAACGAAGCTTCTGACAGAGATGACTTTAAGATGATGCGCGCCCAGTTTCGGCGACAAGCCGCCAAGGAGAGCGGCGTCGCTCAACAGCGCATCGAGATGAAAAGGCGTATCCGGTTTGGCGACGCGATGACGCCGGTCGGAAATACAATCATGCAGATAGGTCAGCGTCTCTTCATCGCTGAGCCAGCGCGCCTCGGGGCAGAACGTCTCCAGCAGCGCCAGCAACGACTCCGTTTCCTCGCAGTAGCGTTCGAGGTGATGGCGATAGTCGATCGGCGGCCCAGCCTCAGCGCCGCCTTCGAACAGGACGGCCTCCATCTTCGTCTGCCGCTCCGCAGGCGGCAGCCAAGTGAGCGTAAAGAAATAGCGGCTCTCAAATCGCGCGCCCGCCGACTCGAAAATGGCGCGCCGCTCCTCATCGATCAGCCAGGACAGCGCGTCCGGCCAGACGCTGTCGGAATAGCCCGGTGCGGGCGCGCGTCGCGCCTCCACATGCAGGCACCAGCCAGAGCCAAAGCGTCGAAGCGCGTTGTTGAGGCGGGCGCTCACGCCCATCAGCTCAGAAGGCGTCGATGAATCAAGGTCCGGCCCGCGAAACATTAAGGTGCGCTGGAAAGCGCCGTCCTTGTTCAGCACCACGCCGGGCCCAATGAGCGCGGCCCACGGCAGATAGTCTGCGAGCTTGGCGCCTTTGTCGCGATAAGGCCGGAGATCCATCATGGCCTCAGCTTCCCAGATACGCGGGCTTGGCGAGATGGCGCGGCCAGGTGTCGAGGAACCACGGGTCGCGCGCAGCCGCCCACGCGGCGGCGCCTTGCAGCAACGCCCATAGAGGAAAGGCGATGAAGGGCTGTTGCAGGCCGAACCCGATCGCCGCGCCCACGGTCGCGTTGAGAATAGCGAATGCGCGCGGCACGCCGCCCATCAGGATCGGGCGCGTCAACGACGCGCGCAATGGAATGCGATAGCCCTCGGGTTCGAGATCGGCGCTCATCAGATCACCGCGCCGCCGGCGAAGCCGAAGAAGTCCAGGAAGAACGAGACCGCGGCGAACATGATGGCAATGCCGAGGCCTACGAACGCCAATTTGCGCACGCCGCCGCCACCCTCAGAGAAAATAATGGTTACGCCGGCGATGACGATGGCGATGACGGCCGCAGCGCGCGCGACCGGGCCGGTGATCGAATCCACGATCTGTTGAAGCGGCCCTTCCCACGGCATGCCGGACCCAGCCGCATAGGCCGGCGCCGCCAGCGCCAATATCGCCAGCGCTGTCGCGCCAACCCTGACAATCTGACTTCTACTCATGCACGCCCCCTTCGCTTGTTGCGGGTTCAAGAATTTCGGTGATGACGCGACCGCCTTCGCGGCGGGTAATGAAGACGACCATGTCGACGGCCTGCGCGATCAAGCGCTTTGGCGGCGTTGCGCGCGCTTCCATGCAGAGGTCTTCAAGACGCGCCAGCGCGTCGGCCGCCGCATTGGCATGCACCGTCAGCAGCCCACCGGGATGTCCAGTGTTCCACGCCTTCAGCACTTCAAGCGCCGCGCCATCACGCACCTCGCCAACGACGATGCGATCTGGCCGCAGGCGCAAAGTCATCTGCACGAGGTCTCGCATAGTGACCGGCGGCTCGGTGCGCTTGGCCAATAGCTGGACCGCGTTCGGACTCGCGCATTGCAGTTCCGCGGTGTCTTCAAGAATGACGACGCGCGCCTCGCGAAAGACGGGCTCGGCCAGCAATGCGTTGAGCAATGTCGTCTTGCCCGAGCCGGTGCCGCCAGCGACGACGATGTTGCGCTTGTCGCGTAACGCCTCACTGAGCCGCCGCGCCTGTTCCGGCGTGGCGATGCCGTCGCGCACATAGTGGGCAAGCGTGAAGATCGTAGCGGGCCGCTTGCGGATGGCGAGGATGGGCGCCTCGACGAGCGGCGGCAGTAGCGCCTGCACCCGTGCCGCACTGTCCGGCAAGATGGTCTGCAAAGACGGGCGATGCTCGCCCACCGTTTCGCCTGCCTCATGCGCGATGAGCCGGATCGCCGCTTCGCGATCCTGCGGGGACAACCGATATTCCGTTTCGACCAGTCCGGCGCCAATCCGGTCCAACCAGAGCTTGCCATCGGCATTGACGAGCGCCTCGACAACATCGGGCGCATCGAGCGCCTCCGCGATCGCAGGGCCGAGCGCGCGCGCCAACGCGGAGCGGCGGCGGGCTGCGCCGATAGAGACGAGCGGCGCATTCATGCGCTCACCTCGCCGCCGGCGAGGTCTGCGTGCATGTCCTTGGCCGCAAGTGCTGACGAAATGCCCCGCGACTTACCCGGTCCGAGCGCTTGGGTAACGAAATCGAGAAACCGCTCGAACCGCGCTTCCGCGCTTGCCGCAGCGCTTTCCTCCATCTCCTCGTCGATCGGCGGATTGTGTTCGAGCCAAACCCGCACGAAGAGAAGCAATATCTCTTTGATGATCAGGCTTTCCCCGATCGCCTTGTCGAGCCGAACATCAACGCGGCTGAGGCGGCGATCGGCGCTCTCATCCTTAGCCGCGCCCTCGCCCCGCTCAAAACGGGCCTTGACCGCCTCCGCAACGACACTGGATTCCGAACGATGCTGATCGTGCGCAATCCTGCGAATGCGCACTTCGAGATCGCGCGGCAGATAGACGGTGATGCCTCCGCGCGCCATCTCAGAGCCTCGTTGATTTTGCGGCGCGCTCATCGCCAGCGGTTTGCGCTTCGGGGATCGATGCGTGTTGCGAGGGATGCGGCAGTGGCGCGCCCGCTTCATCCACAAAACCCGCACGGGCTCGCTGCGAGATCGAGTTCGCCGTAGAGAAAAGATCGGGCTGCGCTGAGGGCGCCGGCGCCAACACAGGCTTTGCGCGTGTCCTTGTGACGGGTTGCGGCAGCATGCCTATAGCGCGAACGCCTGACCAATCGTGCGAAGTCGTCAGTTTTGGAGTGCCGCGCGCTGGCGCCGCAAGGCGTTCGACGAGGATAGGCTCACGGTCGAACTTAAGTTTCTTGGTCCGCAACGGCTTGGCGCCGGCGACGAAGATGAGCTGTTCATCGCGCGGTAGCGCGCGCACATCACCGGGCAGCAACAGCGCACGGCGCTCCTCGCGGATCGTGGTCGATCCATGTACACCGAGCAAAGGACGCGGACGCTTCAACGTCTCGCTTTCACGTAGCTCCCACACCTCGCCCGCCATTTCAGCGATGCGTTTGGCGGTTTCCGTGTCGGCCGCCGCGAATGACGTCACGATGTGACAATTGTCGAGAATGACATTGTCGCGGCCATAGGCCTTGGTCAGGTGATTGAGGCTCTGCGTGACGAGAAATGCCTTCAGCCCATAACCGGCCATGGCGCCCATCATCGTCTCGAAGAACGGCATGCGCCCCAGCATCGGGAATTCATCGAGTACCAGGATGAGGCGATGGCGTTTCGGGCGTCCAAGCGCGTCGGCGCTCTGGTCTTCCATCAAGGCGCGCGCGATCTGATTGACGAGCAGACGCAGAAGCGGCGTCAATCGGATCGCGTCCGAAGGCGGCGGCTGCAGATAAAGCGTCACCGGCCGATCGGCGCACATGAGATCGCCGATGCGAAAATCGGACACAGCCGTATTGCGCGCGACAATTTCGTCAGCGAAGAGACCGAAGAAGCTCTCAGCCGTCGCCTTCACGCCCGCTTTCAGGCGATCTTCGCCGGCAAGAAACGATTCCGCTGCGTGCAATACCTCTGGGTGGACCTCCGGTTTGCCGGAGAGCGCATTCAAGCGATGCAGTGTCGACTTCATGGCCGATGCCGTCGCATCGAGATCGCGCAGCTTTTCCCGCACCACGGCGAGTGTCTTGCGTTCTTCCGGCTCGGCATAGAGCACGTGCAAGATCACGCCGACGAGAACCGCCTTCGCCGAGCGATCCCAGAAATCCTGATTGCGCCCATCGCCATGCGGATCGACCAAAATCTCGACGATGTTCTGCACATCGCGGATCTCGTTGGCGCCTTTACGCACCTCGAATAGCGGATTGAAGGCCGCTGAATCAAGCCGCGTCGGCGAGAACCGAAGCACCGGCCCCAATGTCGCGCGAAAGCCGGACGTGCCTGGAAAACCGTGCCCCGGATCGCCATCGGCAAGTTCGCCCTTCACGTCGAGCACCAACGCTGAATGCGGCCAGGCGAGCAGCGTCGGCACCACATGACCGCGCCCCTTGCCTGAGCGCGATGCGCCAATCAGCAATTGATGCTCGGGGCCAGCAAAGCAGAGAATGTCGCGATCCAGTTTGCCGAGCACTGTGCCGGTATCTGCAAAGAGGCCCGCCGCTTTCGCATCGGCGGCAGCGCCCCAAGCCTTTGCCCCAAACGGTTTGACGCCCAGATTTCCGCGGCTGGCAATGAAGATTGGCAGCAGCGCAAGTGCGAAGCCGCCGAACACGATGAGACGTGCGACCGCGAAGGGTTTTGGAAACACCGCCGCATTCGCGTTGGTCCAGGCGAACACCGCCCAAGGCGGATAGATCGGATCGCCGCCAAAAACCATGAGCGGAGCACCGAGCCCTGGCTGATGTGAGAATACGTCAGCGATGAAGGCGGTGGCGAACCAGAGCCCCGTGAGCGCAATCAGCGCCGAACACAACAATGCGACACCGAACCGCCGCACCTCGAACCACCTTGTAGCTCACGCAGGCTCATTCCTGCGCCCTAAGCCAAGGCTCACGCGGAAATTGCGACGCTCTGAACACGATGCGCGTAATGCGCGCATCGCATCGACACTGTACACGACAAACAATTGTGCAGCAGATTCATTGGCGACCGCGACCGCACGCAGTAAATTCGCAATTGCGGACATGCCCGCGCATCGGCTTCAGCTTCTGCGGCGCTTGCGCACAGATACTGATAGCACCCTGCATGTGAGGTGGAATTAGCGCGTGCGGTGAATTGCACAATTTCCGACGGCGCTCAAGTTAACATTAATGCGACGCGCCGCGCTTCATTGGCTTACGCGAAGCGCTATTTGCTTTCGCCTGACGCGAGCAAAGGATGAATACTCTTTCGCTTCGCAGTGCGTACGCCGGCCAGCACATCGACCGATTTGATAAATACGTCTTCGGGATCCAAGCGAGCACGCAACGCACCCCATGCCCCGACCGACGGCAGCGCGGCCTTCAGCAAATAATCGAACCGGCCCGCCACCTCGTGCGCTTCGATCACCTCCGGCGCGTCGCCAAGTGCGAACTCAAAATCGCCGCGCCGCTTTTGCGCGCCGCCGCGCAGCTTCACCTTGATCCATAACACCGACCAGGATGCGAACACGCTCTCCTCGGCGACCGCGACATACCCACGAATGACGCCGCTCTCTTCCAGACGGCGCACACGCTGCAGGCAACCACTCGGCGAAAGCCCGACTTCATGCGCGAGGGTTTGATTTTGCACGCGCGCGTCTGTCTTCAGACGGCGGAGAAGCTCCAGATCGATAGGATCGAGGCGCGCCCCGTTCGGGGCGTACAGCGGCGGTGTATGGGCCCGCCGCCCCGTCACACTTCGCCCCTGTCCAATTGTGCGGTCAGCGCAAGCGCCATCGTCCCATCCCCACCGCGCCCACTTTCGGTTGAGTCTTTGCGGACGGCCACCCGCTTTATGCAGTGGAGCTGCACGCGAATCAGCCGGGGCCGCGCGCCGCGACCGAAGCGTGTCACCCGCGCAGCCGCCCGCGTCGAGGGACGCTGACGCTCTGAAGCCCTCGACCCGGCCGGCTTCACGCGCGGGCCAGGAGGAAAGAGGTCGCGACGCGCGACCCCGGCGGACCCAGCCGTCCGCCGCTCACCTTCTGGAGCGATCCTATGACCACCGAAATTCTCGACACCAGCACCGAGACGCAGCGCGCATGTTTCGTCCCGGTGAATAAGCTCGTCGTGCATGACGACAATGTTCGTCGCACCGACAAACGGGCCGACATCGAGGCGCTTGCGGCTTCGATCGCCGCGCACGGCCTTTTGCAAAATCTGTCCGTCGTGCGCATGGACGATGGCCGATATGCAGTCATCGCCGGCGCCCGACGGCTTGCGGCGTTACGGCTACTCATCAAGCAGGGCCGGCTTGCCCGCGATTTCGCCGCCCCCTGTGCTATCGTTGAACCTGCGCTCGGCGCGGAAGCCTCTCTGGCCGAGAATGTTCAACGCGTCGCCATGAACGCCATGGACGAAATGGAAGCCTTCGCGCGACTTGTCGATGACGGCATGAGCGTGGAAGCGGTCGCCGAACGGTTCGGCGCCGGCGTGCGCCATGTCGAGCAGCGCCTCGCTCTGGGTCGCCTCTCACCAAAAATCCGCAACGCCTATCGCAAGGGTGAACTCACACTCGAAGTCGCGCGTGCATTTTGCCTCACGGACGACCACAGCGCCCAGGAGCGCGTGTTCAAGCAATTCCCGAAGCCGATGAGCCACGCGCCCAGCGTGCGCAACGCGCTCTCCGGCGGACGGACGCCCGCAACGGACCGGCTGGCGCGGTATGTAGGGCTTGAAGCCTATGAAGCGGCCGGCGGTCGGATCGTGCGCGACCTGTTCGAGAACGATGTGGCCTTCCTGGAAGACGGCGACCTTCTGCAACGCCTCGCCGCAGAACGGATTGAGGAGATGCGCGAGCGTCTCTCGGACGAGGGATGGGGCTGGGTTGAGGCCCAATTGCACCACGGACAAATCGAAGGCTGCGTCAGCGAGCGACTGCGTCCGCGTACCCGTCCGCTCGCCCAGGAGGAAAGCGCAGCCATCGCCGATCTAGAAGCCGAGATCGAAGCGCTCGACCACGAACTCGAGACCGACTCCGACAATGAGGCTCTATGTACCGCACGCGACGCCGCCGAGACGCGTCTCGATGCGTTGCGCGAAACTCATCAGAGTTGGGACAAGGCCGAGATGGCGCACGCTGGCGCTATCGTCATCATCGATCGGAATGGCGCCCCGGTCATCACGCGCGGCCTGATCAGGCGCGCCGATCTAAAGGCCGTTCGCAAACTGCGCGCAACGGAGCCCGCCGCTGACGGCGAGTTGGCAAACGAGCCGTCTTCGGCCGTTGTAGATGAGCGCACGCCTGCCTTGCCAAAATCTTTGGTCGAACGGTTGACCGCGGCCCGCACGCGCGCACTTCGCTCTGAACTCGCCGGCAATCCGCATATCGCGCTGGCGTTGACTGTGCTCACACTGATCCGCCGCAGCGCTGCGCGCAGCGATGTCGCTGGCCTCGCCATCACGGTCGCGCCCGTAGGCTTCGACGATGACGATCGCTTCGAGCAGGCGCGCAACGAGGCTTCCGCAGCTTATGTGGAAACGGACTTGTTCCGACTCGCCGGCGAACCCGTCGAAAAACTCGTCGGCTTGCTCGCCCTGTTTGTGGCGGAGTCGCTGGACGTCACGCACGATGGCGCTTCGCCCATGGCGGAACGCACCCAGGCCACGTCCGACGACCTCGCTGCCGTGCTCGATCTGGACATGAGCCGGTATTGGGAAGTGTCCGCCGAATTCTGGGAAAAGGCGCCCAAAGCATTCACGCTGGAAGCGCTCGGCGCCGGGCCGGCGATGGCGTCGCTGTCTGAGAAAGCACGAAAGCCAAAACTCGCGGCGCTCGCGAAGATGAAACGCGCCGAGCTTGCGCGTGTCGCGATGCGCCAACTCAAAGGCTGGCTGCCCGATGTTCTGATCACGCCCCCGCAACGTGGCGAATTGGCTGTCACGCCAGCGGGCCAACAAGCGCTGGCGCACGCCGACGCCGCCTAATCCCACCGCCCTCACCTCAATCCTTCGCGCCGCCGGCTCACCCGGCGGCGCTCTTCATTTCTGGAGCATGAAGCTCATGACCATCCACACCAAGATCGCGGGCCAACGCCGCGACATCGCCCTTGAAATCACCACTAAGATTCTCGCCGAACTGGAACGCGGCGTCATGCCGTGGCGCAAACCCTGGGATGGCGCGCGCACTGGGGTGGCGCTGCCGCGCCGCGCTACAGGCGAGAATTATCGCGGCGTGAATATCATCATGCTGTGGAGCGCCGCCGTGGCGAAAGGCTTTGTCTCGCCTTACTGGATCACGTTGCGCCAGGCCAACCAATTGGGCGCGCATGTGCGCAAAGGTGAACGCGGCGAGACCGTCGTCTATTACGGGCAAGCCAAGAAAGCCCGCGAGAACAGTGCAGGCGAGCGAGCGGAAGACAGCTTTCGCTTTCTCAAATTCTTCACCGCCTTCAACGCCGGACAGATCGACGGGCTGCCGGAACGCTACTTTCCTGCCCCGGTCGATAACGAAGTTCTTCCTATCGCTGCACATGAGGCGTGGTTCGCCAAGCTCGACATCAAACGCATCCTGACTCAGGACATTGCATGCTACATTCCCTCCAAGGATGTGATCGGCATGCCGCCGCTCGCAGCGTTCGATTCAGCGGATCATTATGCGGCAACGCTGAACCATGAGGCGGTCCACGCCACCGGCGCTGCGCATCGCGTCGGACGCGATATGTCCAAGCGCTTCAGCACGCATGCGCTTGCGGCGGAGGAACTTGTTGCGGAGATCGGCGCTTCGATTCTCGGCGCGCACCTCGGACTGCCACCAGATCACCTCAGCGATCACGCTTCCTATGTCGGCCACTGGATGAAGCTGCTGAAGGACGACAAGCGCGCATTTCTATCGGCCGCAGCGCAAGCCCAGACCGCTGTAGATTGGTTACTCCTCAAGAGCCCAGCGAATACCCCCACAACGCTTCATGGTGGCGAACTGGCAAGCTGAACCAGGAGCAAGTCCTTCAACCTATCCCTAATCAGGGCCTGCCTCGCGACTAGGAAGCTCTCGAAGTTGTCCATCTTCCATAGTTCCGGTTCGCGCGGGATGAGATGCGCCTCCAAATACTCGGGCGGCTTGTCCTGGAACCATACCGCTGGCAGCGTATCGCACTTCTCCTGAAAACCATTCTCGTACGCGGTCAGCAACATGCAGTTCGCCAGCTGATCGCGGAAGGGCTTCTTGTATTTCATAAGCGTGTTCTTGCCAGTCTCCGGATTTGCCATCCGGATCGCGCTGAGCGGCGATTGTGGGAAGATGTGATCCACCTGAGGCATGTTGCCATCAAAGAGCGGCGTATAATTGAAGTTGCGATACAAAAGATTGAAGATTAGGTGCACGTTTTTGGAGCCATAGCCCTGCTCCCACAAACGATCTTCGGAAAGCTCCACAGGACGCCCACGGCCGCGGATTAACTCAAGTACGTCCGCCGTGTTGAACTGCTTCTGCTGTGCAACGAAGGTCGTAATGTCGTCTATGAGTTGATCCGGGCCAGCACTGAACGTGCCGGCGAGCGACGCTCGTAGAATGTAGTTTCCTATGTCCTTCGTCGTCCTCCAATTCGCGGGATCGTGATAACGGAAGTATATTAGCGGCATCAGCACATTGTAGGACGGAAGCGCTTTGTGACATCGGATGTACGTGTCGGACATGACCCGATCGGCAACGTCTTTCACAGCAGACGCTATGGCGTCCCACTTCTGTTCAATTTCGTCTCGAACACCGGGCGCTCGGAATTTATTGACTTCATAACGTGCGCCGCGATTAAGCACTACAAGGCACGCTTTCAGAACAAAATCTCGATCGAAGGCGAACCCCGTGCGATTGAGCTCCTCAAGGAGTTCTTCCATCGCTTCGTTAGATTCATCCCAACTGGCGCTTAGCAACGAGAACAGCAGGTCGGATTTGGACAGGATCGTCCCGCCGGAATTCGCGCGGATGAATACTTCGACCACATCGTCCTCGCCGTAAAGTTCGGGCGTTTCGATGCTATCGAGCTCTTGGTAGACAATGCCCTCGTCCGAATGGAACGTCTTGAAGGCTTGTCCAAGGTTCGCGCTGATCTTAGCGCGCATGGCGTCATCCATGTCCAACGGACAAGCTTTCACCAGCCGCTCGGCCTCGGTCAGAGGATTACCCGCTGTGAAAACGATGTCTTTGAACCGAACCCAATAGGCCCTGCTGCGCCCCTTTCGGAACTGCGGCGGAATGCGATCAAAGTCATCTTCGGCGTCTTGCCGAAATGCGAACAGATATTTGATGTCTTCAGGCGCGGACGCTTCACCGCTGAGCATATTTAGATATAGCTCGCGGCCTTCGTAGCTTCCGCACAATCCGATGAAGAGGCTCTGCAACCTTTGTTGGCCGTCCAGTACCAACCCTTTCTTCGCAGAATTCACCGGCACGAAGAAATCACTGAGCTTTGCGGAATGGCTTGCACGATAGTTATCGATGAACTTTCGGCACTTCACTGCGGCTCGCGTCTTCCAGACCAGCAAAGTGCTGATTGGGTACTCCCGCATTATGGAGTCAAAAAGCCGGCAGGTCTGTTCTTCCGACCATACGAACGGGCGCTGGATATTCGGAAGCCAAAACCCCCCATCTTCCTCCGAATTGTTCAGTACCTTCACGATTTTGCGGAGCGATTGCTTTGTTACCCGCATGACGTTTCGCCCTCCTGCCCGATTGCAGCAATTAAGGTCAGCGCAAGGTCAACTGCAACATCTGCGCGAGTAAGGGTGCCACTTGGGCTTCAGAACTAACGCTCTCCTGCAGCCAGCGCCGCAAAGCTCGCCCACGCCGTCGCCATGACCGCCCGGCCGGCACGCCGCGCAAGGAGAAAATCGTCTCCCCGCCCCGTGGGTCACGGGCTTCGGTCCGCGCTGACGCGCGGACGCGGGCCCCACCATTTTCACCTTGCACGTCCCGCCTCAATGGCCGGGCGCTTGAAGCGCCGTCGCGGGCGAGCCCTGCGGCCCCGGGATCAGCCGGGAACGCCCAAAGGAGTTCTTCTCTCATGACCAACCGTGTCACCCTCATCGGCAAACTCATTGATGCGCCGAAGATCCGCACCATCGAGGTGCGCAACGGTTCCATCGAAATCGTCTCGCTCTGGATCGAAGCGCCCAGCGGCGAGCGCTCGGACCGCTTCACCGTCGAGATCAACTGCCCGAAGGCGGCAGCCTCAGCCAAGGCCATGCGCGCCGGCGTTATCGCCGACATTACCGGCCAGCTCCGTCACGACCGCTGGAAGGACAAGGCCTCTGGCAAATGGACCGGCAAGGTCTTCGTCGCCGTCGATCCGGGCGAAGGCCACGTCCGCTCCAAGGGCATGGCCGAGACCGCTGAGGCGGCGTGAGGCCGATCGCTGGCGCCGCTGAGGCGGCGCCAGCGCCTTACGAGAGTGGTCATCGGACCCAGAATCTGATGTTTTCTTTGCTTGTCGAACGGAGCGCCGAAATCGCGTGCCCCTTCGCCAGCTATGCGGAACAGGGCGCTGGCATGCACTTGGCTTTGCTCTTCAATTCTGATCATCCGGCTTACAGGTCCAATTATGATCGCGCTACAGTTCGATGCGTCTTGCGCACTGGGATCATCCAGAATTCCTACCGACATATGAAATTGGGCTCGGGCGACGTGCTCATTCCCAATGGGACGCGCTCTCAGCGGGACGCCATGCGGGAGGCTATCTATTTCGAACATGGTTGGGGGCTTCGCCACGCAGAGCGGCTGCGCGCCGTCCAAGCAGCGCGCCAACCCTACGCGCCGTTTCTGCCGGAGATGCAACGGTTTTTGAAGGACATGCTTAAGCGGTCGCCTTCAACTGACAGCGGCGCGGAGGCCGAGCAAGAGGATTGAAACATGGGCGAACATTCCGTCAATGTGTGGGTTAATCCGCTCATCTTCTTCGGTTCTGAATTTCGCCTCGACGGCCTTGTGGCTGATGAGGTGAGCTATGCCTCATTGATGGGTTTTCTTTGCCGGCCAGGAATCGGTTCACAAGTGAGCGATCTCGTTGCGCGATACAACAAGATCAGCGTCGAGAAGAACCGGTTGCCAATTGCACCGGGCGAGCCGCTCCTGCTGGACCGTCTGATCTGGCCCCTGCGCGGCGCGAAGGCGACCTATATCACCGGCAATTATCTTGGCACGATTGCGCTCTCCGGCATGGTCGGAGAAATGGCGGCGATCCTTGCTTTCGACATGCACAACGAAGCGCAAGATCCAGTGTGCTATGACAAGGAGCAACAAAAGAGTGCGTTTGGTCACGTATTTGAAAATCTGGGCCAGTCGCGGCGGCTCAAGACGCTAAAGGGTCTTGGCATTCTCGACGCGGAGACAGCCCACGCGTTTGATGTGCTCCGGCAAGTCCGCAACCGCTATCTGCATTTCTGGTCCGAGGGGCACAACCAAATCTCCGACGACGCGACCCGATGCTATGACGCCTGCATCACGATCGTGACCGGCGTGCTGGGTATGCAATTCAAGGAAGGAAAGCTATTCTTACGCGACGAGGTCTTCACCTATTTGAACAAGCATGGGGTGGCCACGCCCTGGCTGCCGCCATCAGAATTTCTCGAAGGCGAATTCGAGGATGAAGTCGATGAGATCGACCCAACCGATCCCATCTTTTGAATTGATTGGTAGCGCGCGTCACGTATATTCCCAAGTCATTGCGTAGCTGCGCGCCGCGTCAACTCTTCAGTAGATTCAAATCGCCCTAGAAGCACAGCTTCATCGTCTCGCGAGATGATTAACGAAACCGCCGGCCGGTCATCGATTCGCAGCGTTTCGGCCAGACCAACGAGCTGCAGCATATCCGCGCTGCTTGGATTGGCCGTCGCGCCGTCCGGATGGGAATGCCACTCTCCTATATAAGCGAGCGCGCCATGCGTATGGCGCGCCACTTCCTCAAGTTTATGCGGAAGCCCAGCGAGACCGCGTTGGAACGAAGTTGGCGTACCGGCGCTGTCGGCGAAATCGGAGATGTGCGCCGCCACATGTATCACACGATTCCAGGTATCGGTCGCGCCGATCAAGACGCCGCCAGTCTCGGACGGGAGCGCGCCGACACGGCGCAATCTCAAATCGGCAAGCAGCGCGCCTGACAAGCGCACGGTCCAGCCGTTCAACGCGCGCTCAACATAGCTGGACGGTGGGATCGCGATCGCGTCCATACCCTCCTCGCCGCGCCAGCGGAACACGCGGATGGCGGCCTCCTCCCTATCAACGGCGGTGCGCATGAACTCGGCACCGACTGCGGACAACCCGACAATGCGCGACCAGGGCGCGCGGCTGGTTGGCGCCCGGCAGGATGCCGGCGTTGCAATTTGGGTGGGCAAGTCAGCGAACTGCTCGGCAATGCGCGGATCGGCAATGGCGGCCGCGACCAGCGTGGCCTCCAAATCATCGAGACGCGCTTTTCGTGCGACGTCCTCGACCAGAACGACGCAGGCATGTGCGTCCCCAAGCAGAAATATCGAGGCGCGTCGCGCCTTCGCCGGATCGGCGGCAAGCGCCCGCGCGGCTCCTGCGGAGGCTGTCGCGTCGATAATGAGCGCCGCGTCGTCGAGCACGCTCCGCAACTCTGACTCGCGAGCGCCAAGATTGGTTACGTCAAGGTCGAGAGGCGTGGCCTTATGCTTCTCACCGAGAACAGCGCCCGATGCCGACGCAAGCCCGCGTGATTTTGCGGAACCGAGCAGGCCACGATGGAGAGAGTGTCGCGCCAAATTGTGCGCGAGCAGATGATCCTTGTCGATGATCGACCAGACCCCGAACCCCTGCCGCATCAAGATGTCAAACAGTGCCGAGCCGAGCGCGCCGCCCCCCGCCAAAGCGATCTTGCGCGTGTCTGCCGATTTGCCGGACAGTTCGGCCGCACCTTGAGGATCGAGCGCAAGGCCGACATTGGCGGGCGTAAGATCAACGCCCGTTCCGAGCTTGCTGTGATCAGGCTGAATCAGGAAACCGGGAGCTCCGCCGCCATCGGGAATGGCGTATTCGCCTAGCGCGACAGCGACCTCGGCGATCGAGCAGGTGCTGATGAAACACATAAGCTGATTGCGCGGTGGTCCGTCAGAAGCAATCTGCGCCGCCACAAGCAACGCAAACTGCGTGTCGTGTGTTTCGGGCTTCGCCATCATCGCCCGCAATTGCGTGCGTAAGTAGCTCGCGAGATCGAGCCCGATCTCAGACATGAAGGCGATCAATCGTGACAGATCTTGTGGCGGCACGCGGACGCGACCGTCCCGTATCACTGGAGTGGCCACCTCCAGGAATGTGACGGACAATGGCTTGTTCTTGAAGAACGGGTCGAACTCGCCTGCGCGCTGCAGCACCCATACATGGGCGGATTCTTCGCCGACGCCGCGCACGACCAGCCGGCCAGGCGTCGCCGCCGGCGCGAAGCACTCTTCGAACAGGTCGCGGGCGACCATAATGTTAATCTGCGGCGAAAAGAACAGCGGCTCCACCGGATTGCCCTCGCCGTAGAGACCACCCATCGCGGTCTGCTCCAGCCACCAACGGATTTTCTGGATGAATGTCCCAGGCGTCCAAGTGAGCCGCACTTCAGACCAGCCATCGCGATATAGACAGAGCGCGATGGGCGTGCCTTCCGGCATGTCGTTGGTGTGAGGCGCTTGCGGGAAATCGGCGCGCAACGCAAATAACATGGGCAATTGGTCGTCGTCGCCAAAACTCGCAGCGAGCCGCTCGACATCCTGAATCGGATGGGTCGGCCGCTGCGGAATGTCGGCGGCCGCGTCCAGAACAAGCGTGTCGTGGCCATGCTTGTTCCGACGCACTGCGACGAGTTGGACGCCAAGCTCAGGGTGCGCTTGCATAAAGGCGGCCACCCGCTGCGCGCGCTCGGAAGTAAGCGCGTCGAGCGCAATCGCTTCGCCCAAAAACTCCGCGTAGGGTTCCGACACGCTTATCCCGCACGCCCGACCGGGGTCGAGGCAACTGACGAACTTACCGACGCCAAGGTCGCCATCTTCACGCCGGCGCGGGTGATCTCGAATATCATCGGCTTCGGCTTGACGTGCGTCGGATGCTCCATCGTCACCAAGAACTTCCCGCTGATGTCGGACGCGACGCGCTTGTAGTAGGCGGCGGCCTGGCGATGTGGAGGTTGGTCGTCCTTGTCCTCCACCGACCCCTTCACGGGAATGGGCTCCGAGCTTGAGACGACGTAGCCGCGATTGCGACCCTGGTCGAACAACCACGAAACCTCGGCAGTTGGCGCCGTCTCGTCGTCGCCCTTATCCGGACCGATGCTCTTGTAGGAGCAGTGATGGCCTATGGCGTGCAGATCCCACGCCAGACGATCTTCCTTGCCGTGTTCCTTGGTGGCGGCGACGATATCAGCCCAGCCTTCGGCGGTCATATCGCCGGTGAACATGACATCAGTGATAGCGCCCGACACCGAGAACCGCGCCTGGAACACCAGACAGTTAGGATTTCGATCGATCACCACGCTCTCGCCGCCGGCGGCGTTCAAACGCCGCGCCAGCGGCGAATGAATGAACGCCTCCATCTCGTCGTTGACCAGCGAAAACTCCGGTGCGCAGCGGCCGGCGTCGGTCATCAAGGAACGCCGCGCCTCGAAATCGATGCCATTGTCTGCGCACCACTGGCGCAGCGCCTCAGGTCGCGAGAAAACACGAATGCCTTTTCCTGCCCGCAGGCGATAGCGGGCCTCCGCCTGCACTATCTTGGCTTCCTCGCCAAGATCGCCCTCGACCAGGACGCCTGCGGGCACCCAAAGCGTCTTGATTTTGATGCGCCCTGCCCCCTGGTATTTCGCGGCATGATCCAAGTGGAAGAAGTCCGTGGCGCCGGCGATGTGATCACGATCAAGGTGGGTGATCGCAAACACGTCGACATCGTTGCGGTTTTTGGCGGCTAGGATTTCGCGCATCCGCTTGCTCAGATGGATGCGCGGATCGTCGGCATCTTCGGCGGCGACGGTGTCACAAAAATCCACCATCAGCATGCGGCCGTTATCCAGCGTGACGAGCGCACTGTCGCCATTGCCGACATTGAACACTTCGATCTTGTGCATGCGGTTTCTCCGTCACGCGGCTACGCCGCACACTCGTTCAACATGGGAATTAGATAAGCGCGGGCCAGACGCCGGGTTTGCGCTTCACCGCGCGCGATCAGAGCGTCCATCACATCGCGAGGCATCGCCGCAAAATCGATTGGATAGTCCCGCAGCGAACCAAGTTCGGGTGGCTCTGGGTCGCCCGCAACCGGCGGCAGCTTGGTATCGTCTTGACCAAGATACGGCATGATGAACGCGCGGGTGCGGCCCGACGCACGCCATTCATGCAGCGCGCTCATCCCCATGCGATGCAACTGGCGGTGCACGGTCGAGAAAGCCGCGCGCGCACGCGCGCCCAGGAAGAGTGGAAAATCGGCGCCGGTGGGCAAGCCAGACTCTGCGATGCAGGCAATGATTACATCGACCGACGCTACGCCGAAGGCATACCGTTGAGGGCGTGTCGGATCGAAAGCCTGCAGTCCGAGATTATCGTAGATGCCGCCGTCGGTGAGCAGCACTCGTTGGCGCCGCGTCTCGCCGTCTGAGATGAATTCGTACTCGCGGTCGATAGCGGGCAGAAGCAATGGAAACGCGGCCGAGGCCGTCACGGCTTCGCTCAGGCGGAAATCGGAATTGACGACGGGACCGCTTCGCCACGATCCGGAACCCGCGGCGGAAAATCTGAAGGCAGTCTGGGTGGCGAGCTCAGCAGCGTTCACGATCAAAGCCGGTCGCGCGCTTGGCAAATCCGAGAGCGCGATGTCACCCATGAGGTCCGGGCTTAGAAGCACGCGTTCCAGGAAATCCGTCCGAGTGACGCGCCGGATGCGGCGCGACCGCAAGGCGCGGCGCAGTTTTGCTTTAAGCCGCCAGTCGGCCGCCATCGATGCGACAGCGCCCAGGATCGCCAGCGGGACCGCCGACGCCAACGTGATGGCGAACGAGCCGAAGGCGCGAAGGCCTAGCGGCGAAACTAGAGCCGCGACGATCCTGTCCTGAAGCCCTGCCTGAAGCATGGCCCGAACCCGCGCTTCAAAGGCGTCAAAGGGCTCCGCGCGCGCGCAATATAGGCCGGCCAGCACGCTGCCGCCCGACACCGACGAGATCACGTCGATGCGGTTCAAAATGCCGATCTCGTTCAATGCGCGTAGGCAGCCCAGATGGAAGGCAATCGCACGGGAGCCGCCGCCGGAGAGAGCGAGACCGAGCCGCAGCGGGCGCGAATCACCGATCACACCTCATTATCGCAGATTCCGAACAAAACGAAAACGCAGCCGTGCGGTTGCCGTGAGCGCGCGCGCTCCGTCAGCTGCGCGCGAACGCCATCAACGGTCCAATGTCGCCCCGATCAGCAGCCTGCAGCGCAGCGACATAGGCGCGGCGCGTCTCCGCGATGGCGACCAGATTGGCGCTGCCCCAGGTGAAGCGCGGTTGGCCGAGTTTTTGGGCCAGCAGGTCCGCGGCGAGCCGCGAACAGCGGCCATTGCCGTTCGGAAACGGGTGGATCGCCACCAGCCGGTGATGGAAGCGGATGGCGATCTCGTTGGGTTGATAGGTTTGGTGCTCGATCCAGAACTTCACGTCGTCGAGCAGCACACGAAGATCGGGGCCAATCTTCCATGCGTCGACGCCGATATTGCGCGCGGTGGCGCGAAACTCCCCTGCCCAGCGCCAGACATCGCCATACATGCGCTTGTGCAGCGCTTTGATGAAATCCTCGCTGAGCACGTCATGGCGCGCACGCGGATTGAACGCCCAGCGATCGCCCTGGTCGATATTGACCTGCTCGGCCTCGTTCAATTCGCGCCGGAGCGTGATGTAGCTCGGAATGAGCCCATCACGCTCCTCTGGCGCCAATGGCGTGTTGGCTTCGTCATCGCCGTCGAAGAGCGGATCATCGCTCATGGTGCATCCCACAGCCGGCGCGGATCGCCCGCGAGGATTTCCATAGCGAGGCGCTCGCGCTCGGCCTCAAGGTCGCTTTTGTCCAGCGCCTGGTTCTCCAGCTGCATGGAATGATGCGTGCGCTTGAGTTGCGCGTCGGCCTGGGCGCGCGCTCGCGCCTTCAGCATCTCGTCGAGCGGTTCGTTCGGGACGAGCGCGTAGACCAGGGTGCAGTCGAGCCCCTCCGCGACACGCCGCAGGGTCGCGAGCGTGAGGGCGTGTTCGGCCTCATCCTTTTCGATGCGGGCGATGCGGGATTGGGAGACGCCGATCCGCGCCCCGAGCTGGGCGGCGGTCATGCCCAAGGCCTCACGGACCGCCTTGATCCAGCCGCGCGCCGGGCGCGCGAACTCAGGCGCCTTGCGTAAAGGCGCAAGACGGCGCTCAAGCTGTTTGCGAGCGAGGCTCTCGGCGGAAACGTTAGAAGGCATATATTCTAAGTCCTGCGATGAGGAATAACATATATATTCTTTCTAATCCGTTTCAATAGAATACCTGTATTCTACGTTATAGCGACCCGCCGGCCACGCCGTCGGCCGGGCTGTCGTGCTCCGCACCGAGCCCTGCAAGCCGGGTCTCGGCCATCCGGCTCCCATCCTGCCGCGCCTTGGCGGCTTGCGGTGTTATTATTTCGATGATACTGGAATCTTCGAATGAATAACGCTGAGTCCATCGATGCTTTCGCCGCGCTGGCGCATGAGCACCGGCTCGCCATCTACCGGCTGCTGGTCCAGGCCGGTCCCGAAGGCAAAGCCGCCGGTCAAATCGCCGCCGCGCTCGACATGGCGCCGTCTTCGCTCTCGTTTCATCTGGCGCACCTCAATCGCGCCGGCCTCATCACGCAGCGGCGCGAGAGCCGCTCTCTGATCTACGCCGCCGACTTTGCGCAGATGAACGCACTGGTCGGCTTTCTCACCGAGAATTGCTGCGGCGGACGCTCGTGCGCCCCGGCGGCGAAACCACAATCCACAAAAAGGAAGAGCGCATGAAACGCATGCATCTGCACGTCAGCGTCGATGATCTCGACAAGTCGATCGCCTTCTATTCGACACTGTTCGGCGCAGAGCCCGCCGTGACCAAGCCGGACTACGCCAAGTGGATGCTTGAAGATCCGCGCGTCAATTTCGCGATTTCGGCGCGGGGCGTAGCGGCGGGCGTCGATCATATCGGCATTCAGGTCGATGAGCGCGAGGAACTCGCAATACTCGCGCAACGCCTCAAGGCCGCGGGCGAGACGACGTTCGACGAAGAAGCGACCACCTGCTGCTACGCGCACTCCGACAAGAGCTGGGTCAATGACCCGTCCGGCCTGCGCTGGGAGACGTTCTACACGTTCGGCGACGCCACCAGCTATGGCGAGGACAAATCGCTCGTCGCAGCAGCGCCGGCGGCGCAAGCGTGCTGCGCGCCGCGTGCAACAGAAAAAGCCTGTTGCTGACAGCCAATGCCATTCGAGTAGGGGAAAATGAGCGACAAGGGAAGCCCGGAAAATCCGTTCAACGTGCTGTTTCTCTGCACAGGCAATTCAGCACGCTCGATCATGGCGGAAGCCATCATGAACCGCTTCGGCGCTCCGAAATTCCGCGCCTATAGCGCCGGATCGCAGCCGAAGGGCGAGGTCAATCCGCACACCATCGTGCTTCTGAAGTCGCTGAACTTCAAGGCCGAGGAATATCGTTCGAAGAGTTGGGAGGAGTTTGCGCAGGCGGGGGCGCCCAAACTCGATTTCGTATTCACGGTTTGCGACAATGCGGCAAATGAAGTTTGCCCGGTCTGGCCCGGTCAACCGATGAGCGCGCATTGGGGCGTACCCGATCCGGCCGCCGCTGAAGGCTCGTCAGCCGTCGTCTCGCAAGCCTTCGCTGACGCCTATCGCATGCTGCAAAATCGCATCACCATCTTCTGTGCACTGCCGCTTGCCAGCATCGACAAGCTCTCACTGCAAAAGCGGATCGACGACATAGGCAAGATGCGCCGCGATCCGAACGCTGAAGGAGCGGCGTGAGAGCGGCATGAGGACGCGACCGGCTACGCCAGCCGACGCAGCTGCGATCGCGCTGATCTACAATCAGGGCATCGAGGATCGCGTCGCCACGTTCGAGACGGCGCCGCGCAACGCCGAGCAGATCGCACCATGGTTTGAAAGCAAACTGCCGATCGTTGTCGTGGTGGGTGACGCCGATGACGTGGTGGGCTGGGCGGCCGCGTTCGCCTACGCGGACCGCTGCTGTTATGCCGGCATCGGTGAGTTCTCGGTCTATGTGCGCCGCGATCAGCGCGGGCGCGGCGTCGGCGAAGCGGCGATGCAGGCTTTGTTGGTCGCCTCTGAAACGCACGGCCTATGGAAGCTCCTGTCCCGCGCGTTTCCGGAGAACCGCGCAAGCCTCGCTCTGATTGACCGGCTCGGGTTCAAGCAGATCGGCGTGCACGAGAAGCACGGCCGGCTTGAGGGCGTCTGGCGCGACTGCGTGATCGTTGAAAAATTGATCGATAAGAACCTGTTCTGATCGGATTGCGGGGGCGCATGCAGGCACATCTAGGCCGGCGCCTTATCGCCGAGACGTTGGGCTCGGCGATGCTCGCCGGAACGGTTATCGGCTCGGGCGTACTCGCCGCGCGCCTCGCAGGCGGCAATGACGCTATCGCACTGCTGGGCAACACCGCCGCGACGGCGGCGATGCTGTTCGTGCTGATCACAAGCCTTGGCCCAATCTCCGGCGCCCATTTCAATCCGGCGGTCACCCTCGTCATGACGCTCCGGCGCGAAATCTCTGTTTTGGACGGCCTACTCTACGTGCCGCTGCAGATTGCCGGCTGCATTCTCGGAGCGTGGCTGGCGCACGCCATGTTCGAGCTTCCGATCATGCAGGTCTCGACACATATGCGCGCAGGTCCCTCGCAAATCCTCAGCGAGGCGGTGGCGACTTTTGCGCTGGTGTTCGCGATCCTCGCCGTCTCGCGCTGGCGGCCCGAGGCGGTCGCGGCCGCAGTCGCCCTCGTCATCACCGCCGGTTATTGGTGGACGGCGTCCACCTCCTTCGCCAATCCCGCCATCACCATCGCGCGCGCAATGAGCGACACCTTCGCGGGCGTGCGTCCCGCGGATGTCCCGGGCTTTATCGGCGGGCAGATCGCGGGCGCTCTGATCGCCTGGATGTCCTGCTCACTTCTCTTGCCAAAGGCGGCCGCCGCATGAGCCCGTTCTTCCCCATCGTGGTGCATCACAATCCCGACTGCGGCACCTCGCGCAATGTCGTCGAGATCGTCCGCGCCGCTGGCTACGAGCCGGTGATTGTCGAATATTTGACGACCGGCTGGACCCGTCCACAATTGCTCGCCCTGTTCGCCGCCGCGGGCCTCACGCCGCGAGCTGCGTTGCGCGAGACCAAATCGCCAGCCGCCGAACTGGGCCTGCTGGCGCCGGAAACAACGGACGCGCAGATCTTGGATGCGATGCTGGCCCATCCGGTGTTGGTCAATCGGCCGATCGTGGCGAGCCCAAAGGGCGTGCGCCTGTGCCGTCCGAGCGAGACCGTTCTCGATCTCCTGGACCGGATGCCGCCGGGGCCGCTGTTCAAGGAAGATGGCGAACTCATCATCGATGCGGCCGGCGTTCGCCAGTCTTAGGCCGGCCGGAAGAGCCCACCCGCCCACCCAGCGATGCCCCGGAATTAGATGCCGAAGCATGGAATGATCGATCAGCATCTTGATTGGGGCGCCCCGCCGGCTTCGCCGACGGCCGGGCTGTCGTGGCTACGCCACCGAGCCGCCGCTGAAGCGGGTCTCGGCCACACGGCTTCCATCCCTGGCGCAAGACCCCGCCCACCCGCCCTTTTGCCGAGGGGAGACCGTCAGAGGCGTGAGCACTTGATCGATAATCGCGGCGCGCTGAACCTAAGGGAGGATGAAACGGAACGTCGTCACCGTCGCACTGTGCGCTGGCGCGATAGCGTTGCTTGCGGTCGCCGAGGCGCGCCGAGGCGACGTTGTGTTGTTCAACGCGACGCCCTCCGTGCCGACCGGCTTTTATGTGAGGGCCGAGACGCCGGTCAGAGACGGCGTGTTTGTGACCGTGCGCGCGGCCCAGGTGGCGCGTTCCTATGCGTCGCTCCGGCATTTTATCGGCGACGGTGACCGCTTCATCAAGCGTGTGGGGGCGCGTTCGGGGGTGAGGGTTTGCGCTGAGGGCGGGACAGTTACCGTGGGCGAAATTGCCTATGCTCGACAGACGCATGACAGCGCGGGGCGCACATTGCCAACTTGGGAGGGCTGCCGTGTTTTGCAGGACGGCGAGGTCTTTCTGATGGGCGAAACGTCGGACAGTTTTGACAGCCGGTATTTCGGCATTGTGCGTGAAGACGTTATCGAAGGCGTCTGGAAGCGTTTGTGAGCTTCTCCAAATGAGCGCGCCCTACTTGTAGGGTGTACCTTGCGAATTTCCGTTGTGGATTCTGGGTCTACAAAAAGAAGTAGGGTGTAAGGCTAGATAAAGAGCGCCCCACTCGCATCGCCAAACGCTTGTCTCTGCTCGCTTTTGCACAGGGTGTTCGCGATCATCGCAGGGTGTCTCCACCTCACGCGCACCTCACGATGCAAACACATTCGCCAAACCCCTCTTTCCGCTTCTCCAAACTGCTGCGCGACGCTTCGCGCGGCGAGGTGTTTTCGCCAGGATCGCCGCTTCGGTTTGCGCGCTCCCTTGATGCAGAGAGTCTCAAGGGCCGTCACGACGGACGCGCCAAGAAGATGGCGGGCGGCGCGCCGAAGAAGGCGCTCTCAAGCCAGTTGCAGGCGCGGCTGGGGCGGTCGAGCAAGTTCGGCAAGCAGAGCGGCAAGCGCTCCGGCTTCGCCTACGACCCGCGTCAGCGCGCCGTGGTGAAGGTGCATTATTTCAGCCATGGCGGCGCGGGCGCCGGCGCGCTGCGCGCCCATGTCCGCTATGTGGCGCGCGATGCTGCGGTGCGTGGACGGAGCCTTGCACAGGAGCAGCAGCACGAGGCGGAGGACGGGCGTGATGACCGGGATCAGCGCGAGCGGCCGCGCGAGCGCGAACGCGGCCTATCTGTGTTCTACGACGCCTTGGGCGACGGCGTTGACGGCGCCGGACGCGCCGCCGCCTGGGCGCGCGACGACAGGCGTCACTTCCGGCTGATCCTGTCGGCCGAGAACGGCGCCCGGATGCGCGAGCTTCAGGCCTATACGAGGGATGTCATGGCGCGCGCCGAGCGGGCCCTGGGCATGCGGCTTGAGTGGATCGCGGTCGATCACTGGGACACCGACAATCCCCACACCCACATCATCCTTCGCGGCCGCACGCCGGACGGACGCGACCTCATCATTCCGCGCGAGTTCGTCTCGCACGGTTTCAGGTCGGCGGCGCGCGACGCGGCGACCGAGCGCCTGGGACCGCGCGGACGCGCCGACGCCCGGCGCGCCCTGGAACGCGATGCGCTCGTTCATGGACCGTCCCGGCTCGATGGCATGATCGCCGGCCAACTCGACGAGGAACGACGCGTCCGGCTCGCGCGGCTTCAGGCGCCGGACCGTTCGCCGGAGCTGGAGAACGCGCTGAAGGCCCGGGCGCAGGAGCTGAAGCGCATGGGGCTGGCGGTGGAAGTGGAGCGCAACATCTTCCAGTTCGAGCCAGGCTGGCGCGACGCCTTGAAGGCCATGGAGCTTCACCTCGACATTCGCAAATCGCTCATGCGAGCGCGGACGCAGGATCTGCAGAAGAAGCTCGACCAGACCCTCAAGCTCTCACGATCGCTTCGGCTCGGGCCCGACCGGTAGACCTTGCGCCCGGTCGGGCTTTGCGATTCACTTTGCATGGGACCGGCGGCCGAGCACCCGCGCTCAGCCAGCCAGACAAGACGAAGCGCCCGCAGTTCAATTCACTGGCGCAGGTTTATCATGCCGCTTGCATTCGCCCTCGTTGTCGTCCTCTTCGCGCTTGCGGTCGATCTGTTGTGGCTGCCCGCGCTCGTCTGCGCAGTCGCCGCCATGCAGTGGACGGCGTCCTTGCATCCTGCCGATCCGCTGGCGCCGCTCTATGCGTTTCTAGTCGCAGCTTTTACCGCGAGGCTTACTCTTGCGGTTGCGGCTCAACTTCTGTGGCTCAAGCGCAGCTAAACGGTGCTGCCATCGTGCTCGGCGGCGTCAAGGCGCGCTTTGCTTTCCGCCCTGACGCCCCCTGCGCGCGATGGCCGCCTGAAGCTGTCGGGACGCAGGGCTTTGTCTTGGCTCAACGGCGAGGCGTGCGCCTCCGGCGCGGGCCGAACACAGGGCTTGAGGGGAAATTTTCTGACAGGCATCTGGGCGCCGCCCAATCTGGGCAGCGCCCATCAGCGCTCTATTGCTTCTGGAGCATCGTGACGATTCCAGTCTGGCTCGTACTCTTGAGCTCAAACGTCACATGATCGCCGACCGCTATGCCTTGCAGCATGGCCGGGTTCTCAGCGTGAAACTGCATGGTCATAGCTGGCCAACTGATCGCTGGAATAGCCTCGTGATTGAACGTGATCGTGCCGGTGTTGGCATCGACTTGTGTCACCACGCCCGTCGAGCGGATCGGACCAGTCGCTGGCGCGGTTGCCGACATAGCCATGTCGCCCATCCTGGTCTCTGCCGCAGTAGTGGTGGATGCTGGCGTCGGTGCTGACGGTTGCGAACAAGCCGCCGTAGCCAGTGCAAGCGCAGTCAAAACAAGCGCCGCTAAGACCTTCCCCTTCATGTTGCTTCTCCGATTTCGTGACCGATCCGTGATTGGGAGAGTGCGAGCGTTTTGCGCTCAAGGTCGCGGCGCCGGACCAGGTAGTACGCCGCGGGTATGACAAAGAGAGACAGGAATGGGGCCGTGAACATGCCCCCAACCATTGGGGCGGCGATGCGGCGCATGACTTCCGCGCCGGCGCCGCCCGTCCACAGGATGGGTAACAGACCAGCCAGGATGACAGCGACGGTCATGGCCTTGGGACGAAGGCGAAGCAACGCGCCCTCACGAACGGCCTCAGCGATCACCGCCGGCGTAATTTCGATGCCGCGCGTCTCGCGCTCCCTAAGCGCGTTCTTCAAATAGATGAGCATGACCACGCCGAACTCGGCGGCAAGACCGGCGAGCGCGATGAAGCCAACCGCCACCGCAACCGAGAAATCGTAGCCGAGCAGGAACACGAGCCAGATGCCGCCAGTGAGCGCAAACGGCAAGCTCGCCATCACAATTGCGGCTTCATCGAACCGGCGGAACGTAAAATAGAGCATCGCGAAGATGATCGCGAGCGTCGCGGGTCCGACGATCATCAACCGCGCCACGGCCCGCTGCAGGTATTCGAACTGCCCTGAGTAGGCGACGCTGACGCCAGCCGGCATGTGGACCTCACGAGCAATCGCGCCCTGCAGGTCGTGCACGACCGAGGCGAGGTCGCGCCCGCGCACATCGACATAGACGTAAGCTGAGAGGCGTCCGTTCTCGCTGCGGATCATCGACGGTCCGTCGGCGATCGAGATGTGCGCCACTTCCCCAAGTGTCAGGCGAATGCCCTGGTCAGTGACAATCGGCAGCGCACTCAGACGCTCAAACGTGTCGCGTACTTCGCGTGGATAGCGGAGGTTGATCGGATAACGCGCGCGGCCATCGACAAGTTCGCCAATATTCTCTCCGCCTATCGCGCCGGAAACCACGTCCTGCACGTCGGCGATATTGAGCCCGTAACGAGAGGCGGCGAAGCGATCGATGTCGACATCGATATAGCGCCCACCAGAGATACGTTCGGCAATGGCTGAGGAAACCCCCGGCACGTTGCGCGCGGCCGCCTCGATGGCGCCGGCCGCCGTATCGATGGAAGCGAGATCGGGTCCGCTCACTTTGACGCCGATCGGGCTTTTGACGCCTGTGGCGAGCATGTCGATACGGTTGCGGATCGGCGGCACCCAGACATTCGTCAGGCCGGGGACACGAACCGTGCGATCCAGTTCAGCGATGATGCGCTCGGGCGTCATGCCTGGGCGCCATTGCGACCGCGGCCTCAGCCGGATCGTCGTCTCGAACATTTCAAGCGGGGCTGGATCGGTTGCGGTTTCAGCGCGCCCCGCTTTGCCGAACACACTCTCCACTTCGGGCACGGTGCGGATGAGGCGATCGGTGACTTGCAGGAGATCGGACGCTTCAGCCGCCGAAAGGCCCGACAGCGCTGTCGGCATGTAGAGCAGATCGCCCTCGTCCATCATCGGCATGAACTCACCGCCGAGACGCGAGAGCGGGATGAGTGTGGTGGTGAACGCGAGCGCTGCGATTAGAAGAACGATCTTCGGCTTGGCGAGCGTGAAATCGATCGCTGGCTGATATAAACTGGCCAAAAAGCGATTGATCGGGTTCGCCTCCTCCGGCGGAATCTTTCCCCTGATCCAGAACCCCATCAACACGGGAATGAGCGTAATAGACAGCGCCGCCGAGACGGCCATCGCGTAGGTCTTGGTGTAGGCGAGCGGCGCAAACAGCCGGCCTTCCTGCGCCTGCAGCGTAAAGACGGGGACGAACGACAGCGTGATGATCAAGAGGCTGAAGAAGAGCGCTGGTCCGACTTCGCTGGATGCGTCAGCGATCACCCGCCAATGATCTTTGCCTTGCGGCATCTGACCGTCATGGTCGTCGCGCCACCGCTCCAGGTGCTTGTGCGCGTTCTCGATCATGACGATGGCGGCATCAACCATCGCGCCGACCGCGATGGCGATGCCCGACAGCGACATGATGTTGGCTTCGATCCCCTGCGCCCGCATGATCAAAAATGCGGTCGCGACGCCCAGCGGCAGCGTGATGATTGCGACGAGCGCGGAGCGCAGGTGGAAGAGGAACAGTGCGCAGACGAGCGCCACAACAATAAATTCTTCCGCCAGCTTCTCGGTGAGATTGCTGATTGAGCGGTCTATCAGTTGCGAGCGGTCATAGGTGGTGACGACCTCGACGCCCGGTGGAAGACTTCTGCGCAGTTCATTGAGGCGGGTCTGGACCGCGCTGATGACTTCGCGCGCATTGGCGCCGGCGCGGATGACGACGACGCCACCGGCGACTTCGCCTTCGCCATTCAACTCGGCGATACCGCGGCGCATCTCTGGCCCAACCTGCACCCAAGCGACATCGCCCAATGTGATCGGCGCGCCGTTTGCGCCGAGACCCAAGGGGATGGCGTTGAAATCCGCCAGCGTCCGCAGATAACCGGAAGCGCGCACCATGTGTTCGGCTTCGCCCATCTCGACGACCGCGCCGCCAGTTTCCTGATTGGCGGCGCGCACGGCTTGGGCGACCCGCGCTTGAGACACCCCGTAGGCGGCCATGCGCTGAGGGTCGAGCACGATCTGATACTGGCGCACCATGCCGCCGATCGAGGCGACCTCTGCAACACCCGGCACCGTCTTCAGTTCAAAGCGCAGCAGCCAGTCCTGCAAGCTGCGCAATTGGCTGAGATCGTGCTGACCAGTGCGGTCGATGAGTGCATATTGATAGACCCAACCGACGCCAGTGGCGTCGGGTCCGATTGAGGAGCGCGCCGAAGGCGGCAGCCGTCCCTGCACCTGGTTCAGATATTCGAGCACACGCGAGCGCGCCCAATAGAGGTCGGTCCCGTCCTCGAAGATCACATAGACAAAGCTGTCGCCGAAGAACGAATATCCGCGCACGGTGCGTGCCCCTGGCACGGAAAGCATCGTCGTCGTAAGCGGATAGGTAATCTGATTTTCTACGATCTGCGGCGCCTGCCCCGGATAAGATGTGCGAATAACCACCTGCACATCCGAAAGATCTGGCAGCGCATCCACAGGCGTCGCCCTGACGGCGATTGCGCCGGCAACCGCGAGCGCCAGCGTCGCCAGCACGACCAGGAAGCGATTGGCGACTGACCAGCGAATGATCGAGGTGATCATGGCGCCGCCCCAGTCTTGCTCATCTCTTCCACAACATACGCGCCGCCACTTTGTCGAAACCGAAACGCGACGCTGTCACCGACGCGCAGACCTTGCGCGAGCTGCGGCCGCGTTAGGCCGAATTGCATGGTCATGGCCGGCCAATTCAGGCTGGCGACAGGTCCGTGCGTCAAGGTGACGCTTGTGGCGCTGAGCGCGGTGATCCGTCCCGAACCCGTATGAAGCATGGCGGCCGTTTCCGGCCCGCTGCTGGACGCTTGTAGCCGATCAAGCGCGCCCGACAGGCTCGCCTCGGAATCGATCAGGAATTGCCCCGAAGCGACAACGCGTTGGCCTTCGCGCAAGCCGCTGCGAATCTCGATGCTGTTATCGGTCTGATGGCCGAGCGTGACTTCGGTGGGCACGTAGCCGGTTTCCCCGGCAACGATCACCATCGTGCGCGTCCCGGTGCGGATGACGGCTTCCATTGGCACGACAAGTGACGCTTCGGCGTTCGCCTGCTCGATACGCACTTCCCCGCTCATGCCGGGACGCAATCGTCCCTGTGGATTGTCGAGGGCCACGCGCACTTCGATCGTACGCGTGGCCATATCTGCAGCGGGCAGCACGCTCTCAATCCGACCTGAGAACGTCTCGCCCGGGTAGGCGGGCAACGTCGCAATTGCTCGACCGCCAGGACGCGCGACGCCTGCATCGCCCTGCGGCACGGATGCGACCAGCCACACAGGCGATATACCGCTGATCGTTGCGAGCGGCGCGCCGGGCGTAACGGTCATGCCTTGGCGCACATCGAGCGTGGTGATCGCGCCTGCAATCGGCGACGTGATCGTGAATACCGGATGCGGCGCGCCATCGCGTTCGATGCGAGCAATCAACGTCTCCGGCATGCCGAGCATGACGAGCCGGTGACGCGCTGAACTCGGGATAACGCCTCCAGCGCCGCGTACGGCAAGATACTCGCCCTGCGCCGCCGCCCATTCGGGGACGCGAATATCCACGATCGGCGCGCCCGCGGCGACCACATCACCAATCGCGCGCGCATAGGCGCGTTCAACGAAACCACCGGCGCGAGCCTGCACATTGGCGACGTTGCGACCGTTGAATTGAATGACGCCCGACGCAGTTACTGCGCGCGAGATTGACGCCCGCTGCACAGTCGCAAACCGCACGCCGAGGTTCTGCGCAACTCCAGCATCGATCCGAACGCCCGCCGCCGCAGGGGCTTCGTCGGCGTAGCGCGGCACGAGTTGCATATCCATAAAGGGCGATTTGCCTGCATGGTCGAAGTGCTGCTGGGGCACCATCGGATCGTACCAATAGAGCACGCGGCGTCCGGACTGCGCTTGCGCACTGCCGGCAGAGTCTATGCGCTGCGTTCCCGCCCAATAGCCACCGCCTGCAGCGACAAGCGCGACAATTGCGATGCCCGACGCAATAATGGCGATGCGGGGAACGCCGCGCTGTGGATCTTCGCTCACTGCGCTTGCTCCCCATATTGCAACGAAAGTTCGGCCCCAAGCGTCGCGACGCGCTCGGCGAGATCGAGCACGTCCATTTCGGTTTCCAACGCCTGCGCACGCGCGGCGATGAGCGTCGCGATCGAGGACGATCCCGCGCCATAGGCAGCGTTCGCGGCCTCGGCGCGCTGACGCGCCAGCGGCAATCGCGTCTGGCGCGCGCGATCAAAATTTGCTGTCGCGGCTTGATACGTCGCGAGATTGGATTCCAGCATGGCAACGTGCTCGCGTTCGGCCGCATCGCGCCGCGCATCAGCCCGATCTACTTCGGCGCGACGCGCGTCTATCACCGGCTGCTGGCGCCAAGGTTGGAATAGCGGCAGGCCGATGCGAACCTCGACGGACGCCATGTCTGACAATTCCGGCGCGCGACGCCCGTAAGAGAGTTCCCAGGACCAGTCCGGCCAACGATCCGACTGCGCCATTCGCAATTGCGCCTGCGCCTCGTCGCGCTCCGCCGCAAATTGAGCGAGCGCGGGATGATGCTGGAGATGATCGCGCAGCATCCCTGGATCGATGGCGAAACTGGGCTCCGCGGCTGCCAGCGGTTCATCCGCGCCGATCCCGATCCAACGCCGCAACTCAGCGCGCGCCGCGGTGACTGCCGCCTTGGCGTCACTCAAACGATCATCGGCGCGCGCCGCGTCCACTTCCGCGGCCAACGCATCATCGACGCCGCCACCGCCGCTTAACCGGGCGCGTGCGGCGCGCGCCGAGGCGTGCGCGTCTTCGACCAGTATGGCGATCACCGCGACGCGGCGTTCCGCATAGTACAGTTTGATCCAGGCATCCGCCGCACCCAGGCGCGCTTCAAGGCGCGCAACGTCGAGCCCGGCTTGGGCGCGAGCGATGTCGGCGTCGGCCACGGCGCGCTGGGCGCTACGCGCCGGTCCGCTGGGCACTGTCTGCACGATGCCGACGCGTTGCATCGTCATGCTGTCGCGGTTGAGCCGATAGCGATCAGGCCCGTCGACTGGAACATTGTCGAGCCCGAGCGTCAGTTCTGGATCGGGAAGACGACCCGCCGCGCGCCGCGCGCGCGTCGCCGCCTGCACACCGGATGTTCCGGCGTCGATCGTCGGCCCCTCGGTTGCGGCTTGGGCGACCGCATCGGAAAAACTCAGTTCTTGTGCGTGAGCTGTCGGCGCCAAAGCGACCGCGCTTGCCACAAGCAAGGCTCTACGCAAGCATGCGTAATACATGCCACTAACTCCGGAACATGTGAGATGCGCGCGTACGCGCGCGTTCGCGCAAAGCAGCGCGCGTTAAGTCGGAGTTAGATGGTTCGCGGCGGCCGGAAGAGTTGCTGCAATGGGCCGGATGGCTTGGCCGGTTCACTTGCGATCGGTTGGGCGATGCGAAGGCCCGGCTGGGACAGCATGAGCGAAGCAAAAGTCGGCGCCATGGCCGGCGCTGTGCGACACGCCATACCGAACAGGCACGCGTCCGCCTTTTGCTTTTGGTTCTGCTGCGGCTGACCGCGATTGGCGCCGGCGCTGTCAGGACAACAATCGTGGACGGAAACGACTTGCGCCTGCTCCATCGGGCATTCGGCCGCAAAGGCGCTGGCGATGCCGCCAGTCGCCAACGCGAACGCCAAAATGAGGGTAAGCCAGACCCGCGCCATGATGCCAGGATAGTGCTGAAGGGTCGCCATTCCGTCAACGCGGTTCCCCATCCCCAACGAGTGGTTAACGAAATCGATAGGCGGATTGGGCCGCAACCGCGCTCACGCGCCTTGCGGCCCATTCCATCAACAGGGCTGGCCGGTCAAAGCCCGCGCCGCATGAGCGCAAGCCTCGCGCAGCGCGACATCGTCAGGTCGGGCCATGTGTTGCGCCATCTTGTGCCGGCAGGCGGCCTGGATGCCCTGCAGACCGGATAGCTCATGGGGATTGTTGCTGACGGCGTTGCAAGGATCGCGGTGTTCGCGAGCCTGTTGAATCTGAGCAGCGGACCTGGGGATATAGCCAGGACCGGCCAACGCCGGCGTGGCCATAGCCATAATTGCCGACGCGCCGGCGACCAGTGTGAGGATCAAGCGCATGAAACTTCTCCCTGAACTCGACCGCGTCACGAGGTAAGCGCCTCGTCCAATCGCGCGGTCTCAATGATGACTTCGGGGCGCCAAGCGAGAACGATACAGGTCGAGCGCGGGGCACACGGAAGAGCAGCTCCGGCGCTCGATCGCCTATTGCCTCGAACCTGTATCGTTTGGACCTTCCGGACCGAAACCATCGAGGAGGAGCAGCCTTAGTGAACGCCTGCCTCGCCTTCGATTCTGCCTATCGAGCCCCGCGAGCCGGCAGGTTGACGGGCGCAGTTAGTCAGCCGGTGCCATCCTTGGCTTGCTGCGTTATGAGTTTGCGTTCGCGCTTGGCATCGCAAAGGGGGGCAAGGCGAGCCGTGAGCGTCTATGAGACCGAACTGCACGCGCTCATCGTCCGGAGTATCGACGGCGATGATGCGGCTTATCGACAATTTCTGGAGCGGTTGAGCGCCCTCTTTCGCGCATTCTTCAGGCGCAAACTTGCGCTGCAAGGCACAGCGCACGCCGAGGATCTCGTTCAGGAAACACTGCTCGCCATCCACCTGCACCGCAAGAGCTACGATCCAAACCGGCAGATCACGTCTTGGGTGTACGCGATCGCTCGCTACAAACTCATTGATCATTTGCGCAAGACGCCCGCCAGCCGAGAGTTCGTCCCAGTCGACGCCATTGCAGATCTTTTTTCAGAGGAGGCCGCCGACGGCGCCGATCCGGGGCTGGATATCGAGCGGCTTCTTACGCATCTGCCGGCGAAGCAAAGCACCGCAATCCGTCTGGTCAAACTTGAGCAATTGACCGCCAAGGAAGCAGCCAGCCGCATGGGCGTATCCGAGGCTGACGTGAAAATCTCCATTCATCGCGGACTCCAAAAACTGATGGCGCTCGTCGCCAAGGAAGAGACCCCATGAAGACCGACCAACTTGTAAACGCTCTGGCGCGTGACACGGGCGCGCAGCCGCGTGGCCTGGTGGAGCGACGCATTGTGATCGCGGCCGCGATCGGCGTTGCGGCATCCGTTCTCCTTGTGCCGCTGCTGTTCGGGTTTCGTAGCGACATGGAGCACTCGATCCTGCCCGTGATGCTAAAGGCGGGCTTCGGACTGGCCGCGGCCCTAACAGCGGCCCCGCTCTTGTTTGAACTCGCGCGGCCCAATACGCGGGTGCGGCACCTCCTGCCGCCCGCCCTTCTCTTCGCTGCCGCAAGCGTAGCGATCGCGACCGTGGCATTCCTCACGGCGACGCCGGAAGGACGGATGTATGCGTGGCTCGGCGGCGGCGTACCGGAGTGCCTGTACCGCATTCCCCTACTCGCGCTCCCCATAGCGATCACGCTTGTGTTCGCCGTGCGCGGACTCGGCGCAACACGCCCGACGCTCGCTGGCGCTGCGATCGGCGGCGTGTCGGGAAGCCTCGCCGCCATCGCCTACGCGAGTTGCTGCCCAATGGATTCGGCCCTGTATGTCGCAAGTTGGTATCTGGCCGCTATCCTGTTCTGCGCGGCTGTGGGCGGGATCATGCTCGGACGCGCATTGAAATGGTAGAACGCCGGCTTTCGCGACTCCAAACGCAGCTCGCTACACGGCCGGTGCGGTGTGGCTCATGCCGCCGACGTGCACGAGAATAAAGACGACGCCAATCGCCGCGAGGGTTGCGATGAAAATCCATCGACCAGGCCCTCCGGCGCGAACGCTTTTGACCGCTCCCCTCCACAACACGACGGCCCAACGGCGTGACGCCGCGAGGTTTGTAAACCGCTATGAGGACGGCGGCGATGAGCACGCCGATCGCCAACGCGCCATCCATCGCCAGTTGAATGCCAAGCCGGCCCAGATGCGGGAAGCTTTCGCTCGCGCCTGCAAAACGCGCCGCCGCCTGGACCGCAGTGAATTGATGCAAGACAAGCAGAACGCTGGCCATTAGCGCGAGTACGAGTTTGGACAGCACCCAATAATGCTTCAGCACTCCCCAAGGCGTGGTGAGCGCTTGGAGCAAGCCGCTCACAAGCGTCATCAGGGCAAGCGGAATGATCACATTCGAGCCGATGATGTTCATGCCGAGATAAGCGGCGCGCGCCACGGCGGCGTCGCGACCCCACAATCCCGCGAGACTCAACGCCAGAAAAGCCGCGACTGAACCAAGCCACGCCACAGAGAGCATGATATGAATGGCGAGCAAAAGCCTGCGGACAGGTGCGGACATGGGGCGCCTCCAACGCCGCCAAACTGTTTCCTGACTCTCCGCCGGTCCAACACTTTTCGCGGACACATCTGCGCGAATGTCTTTCTAGAGAGGGCGTCGTGACGCACGCAACTATCGATCGGCGGTCGGCGAGCACGCGGGCAAAACTTGAGCAGGCGCACCTCGCCTTGATCCATGCGCGCGGCTACGAAGCCATCAATGTCCAAGACATCTGCGCCGCAGCCGGGGTTAGCCGTTCGGCCTTCTACACCCACTATGCCGACAAGGATGATCTGAAACGTTCCGGTCTCGATTGCTTGCGGCGCGAGCTTGAGTCGGCGCAACGCAGGCCAGGCGCAGCGCCCTTTGCGTTCACCCGCGCCCTCTTTCGTCATGCGCGCGAGCACCTCGATCTTTATCGCAGTCTCGGCGACGGAAACGGACGCGCCATCGCGCTCGGCGCTATTCGCGAGATGCTCGAAGCGCTGGCGCGCAAGGAGTTCGCGGCCGACGCCTCGCCCGAGTTGCGAGAGGCCAAGGTCCAAATGGCCGTCGGCGCGTGCTTGGGCTTGTTGACGTGGTGGCTCGACACGGGCTGCAAACAGCTCACATCGGAAGAGATCGACGCTGTGTACCAGCGCCTTGTCATGCACAGCGCCACGGCAATGCCGCCACGCTAAGCCCTCGTTCGCGAGGGATATTCGCATATGGTGCGTAAGATTCTTCTTGATCCCCACGCGATCGCGAGCCCGAGTTCGCAACCCGTTGAGCCAATGCCGGAACCGCCGCCTATCCGCAGGGTTTGAGGCATAAGCTGCGCGTCCCGCAGCCAGCCTCACGATCGGAGCGAGCGATGGACCATCACGAAGCCCAACACGGCCAGCCCTATCGCAAGCTGGCCCTCATGACGGCTCTATCGTTCGTCTCAATGTACATTTTGATGTACGCGATGGTGGACCAGTTCGCGAATGTCGTGCCGAATCTCAACCAGTTTTATATGGCGGCGCTCATGACCGCCCCGATGGTGGCGATCGAGCTTGCCCTGATGGGCGCGATGTATCCCTCAAAGCGGACAAACCTGTCCCTCCTGGCCGCCGCCGCGATAGTGCTTGTCGGCGCATTTGGATTGATCCGGACGCAGGGCGCCATCGGCGATCGCGAATTTTTGCGGTCGATGATCCCGCATCACGCCGGCGCGGTGTTGATGTGCGAGCACGCACAAATCACGGATGCCGATATCCGCACGTTGTGCGCTTCAATCGTCACGAGCCAGCGCGAGGAAATTGCCCAAATGAAAGCGCTCCTCGCACGCCAGTAGAGCGGCGTGAGCGCCCTATGGCCCAAGGCCGGCGTATAAGTCCGTCGCTCATGCGTCGCTTCATTATCCAGGCTCACACTTTCACCGCGCCCAATCGCAGCGAATTGGCGATCACCGAGACTGACGACAGCGCCATCGCAGCCGCGGCGATCATCGGCGACAGAAGATCACCCGTGAGCGGATAGAGCGCACCCGCCGCGATCGGAATGCCCGCCACATTGTACGCGAACGCGAAGAAGAGATTTTGGCGGATATTGCCCATCGTCGCTTTTGAGATAGAGCGTGTGCGCACGATGCCGCCAAGATCGCCTTTAAGCAGCGTCACGCCGGCGCTTTCCATCGCCACGTCCGTGCCGGTGCCCATGGCGATCCCGACATCCGCCGCGGCCAAAGCCGGCGCGTCATTAACGCCATCTCCGGCCATGGCGACCACGCGCCCCTCGCTTTTGAGACGCTCGACGATCTGCGACTTGTCCTTCGGCAAGACTTCCGCCTCTACGGTATCGAGGCCGAGTTTCCGCGCGACCGCTTCCGCGGTGGTGCGATTGTCGCCAGTCAGCATCACCAACTTGATGCCTTGAGCACGCAGCGCCGCCAGCGCATCCGGCGTTGTGGGCTTTATCGGATCGGCGATGGCGAACACGCCCCGCGCGACCCCATCGACCGCGACGTAGATCGCCGTCGCGCCATCCGCACGCATCTTTTCCGCAGCCTCGGACAAAGCGCTTGTTTCAATGCCGAGTTCGGCAAGGTAGCGTTCGGCTCCAAGCGAGACCTTTCTGCCTTCAACAACACCGACAACGCCTTTGCCAGTCGGTGAGTCGAATTCCGTGGGCTCCGAAAGCTTAAGTTTTCGATCCGTCGCCGCAGCCACGATCGCTTGTGCAAGCGGGTGTTCGCTACGATTCTCAAGACTTGCCGCAAGCCGCAACGTCTCAGCCTCATCGGCGACGCTGACATGTATTTCCGTAACGGCGGGTTTGCCGGCTGTGAGCGTGCCCGTTTTATCGAGCACAAGCGTATCGACCTTCTCAAACCGCTCCAGCGCTTCGGCGCTCTTGATCAACACGCCAGCCTGCGCCCCACGGCCGACGCCCGCCATGATGGACATCGGCGTCGCCAATCCGAGCGCGCACGGACAAGCGATGATCAGCACGGATACCGCTGCAATCAGACCATAGACGAAGCGAGGCTCCGCACCGATCAGCGCCCAGATGATGAAAGCGAGAACGGCCACACCGATCACCGCTGGAACGAACCAGCCGGACACCTGGTCGGCCATGCGCTGGATTGGCGCGCGCGAGCGCTGCGCATCCGCCACCATCTGCACGATCTGCGAGAGCATCGTATCGCGCCCGACGCGTTCTGCTTCGATGACAAGCGCACCCGTCTGATTCAACGTGCCGCCGATCACCTTATCGCCGACGCTGCGGGTCACCGGCATGGATTCACCCGTCACCATCGATTCATCGATTGTGGAGCGGCCATCGCGCACGAGCCCGTCGACCGGCACTTTCTCGCCAGGCCTGACCCGCAAACGATCGCCGACAAGAATTTCGTCGAGCGAGACCTCTTCCTCTGCGCCGTCCGTAATGCGTCGCGCCGTTTTCGGCGCCAGATCAAGGAGAGCGCGAATGGCGCCGCTGGTGCGCTCGCGCGCCTGCAACTCCAATACCTGCCCCAACAACACGAGCACCGTGATGACTGCGGCCGCCTCAAAATACACCGAGACGACACCGTGCGGATCGCGAAACTGCGCCGGAAACGCCGCTGGGGCCAATGTCGCAATTACGCTATAGGTCCAAGCCACGCCCGTACCGAGCGCGATTAGGGTGAACATGTTGAGGTGGCGGGTCTTGAGCGACGCCCAACCTCGCTCGAAAAATGGCCAGCCGCCCCACAGCACGACAGGCGTCGCAAGCAGGAGCTGAAGCCACGGATTGATCGTCGGCGCCACCAGGCGATCAATCCCGACCAGATGACGCCCCATTTCAAGCGCGAGCACCGGCACTGCGACAGCCGCGCTGACGACAAATCGACGGCGCATGTCTACGAGTTCGGGATTGGGGCCCGAGTCCGCGCTTGGCAGCATCGGCTCCAGCGCCATACCGCATATCGGGCACGAGCCGGGACCGTCGCGCACGATCTCGGGGTGCATCGGACAGGTCCACTTGGCCCCAGTCGGCACGCTCTTTGGATGAATTGCCGCGCCGCCGTGCGCGTGCCCATGATGCGCGTGATCTCCCTTTGCGCCGCCTTCTGAAGAACAGCATGAATGATCGTTCGCTGGGCGCACATACTTCGCAGGGTCGGCTTCAAACTTCGCCTTGCAACCGGCGCTGCAAAACAGAACTTCCTCACCGTCGTGCATCAATCGATGCGGCGTGTCGGGCTTGGGCGTCATGCCGCAAACCGGATCGCGCTTAGCCTGATCACCGGCATGGGCGGCGTGATGATCATGAGGCGATTGTGTGTTCATGGCCTATACGCGGCAGACCGCGCTCCTGTTTTATCTTGAAACACAGCCTGCACCTTCCCATAATGGGAAGGTCAACCCGGAAAATTCGCGCGAGAAAACAGGACCATGAATATTGGTGAGGCCGCCGAGCGGTCCGGCGTTTCCGCCAAGATGATCCGCTACTATGAAAGCGTCGAATTGCTGAAACCGGCTGCGCGACGCGGCAACGGCTATCGGGACTATGGCGAGGCCGATGTATCGGTGCTGCAATTCATTCGCCGAACGCGCGACCTCGGCTTCTCGCTGGAAGAGGTGGGCGCGCTCTTGGCGCTTTGGCGCGACAAACGGCCGTCGCGCGAAGTCAAGCGGCTTGCCGAAGCGCATATCGAAGATCTTGAGCGTCGCATGAAGGAAATGCGAGCAGTTGTGCGAACGCTGCGCGACCTCGCGCAGCATTGCCGCGGAGACGAGAGATCCGACTGCCCTATCCTTGACGATTTGGCTACGCCGCGATCTGCACGCCGCAAGCCGCATCAGTGACAGCCGGCGCTGTGTTCCCGCTTCTTTTGCCGGGCCTCGTCGGCGCTAAGCGCTTGTCCGTGACGGCGGTGGATGAACAGATGCATCAAGGGGCACGCTAGAAACAGAAGATAAGGCTCCAGGCCAAGCGCATGGCGCCAATGCTCGCTGAGCACATAAAAGGCCCCGCCCGCCACGATCGCGGTCACGAGAATGATTAAGAAATTGCGCATGACGTTCTCACTTTCATGCAGAACTGTCGTTTGTCGACGCAAGAATGGGACGGACCGATCGCAAGACCTTGATTACGATCATCCCTGCGCGGCGTAACGCGTAAATATTTCCTGCTTCCCATCTGCACGAAATGCGTAAACGTCGTAAGCGACCCGTCCGCCGTCCTCCCGCTCCATGCCAGGCGAGCCGGCCGGCATGCCGCGTACAGCAAGTCCTTTGATACCCGATGGGCGCTTTCGCAATAGCCGAAGGACGTCTTCGACTGGCACATGGCCCTCGATGACATAGTCGTCGACCTCGGCGGTATGGCAGGATGTAAGGCTTGCCGGAACACCCAGCCGGCGCTTAAGCGCCGGCATGTCCGGTTCATCGCGCATGATGGCAGTAAATCGGCCGGAGCGCTGCGTCAGTGTCATCCAGCCCTTGCAGCACCCGCAGCCAGGGTCCCGACTGATGGCGAGCGTATAGACCTTAGGCGTCGGCGCGCAGGCGATGGCGCTCCCGAGTACAGCTCCCACGGCGCTAACTCGCAACATGTGGCGCCGACTAAGCGTCATAGCGACGGCGCCTTTCCAAATTCCAGGGCGAGGTACATGCCCAGAATACGCATGCCCCCTCTCAATCCCTCAGACTCGGGCTTCCAGCTTTGAGGGGTTGTGACATTGTGTGCGTAAAAGAGATAAAACTACCAGGCGGCGGTGACTGATATGCTTGATGAATTGCTGAAGCGTCTGCGTGCACAACCGATCGACCGTCGGCTCGATCAGCTCGAACCGGCGGTTTGGGCCCGTATCGATGCGGCGCGCCGGGCGGAACGCGTTAGCGCCGCCTGGGGATGGCGCTCCGCCCTTGCGGCCACCATGCTGACATTCGGCGTCGTATCCGCTAGCCTGGCGGGAGCCACTCCGGAAGAGACCTCGCCGTTTGCCATTCACGCATCGCTTGCTCCCGCGACCCTGATTGAGGGCGCGCCATGACGCCGCCTGTGCGCGGACTATTGCTGACCTTTGCGCTAGCGCTGATTGCTGGCTTCGCGGGCGTCGGCATTGGCAAATTCGTTTTTCAGCCGCCACACAACGCGCCGACACTGCACGAGGTCATCCACAACAGGCTTAACCTCACGCCAGCGCAATTGCAACGCATAGAAGGCATTGAAAGTGACTATCGCACGCGCCGGAAAGCTTATGAAAAGGAGATGCGCGCGGCCAACGCCGAACTCGCCGCCGCTATTCGCGACGAGCACGGCTACGGCCCTAAAGTGACGTCTGCGGTGGGCCGTTTCCACAATGCTATGGGCGGCCTCCAGACGGCGATGCTCCAGCATGTTTTCGCGATGAGGGCTGAGCTGACGCCGGCGCAGAAAGAGATTTTCGACAATACGGTGATGTCGGCGCTTACCGCTGAGGAGCCATGACTGTCGAGCCCGGTGCGCGCGATGACGCGGCGCTGGTAAATGCCGCCCTTGCCGGCGAGAACCGCGCTTTCACGGACATAATGCGTCGGCATAAGGATGCGGTTTACCGCTTCATACGCCGCTATGTTGGCGACGCGGACGAAGCTTATGATCTCACGCAGGAAACATTCCTATCGGCATGGAACGCGCTTTCCGGCTTCGACACGAGCAAGCCGCTTTTGGCTTGGCTCCGCCGCATTGCGCTCAACAAATGCCGGGATTGGAGCCGCCGCCGTCAGGTGCGGCGCTTCTTCTTCGCCGCCAAATCTATTGACGCCGGCTCAATCGACGTTCAGCAGCCGCCGATGGCTACGGGCGCCGAGGAGAGTCAAATGGCCGCGCTCGATGTCTGCATCGCCGCCTTGCCCCGCTCTCTAAAAGAGCCGCTGCTGTTGACGGTCGTCGAGGGCCTTTCGCACAAGGAGGCGGCCGTGGCCCTCAAGATCAGCCCCAAGGCGATTGAAACCCGCATCTATCGCGCACGCCAGATGCTGGCGCGCGATCTGGGACTTGCTGCTGCGAGCGATGACTAGGAAGTCGCGCCGTTCGCATGAGGGGTTTGGCGCCGGGCTGCGTATCCATCATGCCAGCGCGCTCTTGCGCCCGATAAGAGGTTATCCAATGAAAGCTCCCCTCGCCGCCCTGATCCTGGGCGCCAGTCTTTTGGCCGGTCCTGCTTTCGCCCATGGCGGTATGGTCGAAACCAGCATTCACGACCAGCAAAAGTTCGCCGCAGCGCCTACGTCCGTGAAGGTGAATTTCGAGCATGAGAGCGCCATCACCAGCGTCACCCTGATGACCGCGGCCAAGAAACAGATCGCTGTCGATTTCAAACCGACAAAGGATATGGGCAAGGAATATACGATCCCCCTGCCACAGCTCGGCAAGGGCGCATACATCCTCTCCTACAAGTCGGTGTCAAAAGACGGGCACGCCATGTCGGGCGCGGTAAGTTTCACAGTGACGGGCTCCTAACGGTGGATATCGCGGCGGCGGCTTTGCTCTTTGTCTTCCGGACAGTGCTTAACGTCGCCGCTCTCCTCGCCATCGGCCTATCGCTCCATACGGCGTTCGGTATCGTCGGACATCCATCGCTTGGACGGCTTCGCAACATTCTGATTGCCGCCACAGCGGCGGTCGCCGGCCTTGCCGCTTTGCGCCTTGCCATTTTGTTGGCCCAAATGGGCGACGACGCATTGGCTGTCGATTTCAGTATGTTGCCGTTGGCGTGGACCGCGCTGGGCGCATCGACCGCGGCCCTATGGATCGGCGCTGGAGCGGTCGCTGTCGGACTCGCGGCAGGTTGGCGCGCCGCGTTCGTGCTCGGCGCACTTGGCATCGCCAGCGGTTTTGGTTTGACGGGTCACACACAGGCGCTGGAGAATTCAGGCTTTGCTCCGGCCGCAGCAGCCCTTCACGTACTTCTTGCGGGTTTTTGGATTGCAGCGCCGCTCACCCTGTGGCCAAGGCCGGCCATCCCGGATGCCGCGTTACACGCACGCCTTGAACGCTTTAGCGCCATCGCCGTCGTCGCCGTACCCGTTTTAGTCGTGGCCGGGATTTGGCTGGCTTGGACGCTAGCGAAAGGATTTTCCGGTCTGACAGGAACGGCTTATGGCCGCCTGCTGCTTTTCAAGCTCGGCGTTGTGTCTGTTGCGCTAGGCCTCGGGGCGCTGAACCGTCAAGTGATAACGGCGCGGATCCTACACGATCCCGACGCCGGGCAGCGGCTGCTACGGCTCTCGCTCAGTGGCGAGACTATCGTTTTTGCCGCCGCCATCCTAGCGGTGTCGGCGGCTACCACGTTTGTAGGTGCGGGCGAATAGGATCGGGGCAGCACACAGCGCTCAGTACCAAGCTCGCAATCCTACGACGAAACTCGTCGCTTCGACGCTTTCGCCGGCCGCACGGGCAAAATCGGCCGTTTCCCCAAAACTCCGCTGCCATGAGACGCCGATATAGGGCGCAAACTCCCGTCGAATTTCATAACGTAGTCGAAGTCCTATATTGGCGTCGGTCAATCCGTCACCGCGCCCGCGCGACGCGTCGCTCTTGCTCGCGAAATTCAATTCGGCGCGCGGCTGCAGCGCAAGACGTTGTGTGAGGAGCAGATCATACCTTCCCTCGGCGCGCGCCAGCACGTCGCCGCGTTCGCCGATAAACATAGCGCCTTCCAACTCGAACCAATAAGGAGCCAGAGCGTCTACGCCGAGCGCAAGATAGGCGCGTGACGGGCCAGGCTCGAAATCATAGCGTAGGCCGGCCTGAAGGTTGGTGTAGGGACCAACGGCGCGCGAATAAAGCGCCTGCGCCTCCGCATCGTCGAGATGCTCGGCGCCTTCTCCCTCAGTCTTGACGACGAAACGGTTGATGTCGCCGCCGAGCCACGCCTCACCGTTCCAGCGATAACCATTCTCGCCTTCCGCCCGAGCGTATTCAAATTCATTCAACATAAATTTAGAAACTGTGGCGCCGCCGTGCTCGCTCCGAAGAGTCGCACGCGCGGCGTCCATCGCGGTTTTCGAGTAGTAGCCGTCGGCGGCGAAATCGCCGGGTACATCAGGTGCAATCTCATTACCTGCTTCTGGCGGCGAGGCAGGTGCCGCATCCTGATCAGCCGCAGCCGGCGTCTTGGATGGCATTTGAGGCATCGCCGGCATTGGCGGTTGGTCGGCAGCGGGCGGTTTCTGCGGCATGCTGGGCATCGTCGGCATCGGTGTTTTTGCAACAGCCGCCGCTGGAGGTTCTGCATGTTGATGCTGCGCGATCGCGGGAGTCGCGAGACACACAACCATCGCTGTTGTAGCGAAAAACCGGCTCATGCGACGCCTCCTTTAAGAGGCCGCACGGCGAAGACCTGAAACATGCCCGCATGCATGTGATAGAGCATGTGACAATGGAAGGCCCAGTCACCAGGCTCCGCAGTAAAATCGAATTTTACCACGCCACCCGGCGCGACGGTTACCGTATGTTTGCGCGGCATGTGCCCGGCCGGGGAATCCTGCACCAATTCGAAAAAGTGCCCGTGCAAATGAATCGGGTGCGCCATCATCGTGTCGTTGACGAGGCTGACACGCACGCGCTCGCCAGCTCGAAATGCGTAAGGCGGCGGGTTTTCTGAATATCTCCGCCCGTCAAAGCCCCACATGAAGCGCTCCATGTTGCCGGTCAGGCGAATTTCCAGGGTTCGTGCGGGTGCGCGCGTATCCTGATTTGGCTCTAGCGCCACCAAATCCTTGTAAACCAGGACGCGGTGGCCAACGCTTTCGAGGCCCTGTCCCGTCTCAGCCGTTCGGTCTTTCGGCATTGGCGCGATCGTTTGTACGCCAGGGCCCAATTCAATTTGGGGCGCGTTTTTCCAATTGCGCATCGACATATCCATTCCGGCCATGTTGGACATGCTTGCCATCACGTCAGAACCGCGCTTGCGAGGCGCGGCCATACCAGGCGCAGCCATTTCCATATGGCCGCCATGATCTTCACCGGGCTTGGCCATGCCGCTGTGGTCCATGCCCATGTCTTTCATTGTGCCCAATGGACGCGCGCGGAGCGGCGGAACGACCGCGACCATGCCGGCGCGCGGCGCCAGCGTCGCCGCCGCAAGCCCGGACCGGTCGACGGCCTCGGCGACAATTGCAAAGGCGTTGTCTTCGGTGGGCGCAACGATCACGTCGTAGGTTTCGGCATTGCCGATCTGAAACTCGTCGACATCAACAGGGCGAATATTCTGCCCATCGGCGGCGACCACTTTCAACTTGAGGCCTGGAAGGCGCACATTGAAAATGGTCTGCGCCGCGGCGTTGATGAAGCGAAGCCTAACGCGCTCGCCGGGCTGGAAAAGTGCGGTCCAATTATCTTTCGGCGCACGCCCGTTGATGAGAAACTTATAGATCGAGCCTGTGACATCCGAAATATCGGTTGGGTCCATGCGCGCCTTCGCCCAGTCACGACGCTCGGCGAATGTTTGATCCTTGCCCGCGATGAGACCAGCCACGGTCTGGCGCTGGTAATTGAAGACCCCCGCCTCCTGTTTCATCTTCTCGAAAACGCGATGAGGATGGAGGAAGGAGAAATCCGATAGGACGATCACATGTTCTCGGTCGTAAGCGACTGGATCGGGACCAGCCGGATCGATGATGATCGGCGCATAGTGGCCTTCTTGCTCCTGCAGCCCTGAGTGACTGTGATACCAATAGGTGCCTGATTGCTTGACGGGAAATTCGTAGACGAAAGTCTCACCCGGTTTAATGCCAGGAAAGGTCACGCCCGGCACGCCATCCATCTGGAACGGCACCAGCAAGCCATGCCAATGGATCGAAGTTTCTTCATCCAAATTGTTTGTGACGCTGATCCGAACTGTTTGCCCTTCCTTCAATCGCACCAATGGCCCCGGAACGGTTCCATTGATCGCGACGGCGTGCCCCTCGCGCCCTTCCAGATTTACGGCGGCGTGGCCGATCGAAAGACGGATATCGTTGCCCGAGACGGCGGGAGGGCTTGGCGCGATACCCGCGGATGTTGGCTGCGCCCAAGCGGGCAATAGGCCGGTCAGGGCGACACCTCCGCCAACATAGGCGACCGTCTGCAGAAAAGCGCGACGGCGTGGATAAAAGGGCCCGGGTGAGGTCATGGAGGCTCCAAGGATGACGCGCGGATCGTTACGTAGAATACGCGCCGCTTCCGCGTATCCCTCATGCTATCCCGTGGATTTGTTCGTTGAAGTCCGCACCCTTAGCGGTGCGATATGCCCGAGCAAACGCGAAACGCCGCGACCAACGCTTCGTCGCGCCGGCCTGCGCTGCGAGGGTTTCTGCAGGCGCGTGCGTATGTGGGGTAAAAGGCGCAATTCGCCTTTAGCACCTAGCTGAAGAGTAAGTCATGCCTTCTCCATTGCTCATTCGCCCTTGGTTGATACGCGCGTCCCTGTTCGCGCTTGCACTATTCGCCGGTCCGGCGATCGCAGCGCCAACTATGGCGACGGCGATTTTCGCTGGTGGTTGTTTCTGGACGATGGAACATGGTCTTGAGGAAGTTCCTGGCGTGGTTTCCGCGGTGTCGGGCTTTACCGGGGGACCTGAAAAGAATCCGACCTACCAACAGGTCGCCAGTGAGCGGACCGGACATGTCGAAGCGGTCAAGGTTACCTACGATCCGGCCAAGATCAGCTACCGGCAACTACTCGATCGTTACTGGCGCCTTACAGATCCAACCGATCTTGGCGGCCAAGCGTGCGACCGCGGTAAGTCCTATCAACCGGCAGTTTTCGTCGCCTCCGCCGCGGAGCGCAAAATTGCTGAGGCCTCGAAGGCGGCGATTGATTCGGGGCCCCGCAAAGGCCGCGTCGCTACGCCGATACGCAACGCCGCGCCGTTTTGGCCGGCAGATGCCTATCATCAAGACTTCGCAAAACGGAACCCTGCGTACTACGAGCGTTATCGCGTTGGATGCGGGCGCGACAAGATATTGCAAAAGCTATGGGGCGGCGCGTCGTCAGTCGGACACTCAGTCTCGCCATAAGTATCTTTCCGATTCGCTAAAGCCCGTCCGCGCCGCCCCGCTGCCAGGCGCGCCGAACACCAATCTCATGAATTCGTCAGGACACGGACACTTCGCCGGTCGCATATTAAAAGGCAAAGCTCTTGGAGGAACCATGCGCAGAGCGCTTTTAGCCCTAACCTTAATCTCGGCGTCAGCTGGAGCGGCCTTGGCCCATCCCGTCATGACCGAGTCTTCGCCGGTGCACGGGTCGTTTCTGGCGCAATCGCCGAAAGAAATACGGGTCGCTTTCGCCGAAAATATGATCGCGAAGAATTCAACATTTTCGCTCGAAGATTCAAATCAGAAAACTTTCAGACTCGGCCCAGCGCCCGGCGACCCTGCGAACCCAACAGCGATCATTGTGCCGGTCCTCGATCCGCTGCCCGCCGGCATGTATTTTGTCCGCTGGAAGGTCGCCTCGGCCAAGCACGCCAATGTTCCCGGCGTGCTCCGGTTCAGGGTCGGATCATGACCGTGTCGCGCCTCGCGGCGATTTCCGCGCTTGCGCTTGTTGCGTTTGGCGCCGCCGCCCCGGCTTTTGCACACGGCATTGCGGGCAAGGACGCCGAGTTCGTCGCCTCAAATGCAGGACCGCAAATCATCCCGTTTCTCTATCTCGGCGCCAAGCACATGGTGACGGGCTACGACCATCTGCTGTTCATCCTCGGCGTGATCTTTTTCCTCTACCGGATGACGCATGTGGCGCTCTACGTCACGATGTTCAGCATCGGACATAGCATCACGCTGCTGACCGGAGTGCTCTCCGGAATCCACGTCAATTCGCATTTGATCGATGCGATTATCGGCCTGTCGGTGGTCTACAAGGCGTTCGATAATCTCGGTGGCTTCCAAACGCTGTTCGGTTTCCAGCCCAGCAACAAAGCGGCCGTGCTGATCTTCGGGCTATTTCATGGTTTTGGCCTGGCCACCAAGCTGCAAGCGCTGGAGCTGCCGCAGGACGGGCTGCTGGCCAACATGATCGCTTTCAATGTCGGCGTTGAATTGGGTCAACTCATCGCGCTTTCGATCATGCTCGGCGTCATTCTGTGGTGGCGACGGAGCGCCAGCTTTGGCAAACACGCGGTGCTAGCCAACGCCCTCATTCTCACCGCTGGCTTCGTGCTGATGAATTATCAGCTTGCCGGCTTCTTCACCCAGACTGGGGCTTGAAATGACGGACGCCAAGACCGTGGAAGGTCACGTTGCAAATCCACCCTCGCCCAAGAAGCTGTTGCTCATTACCGGCGGCGGATTTCTCGCCGCAATCGTCATCGCCGTGTTGTTCGTGCTGCCGGTGGAATATCAAATCGATTTGACGGGGTTTGGCCGGGCCTCAGGCTTATCGAAACTAGCGGGCCCCAAAGTCATGGCCGTGGAAAATACGGCTGCAGCCGGCGCGGCTGGCGCGCAATTCTACCCTACGCCCTATCGTAACGACGTAATCGAAATCCCGCTCGCCAGCGCCGACGTTGATCCTTCCAAATCCGAACTCGAATACAAGGTGCGGATGAAAACCGGCGACAGCTTCGTTTATTCGTGGACCGTGACGGGGCTCAAAAATCCAGAAGAGTTCTATTACGATTTCCACGGCGAACAGCCTGCCGGGCCTGAAAATCCAGAGGCCAAAGTCGTAGAATTCAAACAGGCAACAGGCATGGACTCCAACGGAACGCTCGTCGCCCATATTCCGGGCGTCCATGGCTGGTACCTACAAAACCAATCGGTAGGCCCAGTTGTCGTTCACCTCAAGCTGAGCGGGTTTTACGAACTGGTGCCGCCCGGTGAATACGGCAACGCAGCAGGCATATCACCGAAACAGTAGGCATCGCGAGCGAAGAGGAGCGGCCAATGTCGGAGCGCGTGGCGATTCCTTAAACCTGCTGCCCGAGCGGAAACCCGATTTCCAAAAAATCGCTATAGCCGGTAATGATGTTGCCGCATCGGCAGTCACGCGTAAGCAACGGTCTCACAGGTTCGGCGGGGCCAAGCATATCGCTTGGTAGACGTCATCCATTATTGTGTTTTCCGGGTTTCGCCATCCGTCAGCTTTGCGCGTGAAGACGACAGGCTTCCGGAGATTGCGCTTTGCAAACGCGATTGTGCCCAACAGCCGTGTGCGGTGCGCTGAACAGTCTACTTCCGCGTCCGAGATCAGCGACATTTCCCCAGTATCAGCAACTCTAAATCTTTCAGCGCGCAGTTTCACCATGAATAAACTTGGAGTCGTTTCATGGTATGGGCGACTCATGAAGAGCGAGTGATCTATCGCGTGGGTCACGTAATACCAACCGGTCAGGTCCAATTCGCGAGCTGCCCAATCGAGCACGTCGCGTTTCGAGTTTGTTTCCGGCTCGGATCCTGATCGCTCGGCGCTCGCTACTGTTGCGGCACACAGGAAAATCACCGTCGCCAAGGTCGCCGTCTTAAACGTCATTGCCACCTCCCTTGGTCCTCGCTCGACCACAACAATCGCCCGAACATGAAACGAAACTCTTACACTCGCTATGGAGACAAACGATACGCGTCGAATTGCTTGACGATCTTCGCATCCCTGGCGGCCGCAGCTGCCATGTCCGCCCTTCCTTCGCCAAGTTCGCCAAGATGAAAGCGCGCCACGCCCCTTCCATACAATGCGCTAGTCATATGCTCGTTTATCCGCAAGGCGGAGTCATAGTCCGCCAGAGCGAACTGCCACTCTGCGCGCCGCAAATGCACCAGACCGCGACTGTCTAACGTAGCCGGATTGTCGGGGCGGATGCTCAGTGACGCATCGCAATCGGCCAGGGCTTTCTCCAGTTCCAACCCCGACAACGCCCTTGCCCAACATCGGCCATTAGGCGCCTCCGCCGAACGGGGATTGACGTTGAGAGCTTTGTCGTAGTCGGAGACACCACGCTTTTTGTCGCCCTTGGCAACGTATGCAGCCCCGCGATTATTCCTCGCTGCCACAAGTTTCGGGTTGAGCCGAACCGCCTCGTCATAATCTTCTATTGCACGATCGATCTGATTCATGGCGCGGTACGTGAGACCGCGATTATTAAAAGCAGCGGCAAATTTCTGATCAAGCGAAATAGCCTTGTCGAAATCAACAAGCGCACGTGAATTATCGCCGCTGACCCGATAAGCGTTGCCTCGATTATTGAACATCGCAGCAGAACGCGGATTTATACGGATACCTTCGTCGTAATCCTTAATTGCAAGCGCCGTACTACCCTGGGCCATACGCACATTGCCGCGATTACCAAAGGCTTCAGCGAATTGTGGATTTAGGCGCAGAGCCTCCTCAAAATCAGCAATTGCAAGCGAATCCTGGCCCTGATTGCGATAGCTGACACCGCGCCCGTTGAACGCTTGTGCGAATAAAGGATCGAGCCGGATTGCTTCGCTGAAATCAGTTATGGCTCGTGCATTGTCTCCGGAAGAAGCGATGGCGCCGCCTCGGTTGTAAATTGCGATCGCCAAGGCCCGCGTTGACATCCCTTGAGCTTGGATGACGCGCTTACAGGCGTCAATTTGGCGCCCGCGCTCTTTGAGTCCGCTCGGTTGCTCGCATGTTGCGGCGTCGCGGGCCAACTTCGCATGCGATTCTGGAACATGCGCCATGAACGCGACGAACGTGAGGAGCAATAGTAGCAAGCATCTCATTCGAAGCCCTCCGGTGGGCAGGAATGGCTTAATCCAAAGATCAAGATATGTCCTCGACCCTCAAGACTTTACGGCGGCCCCGCCCGAGCGCGCACCGGCAGCGCAGACGCTAGATAGCGCGCGACCCGCGGGATGTCTTCGGGCGGCAACATTGCTCCATTCGTGTTCATGCGTTCAAGGCGCGAGGTCCAACCTTCGACCGTTCCGCCCGACTTCTGCGTTCGCGTTAAATGATGACAGGTTTGACAATACATTTCCACCAACGCGCGTTCGGGCGCCGGGGGCAATGTCCGCTGCACGAGGTCTGCGCCCTCAACGTACTCGTCGTCTTCCCCTTCCGCCGAAGGGAATACTAAATCGAGAGCGCGCTCTCCGAACAGCGCGATGCCAAGGATTGATACCAGCAGTACCAAGCATGCCCATGTCGTTAGAGAAAACTTGCGCATCGCATACGGCCGCCTAGGCCTTCCTGCGGTTTTGCGCCCGCTGCCGAATATCCTCTCCTATCGCGAAAAGACACGGAATCAGGATCAAGACGTAGATGGTCGATGAAATCATGCCACCGACTGTCGGCGCGGCAATGGGTTTCATGATCTCGATCCCCGGTCCCGTCGACAGCATGATTGGCAGAAGGGACAAGCTCGTCGCGGCAACCGTCATCAGTTTCGGACGCAAACGCATGACTGAACCGTCAATCACGCCGTCCATCACCGGGGCGTCTGCGCCCTGGCGCGCGAGCGCCTGCCGTATGAAAATCAACATAATTACGCCGGTCTGAATCGCAACTGCGAACAACGCGATGTAGCCGACCACCACGGCGGTGGTCATCGTGTACCCCAGGGCCCATTGTAGGAAAACGCCACCGACCATCGCAAACGGGACTGAGAGCATGATCAAGAAAGCGTCCGCGAAGGATCGGAAAGCGGCGAGAAGCAAGAAGAAAATGATAATCAGGGTCGCTGGGACGATTATGCGAAAGCGCTCATTGGCCTGAGCGGCATATTGATAATCGCCCGTCCACTCGACCTGATAACCATCCGGTAGTTCTAACTTGCTTTGAAGGTAGGATTTGGCGCCAGCCACGTACTCGGTCGGCGTTACGGAGCGGTTCAGATAAACAAAGACATACCCGGCGAGACGCCCTTCGTCGTTTCTGATCATTTCTGGAAGGTTGCGGACGCGCACGTCGGCGATGTCCCGGAGTTCCATAGTCTGGCCATTCGGCCCGATAACAGGCGCGCTACGAAGCTTCTCAAGCGAGTCCAAGTACTCTGGAGAATACTGCAAGCTGATTGGCGTCTCTGCGCCATCCTCGTCACGCAAAGTCGTTACATTCTCCCCGCCGATGGCATAGCGAGGCACCATCATTGCCTCGTCGATCCGCAACCCGGCCGTAGCAAGTTTCTCTCGATCAAACGAAACGTCAACGAAATAACCGGATGAGATGCGCTCGGCGACCACCGATTGCGTGGCAGGATACGACTTCAGGATCGTCTCTATGCTCTGGCCGATGCGCTGGATCTCAGCGACATCGTCACCGCGCACTTTGATGCCGACCGGTGTCTGTATCCCCGAATCCTGCATGGCGATCCGGCCGCTAATCGGCTGCACCCACATGTTCACAAAGCCGACCAGGCTCATGGCCTTGTTCAATTCGTCGGTGAGCTTTTCTTTCGTCATCCCCGGGCGCCATTGAGCGCGAGGCCTCAGGGTCACCGTCGCTTCAACCATCGAGATCGGCGCCGAATCCGTCGCTGTGTCGGCGCGCCCCGCCTTCCCAAAGACAGATTTCACTTCCGGGAACGTCGCCAGTTTTTTATCGATCTGTTGCAACACCCAGCCGGCTTCGCGCGCAGGAACGCCCGGCAGCGTCGTGGGCATGTAGAGGATACTGCCCTCTTCTAATTCCGGCATGAAGTCTGCCTTGATTGTAGCCAACATTATGCCAGCGGGAATGATGAGCAGAACGCCGACACTGACGACAAAATAGCGAAACAGCAGAACGACGCCGAGCAGTCGCCGGTAAGAGGTAACTAGCCAGTGCTCGATCCATCCGACGGGCTTCGTGACCGACTTTTTGTGAACCCAAAGAATAATTGCGGGAAGCGCCAGAATGGTCAGGCCCGTAGAAAAAATCATCGCGAAGGTCTTGCTGAAAACCAACGGATCGAACATCCGCCCTTCTTTCTCGCCGAGGAAGAATACGGGCAGGAATGAAGCCAGGATGATCAGGAGCGAGAAAAACAACGGCCGAGCGACGTTCTTAATTGAGCGAAGCACGATCTCTCGCCGCTCTTGCTTTGTCGCGTTGGACCGCAAGGCAAGCTCTGCTGAAGAGTTCTCTACGATAACGATGGTTGCGTCGATCATCTCGCCGATGGCGATGAACAATCCCGCCAGCGAAAACAAATTGATCGTTTGATTGAGCAGCCACATCGGAATGGCGGTGAGCGCGACGCCGAGCAGCAGGACAGCGACGGGCGCAATCGATGCGCGCAGGTTTTGCAGGAACAGAACGGTGATCAAAATCACCACCGCCAATTCATAAAGCAACGTCAGCGCAAAGTGGCGAAGCGTGCTCCAGATAAGATCCGCGCGATCGTAGACGCTTACGAGCTGAACGCCAGCGGGAAGCGATTGCTGCACTTCGCCGAGGCGCTTTTTTACTTGCGCATCGACGTTGAGGACATTTTCGCCTTGGCGCATGACGACGATACCGCCGACCACTTCGCCCTTTCCGTTCAAGTCGGCGATTCCGCGCCGTTGATCGTAGCCTATTTGGATGTAGCCGATGTCTCTGATGAGAACCGGCTTGCCGGCGGGCGACCGGCCAATAACGGTCGCCTCGAGCCGATCTATGCCGCCTTCGACAATCGTTCCGCGAATTGCGTAATCTCGGTTAGTCACTTCAACCGTGCGGCCGCCCACATCCTCTGACGAGGATTTCAACGCCGTCACGACGTCCGAGAGCGACAATCCCGAATCCGCTAAAAGCGGCGGAAACACTTTCAGTTGGTATTGCTTTTCCAAACCGCCAACGGAGGCCACCTCAGCAACGCCGCCGACCGCGCCCAAGGCCGGCCTTACGATCTGCTCGTTAAGCCGCCGCAACTCGCGCGGATCACGCACGCCCTCTCGGTCGATCACTGCATACTGAAAGATCCAGCCCAAGCTGCTCGCATCTGGGCCCAATTGCACGATCGCGTCGGCGGGCAACCTCGATCGGATATTGCCGAGACGATCTGAGACCATTCGCTGGGCCGCAGCTCGCTCTGCGCGGTTGTTCAGCACGACGTAGATGAAAGAATAGCCCATGTGCGACGTGGCACGAATTGATCTCACGCCCGGCGCACCAACCAATGCGCCGACGACTGGCCTCGTTACGTCGCGCTCCAGCACCTCCGGCGAGCGCGGCCATTTCGCGTAAATGATAATCTGCGGATCGGATATGTCCGGTATTGCATCGAGCGGCGCGTTGCGGATCGCGACCCCCGACAACACGACGCCAACAGCCAGGATGGCAGCGACAATGGCGCGCCATTTAACGGCGCTATCGATTATGGCGCTAAGCATGGATTATTGATTACAAGGCTACTTGACGGTGAACTTGTATTCTCCACTCACAGCCGTCTTGTCGAGACCCGTCGCCTTCCAGCGGATTTGATACCCGCCAGGCGCGAGCGGCTTCGCGGGCATGGCCATAATCATTTTGCCGTCTGTTCCCATCGGCATTGGACCTTGCGCCGAGACGCGTGCTCCTGTGCCATCGATGATTTGGATATCCGATTTCGCCGCATCGACCGGATGATCGAACATGATGTGAACCATCATCACCGGTTTGGTCACGATTTCAGCCGCAGCGGGCTCCGACATGGTGGCGCTAAGCTTAGCGGCGTTCGTGCTCTTCTGCGGAGGCGGCGTCATTTGCATGCTCGCGGCGGCGCTATGGTCCATGCCCGGCATAGTGGCCTGCGCCATCTGCGTGCGATCCATGCCGACCATGCTACTATGGTCCATCCCGGCCATCGCCGGCATCTCGCCTGTGGATTTCAGCTTTGTCTCAGCGTCAACAAAAAAGCTGCCGACCGAGACGACTTCGTCCCCGTCTTTCAGACCTTCCTTCACTTCGGTGTAGAGTTCGCCCTGAACGCCAGTTTTGATCTCGCGCTTTAGGTACGAGCGTTCGCCCTGCCTCAAGTAGACAAGCTGTGCGCCTTCCTCTTCAACGATCGAGACATTGGGTATCGACATGAAGGGGCCAGCTTCAGTAACGATCTCGACAATATATCTGCCCTGATCTCTTGAAAGCGGGCTACCTAACGCCGCCGTAACAACCGCGACGCCATCTTTCCTAGTGACACTAACAACCCGTCCTTGCTGCATCTGCGCGCGCGAGGCGATCGAAAACGCACGGAGACGTTGGCCGGGTTGCACGAGTGAAGCCTGCGGGCCCCGCACGAATACGCGCATGAACTGGCCAGACGCATCGGGAGTTCCCGCAACACGAACCCATGTTTGGATCGGCCGCGATGCCGCTTGCGTCAGTGTCAGCGTAACGTCGGCTGCCTGGCTCTCGGACACCGGCGCGCCTGGAGCTGTCGGTCGCGTAAACCGTCTGACGCCCTGCGCGCTCGATTCATCCATGGCCGCCGTCAGCAACAAACCCGTCACGACGGCGGCTTTGATCAAGGTCAGTGACAATAGTTGTCCTTGCTATCCATTATGTGCGTACCCCAAGGATAAAGACCCACATTAGCGACGCGCTCCAGACCACCGGTCTTGCCGTCCACAATGTAGACGGAGTTATCGGTGGCGCTCCCCAGATACATCTTTTCATCTTTTGTGTCGGTTGTGGCGGTTTGAAGGAATAGGTTGTTGCCGACCTTTACCTTCCCGGCGGGCTTCAGTGTCTTCATGTCGTAAGCGTAAAGCGTGCCGGTGGTAGAGCTGATGACCCATGCTTTGCCGCCAGCAAAGTTCACGCCTGTCATGTCCGGTCCGGCGTCGAGCGTCGAAACCACTTCGTTCTTTTTCGTATCGATGATCGAAATCGTCTGATCCCCGTTATTGACGGTCACGCCGTATTTGCCGTCATGGCTCAGATACATCCGCCACGGATCGTGTCCTACGCGAATGACCTTCACGACCTTATCTTCACGCGTATCGATAACGCCGATAACGCCCAAGTCGCCATCGGCAGCGTAGAGATATCGGCCATCGGCGCTCGGCGTCGCCATGAAGATACCTTTGATCTCACCCAAATATTTGGCGGGATCGAGCGCCGCAACGCCAGGCACTTTGTCGATCTGAATCTTCTTGATCAGTTGGTGTCGCGTGACATCAATCACGCCGACCCAGTGTGCGCCGTAATTGCCTACATACGCCTTCGTTCCATCGGGCGTGAAAGTGATGTTCAGCGGCTCAGCAAGACCCTCGATCGTCTTGATTGGGCGCAGAGCCTGCATATCGATGACCGTAATGGAATCCCCTTCCGGGTTACCCTGATAGTAATATCGGCCATCCGGCGAAAACGATAAGTGCTCAGGGCCAATACCGACCGGAATCTTCTTCACCAGTTCCAGCGTCTTCGCGTCGATGATGTACGCCATATTGGAGCGCGTGCCGCCCGTCACAACGTAGCGGCCGTCTGGCGACATCATCACCATATGCGGGTTGCTGTTGTTGCCTAGAAAAGTAGTCCCGACCATTTTCCGGGTTTTGATATCCATAAACCCGATGCTGTTAGAATCGCGGTTCACGATCATCACGACTGACGTTGGATCAGCGACCTTCACCGGCGCTGATGAACTGCTCGGGGTGGCGGGCATCTTCATGCCCGGTGTCATGACCTGTGGCACAGGCGCTTGCGCTTGGGATGACGAAAGCGCAGCTGCTACTGCGATCAGAGAAAATGCCGCGACTCGGATGTTCGACATCTGAAACTCCTAGAAACCAACCGCGAGACGTGCGCCGGGCAGAATGTACGCCTCGCCCGTCTGCGTCTCGAATACGTATTGCACCATGCCAGAAAGGCGCAGCGCTTGCGTCAGGTACAGATTGTAATAAACCTCCCCCATCCGCTCGATGGCGCCCTGGTTCGGCCCGGAAGTAAGCTCCGTCTGCGCATAACCGACGCCCCACGCATCGTCCGGATTGAAGGCGTAAGGAGCGCCGAACGACAAGCCGCCGCTATAGAAGCGCGTATTGCCGCCGAACCCATCGACGTAGCCGCTGCCGTACCGTCCGAACAACGTAACTGCCGGTCGAAGCTTTTGATCGAAACTCACGCCGTAAGCAGTCTTACTGTCGCCGGTGCTGTTATCCGAACGCCCCCAAATGCGGTAATGCCCTTCGCCCAAGCCAAACGGGCGCGCGATGTACTCGAACTCTGCGAGCGAGAAAACTGATTCTGAAAGGCTCGTAGCCGCCGGCGTGCTCTGCTGGACACCCACTTTGACGTTGTAGCTGCCACGCGGGTCCCAAACAGCCGCCGCGCCCAGACCGTTGTTGCTAAGACCAAGCGTCGGGTTGTTGACCAGCGGATCGCTGATGAACATCGAGTTCTCGTCGTTCGCCACCGCGTTCTTGTCGAAGTAATTTGTGAGGTCCAAGCGCCCCACACTGACGTGCAGCCTCTCTTTGAATAGGCCGGTGCGAATCCACGCCTCTCGAAGATTGAGCTGGTTGTTGCTGAGGCGGGCCGCTTGGCTGTTGATCAGGTTGAGCGCCTGTATTTCGCCATCGGGCGGCGATCCGCCTATACCGACGACGTCAGCGAAGAAGGTCGTGTTCAAAGCCGCGGAATTCGCAGCGAAGGTTATATCCGCTGCCGACAAGCCATAGACGTGCCCATCAGCAGCATTGGCAGGCCCCTTGGATTGGAACGCCCCCTGAACTGAAGTTACGCTACTGACGCCAATCGAGACGCCTTTTTCGCTAGACAGTGCCTCCTCGATGGCCTCATCGATGGTCTGGCGCCGGAAGACTCGCTCACGCTGATACGTCGTCCTTACGGTTCGGCCTGGCCCTGGCTCGTCATATTCGAGACCATTCGCGTCTACATACACTTGGACTTGCTTCACCAAGGTTTTTGGCGCGGAGGTCACCGTATTCGTTTCGAGTGCGGTAACCCGCTCTTCGAGGCTGGTCCCTTCGCCAGGAGCTTCTGTGGCTGGCGTAGCCGCCAGCGCGGCAGAAGCGGCCATCTTGGCTTCCATGTCGGCCAACCGCTTCTCAAGCTGATCGATCCGCTCCTGCAGAACTCGACGATCATCTTGAGCAGCCCTGGGCTGAGCCGATGCCTCTCCCCACAAAGCGGCCAGCGAGACGCCCGCCACCAAAGCCGCCTTGAACGCTCGCCGCGCGGATTGCCCCACCATTCGTCAAACTCTCCAGTTCTTGGAGCACTCAGTTTGACGTCTCGGCGCAAACAACGGGAGTAACGTACGGTTTCTTGAACCGTTACAACGAAAGCCCTGTTGAAACGTATTTCGAGATTTATCCCGCGGTTCGGCACGACCGCGCCAGCGCAATAAATCCCATCGGCGGCGTCAACGCACCACGGCGGTAAACGCATGAGGACCGTTACTTTATAACGCCAACTCGACCACAATAACGGTCAGTCAGTGCATTGCCGAACGACGACCACTCGCTCGCCATCCGGCAACAAGACGATAAAGTGAGACATCGCAATGAAGATAACCGCCAGGATCAAAAGCTGAGCGACGGCCCAAACCGCAAATTCAATAAGAGGAAAGACCGCCGCCGCCGACAATCGAAAGACGGTATCAGTGGCGAGCGCCGCCCCGGCGACGAGTAACGGAGCCAAGACGGCAAGAGCTGTCAGCTTGGTTTTGGGGATAGGAAGGCGCGACAAGGGCGGACGTCGCGCCAGCAGAACTTTCCGAGTCGCCTTATTGACGATTATGCGGAGAATTATTCGCGCATCAGCTTGCGTCTTTCCCGGTATATACCATTCGAATATTGCCCAGGCTTTTGCCGGTGACGCTAGGAACGCCACGTTCGCCTTTTCTGCTTTCGTCAACCCAGCCATTTCGGCCTTTAGCGGCGTATCTGCCGCCTTTTTTGCGATCTTTTCGAGCGCTCTCTGTTCGTCTTGGTCTAATTTATTAGTCATAACTGGACACGCTTGTATCGATCTACGCCGAGATGATTCGCGGTCGTCCAAGGTTACTTTACGGTTGTCGCACCCGCTGTAACAGCATGCAAGCAAGCTGAAAACATTCGATTTGCCCCAGTATGTTATTGTATATCCGCAAAAATAGTTTGCCTAGATGGCTTGATTTTCGCATCACGAATTTACGATTTAGCAGGCATGTCAAATCAGATTACAGATTTGACGGCGCATAGTGCGCGCAGAGGGATTAACAGTGCAGCGCGGTTTGTGGGCAGAGGCTAAACGATGGGCGGCGGCGCTTTGCGTTATGCTGTTCGCGTTCTCTCTGTCGGAAGCGAGCTTCGCCGACCCCTGCCAATTTGCGCCACCAACACAGGCCTCTACGGTGCGGACGCTTCACTCAATTGAAGCGCCGGGCCAACATGACCCATCAAAACCGAATAAGGCTACTTCCGATAATTGCTGCTCCGCGCATGCGCCTGGAATGGCGCAAGTCGCCTTTATATCCATCGTCGAGCGAGTCGTTCTTCCTGCTGAAGCACCACATCGTTCCAGCTCTTCGACTGAGGCTGAACAAGGCCGTCGAGATAGACCCCCAAGGCGTTCCGCGCTGATTTAGCGCCGCGACCATTCGCGGCGCTGTTTTCACGCATCGCGGATGTCCCATGCTTTCCAAATTTCGCTCATGGCGAAGCTCTGCACGCATCTGGCGTGAACTGGCTTCGCGCCCAACGCTCGTAGTCGCCGCTTCGCTGGCGCCGGCTATGGTGCTCACCTCCCCCGTCGCCGTCGCCCAAACGGCGGCGCTCACCCTGGACGACGCCATCGCACGCGCGGTCGAGACCGACCCCGGCCTTGCCGCAGCTTCGAGTGGAATAGACGCCGCCCTCGGAGGGGTCCGACAAGCTCGGGTACGACCTAATCCGACGGCGGGCGCTGACATTGAAAACGTTACGCGTCGTGGCGGGGAGCCGCGAGATACAACACTTTCTATCTCGCAAGAGATAGAACTGGGCGGTCGGCGATCGGCGCGTATCAATCTGGCCGATCGGGAGTTACGCGGCGCCGAACTTGACCGCGCGCTCCGCGGCCTAGACCTCATCCGCGACGTGCAAACGGCCTATTTCGACGCTCTTGTAGCGCAGGAATTGGTGTCCATTGAGCAAGAGCGGCTGGCGACAGCAGAGTCGCTCAATGGCGCAGTCGCACGGCGTGTTCAAGCCGCGCGAGATCCCCTTATGGCCGGCGCACGCGCCGAGGCTGGACTTGCTGAAGCTCGTATTGCTGTCACTCAAGCTGAAGCAGGAGCCGCTACGGCGCTTGCCCGGCTCCGCTCTCTGATTGGCGGTGGCGATTTCTCTCTGAATACCACTGCACTATCGCTGCCCCCCGATGGCACGCATGCCCACCCCGTTGGAGCAGAAAGCAATCCCGATCTCGCGCGACTTGCCGCCGAGCAACAACGAGCAGCTGCCGACACGCGGCTACAGCGCTCTCTCGCTTGGCAAAACCCAGCTCTCAGCTTCGGTTTTAGGCGCAGCGAGCCCGCCTTTGGCGCTGGTCGCGACAGCTCCTTGACGGTCGGCGTATCGATCCCGTTCGGGATATTCGATCGCAATCAGGGCAACATCGCGCGGGCGCGGGCTAATGAACGGACTGCCGAGTTCAATCTCGAAGCAGGACGGCGCGCCCTCCAGCGCGAGACCGATGCACTGCAGCGCTCCATTGCCGCCGACCAGGCGGCGATTGCTTCGATCGACCGCACTGTGCTGCCGCAAGCGGCACGGGCTCTGACGCTCGCACAGGACGGATACAACCGCGGCGGCTTTACCTACCTGGACGTTATTGAGGCGCAACGCGCGCTTTCAAGCGCACGCCAGGTCCGGCTCGAATCCCTAAAATCCTTCCATGAAAATGAGGCGGCGCTCGATCGCCTGACAGCCCGTTTCGCAGAAGCGCTTCCGGGCACGGAGATACACAAATGAACAAGTTGAAATCGCCTTTCGTTGCGATAATTGCGCTTGCCTCCGCCATGCCTTTGTCCGCGTGCGATTCCGGTGCAGGGCGCGCTGAAAGCGAAACCCTCGAAAAGGTCGAAGTCGGTCCAGAACGGGTGACTATTGCTGCGGATGCTGCGGCCGCGTCTGGGATCGCAGTGGCAACGGCAACTTCCGGCGCCATACAAGAAACGCTTAGCTTGTCTGGAAAAATCGCGCTTCAACCTGCAGCGAAAGCGGAGGTGCACGCACCGTATCCGGGCCCAGTTCGCGCAGTTTTAAAGAATATTGGCGATAACGTAAGGCGTGGCGAAACGCTGGCGCGCGTTGAGAGCGCAGAGAGCCTGCAGACCTACGCGATCGTCTCTCCTATCGCTGGCGTCGTCCTAGATCGCCAGACCAACGTTGGTGATGTTACCGGCGATACGGCCATCTTCACTGTGGGAGATTTATCCCGCGTGCAAGCAGAACTGAACGTCGTCACGCGCGACGCAGCGCATGTAAAATCGGGGCAATCCGTCACCGTCACCGGCCTTGATGGCGACAACACGGTGCAGGCACGCATCGCCACGCTTCTGCCAACGGCAGACGCAATGAGCCAGACCTTAATTGCCCGCGCTCCTTTGCCAAATGGCACGGCGTTGCGCCCAGGCATGGCTATTCGCGGCACAGTGGTACTAGCGGAGCAAAACGTCGCGATCGTCGTACCGAACGACGCTATCCAAACGCACGAAGGCAAACAGGTCGTTTTCGTGGTTTCCGGCAAGGATACATACGAAGCACGTCCGGTCTCGCTTGGCCGCGCCAGTGCTGCCAGCACCGAGATTATCGCCGGTCTAAAGGCAGGCGAGGCGTACGTCTCGAAAAACGCTTTCCTCGTCAAAGCCGAGCTCGGAAAAGGCGCGGCAGAAGAAGAGTGATCTGAACCCGTTTTATATATTCGCCTGGACTCAACCCAATGATCAGCCGTCTTCTGGATGCCGCAGTTAAAGCCCGCTGGGCCGTTGTCGCGATTACACTCCTTGTCGCCGTGGTCGGCGCCTTCAATCTCACCCGCCTGCCGATCGACGCCGTGCCCGACATCACCAATCGGCAAGTGCAGATTAACACAGTGGCGCCATCGTTTGGTCCATTGGATATCGAACGCTTGGTCACCTATCCAATTGAAACCAGCATGTCCGGGATCGTGGGCCTGCAAAGCACGCGCTCTCTGTCGCGAAATGGCTTCAGCCAGGTCACCGTCGTTTTCAACGACAGCGTGGACATTTATTTCGCCCGCCAACAGGTCGCGGAACGCTTGACCCAGGCGCGCAGCACGCTTCCGGCCGGCGCCGAACCTCAAATGGGCCCGATCTCCACGGGGCTTGGCGAAGTTTTAATGTGGACCGTTCACTATACCGACCCGAAAGCAAAAGGGGCCATAGCGTCACCAGGCCAGCCGGGATGGCAAGCAGATGGCGCTTATCTTACACCAGAGGGCGAGCGGCTAGCCGATCAGGTCTCGCAAGCGGCCTATCTACGCACGCTTCAGGACTGGGTCGTTCGTCCTCAGCTGCGCGCCGTTTCCAGCGTTGCGGGCATCGATTCAATCGGCGGATATCAAAAGCAATATGTTGTCGAGCCTGATCCAGTCGCCCTTTCGTCTCGCGGCATCTCTTTCACCGAGCTGGCCGAGGCCTTAGAACGCGCCAACATTTCTGCTGGCGCAAACTTCGTGCAGCGTCGCGGCGAAGCCTTTCTTGTTCGCGTAGATGCCCGGATCAGAACTCTTGAAGAAATTTCCGACGCTGTTGTCGCGACCAGGAGCGGCGTTCCGATCACCGTAAGAGATCTGGCGACCGTGCGCGTCGGCGGAGATCTACGTACGGGCGCAGCTACATCTAACGGCAAGGAAGTCGTTGTCGGCACCGTCCTCATGCTCATGGGCGGCAATAGCCGTACCGTGGCGGAATCCGCCGGCGTAAGACTGGCGGAAGTCGCCAAGACCCTCCCACCCGGCATAATCGTAGAAGTCGTTTATGACCGCTCAAAGCTGGTCAGTGCGACAATCGCTACGGTAGAGCGAAACCTCGCCGAAGGAGCTTTGCTTGTTGCGGCCACATTGTTCCTTCTTTTGGGCAACGCCCGCGCAGCAATCATCGCTACGCTAGTCATTCCATTCTCCATGCTAATGACGGCGATCGGCATGAACACATTTCGTGTCTCGGGCAACCTTATGTCGCTGGGCGCGCTTGATTTCGGCCTTATCGTCGATGGGTCGGTAATCATTATCGAAAACTGCCTGCGGCGACTTGCCGAGCGACAGCATCACGAGGGGCGTCTGCTCGCGCTGAGGGAGCGCCTCTTCGAGACCACAGAAGCCGCGAAGGAAATGATTAAACCGACGATCTTCGGCCAGATCATCATTTTCCTCGTCTTCGCGCCTCTGCTGACGTTTTCCGGCGTGGAAGGGAAAATGTTCTCGCCGATGGCGATAACGCTCATGCTTGCGCTGGGTTCAGCATTTATCCTTTCGCTGACCTTCGTTCCAGCGATGGTGGCGCTCGTGATCCGCGGCAAGGTTGCAGAAAAGGAAGTCAAGGCCGTCGAAATCACGAAGAAGCTCTACATACCCGGGCTAGACTTTGCTCTCCGCAAGCCATTGCCCGTGATCGGCGGCGGCGTTGCGGTGTTCGCGCTGGCCGGCGCACTCTTTTTCACCTTGGGTCAGGAATTTATCCCCACGCTCGACGAGCAGGATTTCGCCGTTCAGTCGGTGCGAATTCCGTCAACTTCGCTGCAGCAATCGACAAGCATGCAGGCCAGCGTCGAAAAGGCGTTGGCGCAGTTTCCGGAGGTAAAGCTCGCTTTTTCCAAAACGGGAACTGCTGAAGTCGCATCCGATCCGATGCCGGTCAACGCTTCCGATGCATTTGTGATCCTGAAGCCGAAGGACGAGTGGCCGAACAAGAGTGAAACTAAAGCCCAATTGATCCAGCGAATTGAAGCCCGGTTACAGAAAGTCGTCGGCAACAATTACGAATTTACCCAGCCGATCCAGATGCGCTTCAATGAACTGATTGCAGGCGTTCGTGGCGATGTCGCGATCAAGCTTTATGGCGACGACCTAACCACCATGAGCGCCACAGCGAACAAGATTGCCAGCGTACTGCAGAAAATTCGCGGTGCTGCTGATGTTAAAGTGGAGCAGACCGCTGGGTTCCCGACGCTTGATGTCGCGTTCGACCGTGATTCCATTTCGCGCTACGGCCTATCGTTGCAAGAGGTGACCGACACTGTCGCAACGGCTATGGGCGGACGTGAAGCGGGGCTCGTTTTTGAAGGCGATCGCCGTTTCAACATTGTTGTCCGTCTGCCCGACAATGTTCGTGATGATCTGGACTCGGTGGGTTCCCTGCCAGTGATGCTGCCCGAGGGCGGCAGTAGCGAACGCCAGTCGGTAGCGCTACGTGAGCTTGCACGCTTCAATTTCTCTGAAGGCTTGAACCAGGTCAGCCGCGAGAACGGTAGTCGCCGGGTTGTGGTGCAAGCCAACGTTCGCGGTCGTGATCTCGGGTCTTTCGTGACCGAAGCTCAGCGACGCGTTGCTCAGGAAGTTGCGTTGCCTACCGGGGCGCGTCTGGAATGGGGCGGGCAGTTTGAAAATCTCCAGTCGGCTTCCCAGCGCATAGGCCTGATCGTTCCGATCTGCTTCACCGTGATCTTTGGCGTTCTCTTCATGGCGCTCGGTTCTCTTCGCGGTGCGACGGCGGTGTTCACGGCGGTGCCGCTCGCGCTCGCGGGCGGTGTTTTCACGCTGGTGCTCACTGGCATGCCGTTTTCCATATCGGCTGCAGTAGGATTCATCTGCTTGGCAGGCGTTGCGGTGCTCAATGGGCTCGTTGTCATGACGAGTATAAACCAGCGCCTTGATGCGGGCTTACCCGTCGCGGACGCTATCCGAGAGGGCGTGATCGAGAAATTCCGCGCCGTTCTGATGACCGGAATCGTTCCAGCGATTGGCTTTGTGCCAATGGCGCTTGCTCACGGCACTGGAGCCGAGGTGCAGAAACCGTTGGCGACCGTGGTCATTGGCGGATTGATCACCGCGACTCTGCTGACCCTGTACGTGCTGCCAGCGATTTGCCGGCTGATGCTTAAGAGCGGTCATCGCGCGCGGGAGGGCGAGATGCCAACCGCCTACACCGAAGGCGCGCCCATCCAAGCGTAATGATCAGAGGAGATGATGACATGTCGATAACGGCGTTGGCAAACGCTCTCCCTCCCTATGCCGAGGATCTCAAAATCAATCTTGAACGGATTAGCGAGGAATCTGTCCTGTCGGATCAGCAAAAATGGGGCTGCTTCCTGGCATGCGCCTTCGCATCCGGCGTTCCCGCCCTCGCCCAGGCGATTCGCGATGAAACGGACGGCCGATTGGCGGCGGAAGCAAGGTGGGGCGCGAAGGCAGCAGCAGCCATGATGGGCATGAACACTGTCTACTATGGCGCGATCAACCTTATTTCGAACCATTCGTATCGCAGTGCGCCAGCAAACCTTTCGATGAATGCGCTTACCAAGCCGCCAGTCGATAAAATCGACTTCGAACTTTGGGCGTTCGCGGTGTCCGCCATGTCAAACTGTGGCGCATGCCTCAATTCGCATGAAGCCGAGCTGCATAAGCGTGGTGTCACGCTGGATCGCGTTCAATCGGCCGTACGCATCGCCGCCATCATAAACGCAATTGGCCTCGTCCTGCGTGGCGAAGCGGCGATGGCCGGCGCGTAACTGCGATATCAAGGACCGACGGACGCGAAGTACTGACGCCGCGCAAGCCGAACAGGTAACTGACATACAGGAACGGAGAGGGCAATGGCAGAGGTAAATGGCGTCAGTTTGGAGCGGCTATCTGGGGGTTGCTCGGTCAGCAACGGTCGCGAAATCTGTCTGGGACTGCAGCTCACGAACGGGGTGCAGCAACAGGAGATGAAAGTCTTCATCTCTCACGAGCAAATCGCGCCATTGATTTCATATCTGATAATGTTGGCGGGCGTCGCGCGTAGGGACCGCATCGCCTCAACTACCGATACTGAAGGTCCGGGAAGCCTAAACGGTGGCTTGGCGCTAATGTTGTCACGCGCCATTCCCGGACAAGCGATCGCGGGCGACGTTTCGGTTCTGCGACTTCAGTTCGATGCCGGAAACAACAACCTATTGAACATCGATTGCGCGGCGGATGCGGCCGCGCTTGATAAATTACACCTATGTGTTGCCGAGGCTAAAGCCATGATGAGCCGCGCACCTGCGAAACCATCAGTCAATTAGTTTGAGTAAGGATAGGACCGTCTTGATGATGTTTGATCACAAAAAAGGATAATCGATGGGCGCGGGTCATGATCATGGCGCGAACGCTAACAGCAGGACGTTGCTGATCGCACTGGCGCTGACGGGAACATTTCTCATCGCCGAGATCGTGGCGGGATTTGTTTTCAACAGCCTGGCATTGCTGTCGGACGCAGCGCACATGTTCACCGACGCCGCGGCGCTTGCGCTGGCGCTGATCGCCATCCGCATCGGCGCCACGAAGGCGGATGACCTACGCACCTTCGGTTATCGCCGGTTTGAAATCCTTGCTGCAGCGTTTAACGCGATCCTGCTTTTCGGCGCAGCGATCTACGTTCTCGTCGAAGGCATTCGACGGTTCTTCGAGCCGCAAACCGTACAATCGACCGGCATGCTTGTCGTTGCGGTCCTAGGGCTCGTCATCAACCTGATCTCCATGCGACTTCTCTCGGGCGCAAAGGAGACCAGTCTAAACGTCAAGGGCGCTTACCTCGAAGTCTGGGCGGACATGCTCGGCTCGCTCGGTGTCATCGCGGGCGCGTTAGTCATCCGCTTCACGGGCTGGACGTGGGTTGACCCGGTAATCGCGATTGCGATCGGTCTGTGGGTGCTCCCCCGCACATGGACGCTTCTCCGCGCGAGCGCGAACGTACTGCTGGAAAGCGTCCCGCCAGACCTCGTCCTCGCCGACGTGCGCAAGACGATCAAAGAAGTCGACGGTGTTAAAGGCGTCCACGAACTCCACGTCTGGATATCCGGCGCCGACCAGACAAGCGCTTCGGCGCATGTCGTGCTGGCGGACGGCGCCGATGGCGACGACATCCGGCGGGTGGTGGCTCGACGCCTGCGCGACGCCTTCAGGCTTGAACACGTTACAATCCAAACCGAGCGTGTAGCGTGCGAGGACGCCGCGATTACGCACGTCTGACTAGTCAATCGATGAGCCACTTTGAAGTATGGAGCGTTTGCCTATGCGTACTCTCGTACTGTCGGTTATCCTTTTGGCCGGATGCGTTCAGAAGACCGCGGCCCCTGCCTTGACTCGGCCTTCGACGCTTCCGTTGAGCACGAGTACACTCGACACGATGCGCGCATCCGTCGAAATTCCCGCGGACGGATTATGGGCTGCCGAAGCTATCGAGAAGCCGTCTGCGGCGGACTGGTTGCTAGCCGATCAAGACGCCGCCGATCTTGCAGCAGCCGCTACCCTCATTTCTTTGCCAGGCACAGGCCTGCAGGACGCTGCGCGCGTCACGAATGCGGATTGGCAAGCTTGGGCGCGTGACATTCAGAAAACTGCACTGGAAGCACGCGCTGCGGCGCGTGCGAAAGACCTCACGAAATTCACGGCAGCCGCAGATCACCTGACGGAGACGTGCGAGTCCTGCCATACGAAATACCGGCCGCAAAACCCGTCAGACGGTGTTGCGAGGTATCCATTTTATCCGCCGCGAACGCGCGATGCTTCATCGGGCTTCGTTGCGCCGTAGACCTTTTAAAGGCACTACTTCGCGAAACATGTGGCTTGGGGAGGCAAACCGAAGAGCCGTGGACACCACGACTCCTGAACTATCTAAGGAGACAGACCATGAAGTCCAAATCCATCCAGAAACTGCTGGTCGTTGGCGCGAGCGCCGTGCTGTTATCGTCCTGCGCCGGGTATGATTATTATGCCGGCGGCTATCCCTCTCGCTCCAGATATTATGGCCCCTCTTACTACCGCCCCGGCTATAATGGTCCGGAGTATTGGGGGTCGGGCTATTTCGGCGCCGATCATTTCGGAACCGGTTATTACGGCTCGCGAGGCCGGGACTTCGGTGTGAACCACGCCTACGCGCACATTCCGTCACACCTCAATCGCTGGGGGGGCCATAGTCCGTCGCGTGGCGGCCACCACTAGCTGCTCGGCGCCCTGTCGCATCGCCATCGCGAATGAGCCACACCGTATGGCGCAACTTGGACAAATGCGTGAATGAGCCGGCAGGTATGCTTCAGCACGCCCTAGCAAAACCGACGGCTAACTGTTGCGATGAAAACTAAACTGTAGATTTCCAAGAGTTGGCACAACGAAATTCAAGAACTCTTGTACTTCGCATCCCGTGCATGTTCCGGAACTCGCCTCGCGCGTGCTTTGCACACGAAGACATACGTTGCTAAGCCAACCTGGCACTTACAGCGCACACGGGATGCACACGCCCCTCTGAAAGTGCTTATAAATCAAACACGATCCGTCCAATCCATCATGGGAGCGACTGAAAAGCGTAGTGCGTTGATTTTCATCGCTTTTTGTAGCACCTTCAAAGCGTTGGGCACAAATTCATAGACGCCATTTGTGCTCGGATGTTCGCTAAAGATTCCGCGTGTTGCCGCACGTATTTGGGCTGGTTGTGCCCGCATCGTGCCGGGGTCAAGTGGGAGATTAGGCGAGTGGCTTGGAGCGTGATGCCGTGGCGACGGTTCAAAAGCGCGGACAGAAATGGCCGTATTCTGGAACGAACGTGTCGATGGCAGCCGTGGCGACGGTTCAAAAGCGCGGACAGAAATGGCGGGTGCAAATCCGTCGGCATGGCCATGCGCTCTCCAAGAGCTTCCACCGTAAGGCCGACGCGGACGAATGGGCGCGCGAGGCTGAACACTCGATCGACAAAGAGATCGACCCGTCAACGAAGCGGATCAGCCGTAAGGATACCTTCGCAAGCCTGATTGATCTGCATATCGACGACCTCCACGGGGTCGGCAAGCCGCTTCGCCGGTCGAAAGAGCACACGCTTGAGCGGCTCAAGCGCGAACTGGGCGATACGGCGCTCGCCAACCTCACCCGCGAGCGTCTGGTGATGTATGGGCGCCAACACGCGAAGCATGGCGCCGGGCCTGCGACGCTAGCTGTCGATATCTCGTTCATCGGAACGGTGTTGCGGCACGCAGCGGCGGTCCACGGCATCCCGGTCAATACGCAAGCTGTAGACCTCGCGCGGGTCGCTCTTCGGCGGCTTGGACTTGTGGGCGCTCCTGCCGAGCGCGAGCGGCGGCCGACAGAGGCTGAGCTTGAGCGTCCCACGCGGACAATCGAGGTCACAAATCGGAAAGACCCAAGGAAGAAGGACGGCAACAACCGACCTCGGTGCTAAATGACTTTCTGGTAAGTCACCAAGCCGTATATGACGTATGTGTAAGTCATATTATTGCACCCTTAGCCTTTTACTGATAGGGTCGTGGGATGGCTAGGAAAAGCGCCCCCACTCCCGTTACGACGACGCGCCGCTCGGCGCGCGCCTACGCACGTCAAACGCGCGAAGCTGTCGCGCTCCTTGGTGGCTTGATCCGCGCTGCCCGCATCGAGCGTGAACTGAGTGTGCAGCAGCTGGCGGAGCGCGTGGGCGTATCTCGCGACCTAATGCAACGTATCGAGCTTGGCGACCCGCGTGTCGGTCTCGGGCTTGCCTTCGAAGCAGCGACAGTGGTCGGCGTCCCCCTCTTCACGGCTGAACCATCACGCCTTGCCGCTGAACGTGCGCGCCAGGACGAAAAGCTGCGTCTGCTGCCTAAGGCGGTTCGGCGACGCGGCGAGGCGGTGAAGGATGACTTCTAGCCCCCCTGGTTCAAACCCCGCTCCAAAAGAAGCTTTCGTCTGGGTATGGCTGCCCAACGCGACCGCACCCGTCGTCGCTGGGCGCCTTGCGAAAGGTCCGGGCAACACGCTCCAGTTCAATTATGGCCGGAGTTACCTCGATCGGCGCGAAGCGATCGCCTTATTCGACCGCGAACTCCCCTTGCAAGCGGGCGAACAGGCACCCCTCGCCGGCCTTTCGATGCCCGGCTGCCTCCGTGACGCATCGCCGGACGCCTGGGGACGCCGTGTCATTATCAATCGCACCATGGGCCTTGCGGGTGATGCGGCTGCCGCTGTCGATCTCGACGAGTTGACGTACCTCTTGGAGTCGGGATCGGACCGTATCGGTGCACTCGACTTTCAGGCGTCGGCCACCGCGTATGTTGCGCGCGTCGGTCAAAGCGCGCCACTTGCGACGTTGCTTGAAGCTGCCGAATTGGTTGAACGCGGCGTGCCCTTGTCGCCGGAATTGGACCTCGCCCTTCGGCACGGCTCGTCGCTTGGCGGTGCGCGCCCAAAAGCGATGCTTGAAGACGGCGACACTAAGCTCATCGCTAAGTTCTCGGCATCGAACGACCTCTACAGCGTCGTAAAAGCAGAGTTCATCGCAATGCGACTGGCTCTGGCATGCGACCTGAAAGTCGCGCCTGTGCGCCTTGCGCGCGCACTTGGCAAGGATGTCTTGCTAATTGAGCGCTTTGATCGCGTGCGCGCGAATGATGGCTGGCAGCGCCGGGCGATGCTGTCTGCCCTTACGCTCCTTGAACTTGATGAGATGATGGCACGGCACGCGAGTTATGAGACGCTTGCCGAGATCATTCGCCATCGCTTCGTCGAACCCCGCGAAACACTCCGTGAGTTGTTCGGGCGGCTTGTGTTCAATGTCCTGTGCGGCAACACCGATGATCACGCGCGGAACCATGCAGCTTTTTGGGACGGCGCAAACCTCGCGCTGACGCCGGCCTATGACATCTGCCCGCAGGTCCGCACGGGGAATGTGGCAAGCCAAGCGATGCTCATCCAGGGCACTCAGCATCAAAGCCAGCTGGCGACCTGCTGTGCAGCTGCGAGCGTATTTCTCCTGACTGCCGCCGAAGCACTCGCGATTGTGCGCGCGCAGATCGACATCATCCGTCGCGAATTCGACCGTGTATGTGACGAAGCTGCTGTGACGGCCGTTGACCGAGCCCTTTTCAGGGGGCGCCAGTTTCTCAATCCGTATGCTTTCGAGGGCATGGAGACAGAGCTGGACGCGACCCCACTATAACGCGCCGTTTGAAACGGGACTCAATTCGAATCGCAGCTAAGCTGGGACGACGCACGGGGGCGTCAATGTAATGGAGATTATAGCTGGTCTCGTTGTATTTATAATCGCGGTTTGGATTCTTGGATCAGCCGGGTTCAAAGGAGCGCTCGGTGAGTTCCGGGTTAATCGATCACTCCGAATGCTTTTGGACCGCGATGATTATCTCATCTTCAGCGATCTGACGCTCCCCACACGTGCTGGCACGACTCAAATCGATCATGTGATCGTCTCAGGGTTACGCCGTCTTCAGCCTAAGGGACGGCGTGGGCGAAGGGCTGAACGCCGAGGAAGCCGCCGCTGTGACGCGCTGGCGGCGGGCGATCCTCGATGTGGCGATCGACGAAATGGGCCATCTCGCCGCCGTTTGGAATATCACGACCGCCATCGGCGGCAGCCCCCGCTTTGGCCGCGGCAATTTCCCACTCGATCCAGGCTATTTGCCTGCCGGCGTGGTCGTAAAGCTCGCGCCGTACACTATGGATGTGCTGCAGCATTTCATCCACCTGGAGCGGCCCGAAGGCTCAAGCGAACCAGATGGCGCAGGCTTTGATCATTCTCGTTCAGACGCGGCGCCGTGACGCCCAGGCTTACGCCAATGGCGATCGACTACGACACGGTCGGCCAATTCTACCAAACGATGGAATTTGCGCTGAACCACATGGCCGAAAAGCTCGGTGAGGACGCCCTGTTCTGCGGCGACCCTGCGCTGCAACTCTCGCCGGCGGAGATCGATCTCAAGGGCGTAAAACCGGTGCTCTGCGCGAAGACAGCGGTCGCCGCCTGCGCTGCGATCATCACCGAAGGCGAAGGCGCCACCGCAGAAAATTCCAACTCGCACTTTTGCCGCTTCCGCGCCATTCGCGACGAATATCAAACGCTCCTGGCCAAGAACCCGAGCTTCACGCCCGCCCACCCCGCGGCGACAAATCCTGTGCTGCGCCGGCCGCCGTTCGCCGAGGGCCGCGTCTGGCTCGAAGATGCCGACGCGTCAGCGATCGTCGACGTCGCCAACGCGGTTTACCAGACCACGGTGCGCCTACTTGCTTACGCATACGCGGTGGCCGGTCCGAGCGCTGAAAAGAGCCTCGCCGTCGATCTCGGGATTGATCTGATGAAGGCAATGACGCTCTTGGCTGAAAGCGCCGCGCGGCGCCCGGCCGGGCCGTCGAATCCACACTGCAATGCGGGGATGAGCTTCACGGCGCTGCGCGATTCGGCGCCCCTTCCAGCCAACGCCGGCACGCGCCTATTCTTTACTGAACGTCTGCGGGAACTCGCCGAATACGCAGGACGCCTCCCTGACGGCGACACGCGCATCGCCCGCGCCACGGGATTGCTCAAGGCGCTCGCCGTGCGTGCAGAGCGTTTCACTTCCTTCAGGTCTGAGCTTGCGCCCGCAAGGGCCGCTCGTCCCGCCGAACCGCAATCACCGCCGCCTGCGATGATGGTCGATGGCGCCGAAGTCGTGGAAGGCAAAAGGTTCAGATCACTTACAACGGCAAGCTCTGCATCCATTCGCGCTTCTGCGTAACGGGCGCACCGAAAGTGTTTCTGGCAAACGTCCAGGGGCATGGATCCATCCCGACGACATGGACGGCGAAGAATTGATGGCCGTCGCGCGCGAGTGCCCCTCCGGCGCCATTCAGTACCGCCGCAAAGACGGCGGCCGCGAAGAACAAGCGCCGCCAGTCAATCTCATCTCCGCGCGCGAGGCGGGCCCCTACGCATTCCGCGGCGCGCTAAGCATCGATGGCAAGCCGGCTGGCTATCGCCTCACGCTGTGCCGCTGCGGCGCGTCGAAGAACAAACCATTCTGCGACAGCTCGCACAAAGAGATTAGATTTAATGCATCCGGCGAACCGCCCACGGGTCGGGACACCGATATGCCGGCTGTGCGCGATGGCGCTATCGACATCACGGAGATCATTTCCGGCACGGGCCGCGTCGTGGCGCGCCAACAAGCCGCCCGCCTTTGCCGATGTGGACACTCGAACACAAAACCGTTCTGTGACGGCACGCATGCCACGGTGGGTTTTCGTTCCTAATCGGGCGCGTTTAGAAGGGCGCCGAACTGTCATAGTAAGGCTATTATACAGGACGGCGACCTTTCTCGATCGCTGTACTTCGCCAATTCTCATACAGTTCATTCGGGCGCCGTAGGGGAATTCCGTTGCCCGTTGACATCTTGTTATGCGTCTCCATCTACGCAGATATAGGCGTAACAAAACTCGCCCATGGGGCGAAATTGCACTCCCGGCGGATTGACCGGCGCGGGTGCGGGGAATTCGGGGATGAGGGAATTATCAGCGCCTCGCGGCGTGGCGATCGTGTGCATGGTTTTGCCGCTGGCGCTAGGCGCGTGCGGCCGCGGCGCCGCATCTGGCCAGCAAGGCGCCCCGCCGCCACCGCCCGTGGCCGTGGCCAATCCAATCGCGCAGGACGTCGTCGATTGGGATTCGTTCGTTGGCCGTTTTGAAGCCAGCAAATCTGTGGAAGTGCGCGCGCGCGTCGGCGGCTATGTGCAGGCGGTAAATTTCCGCGACGGCCAATACGTGAACCAGGGCCAGCTCCTGTTCACACTCGATCCGCGTCCGGCGCAGGCGCAGCTCGATTTCGCCCGCGCGCAATTGGCGCTTGCAAAAGCCGATTACGAACGGGCCGAGAAGCTGGTCAAGGAAACGGCGATCAGCCAGCAGGAATTCGATGCGGCGAAAGCCGCGTTCACGCAGGCCGAAGCAACAGCCCAGGCGCGCGAACTCGATCTGGAATTCACCAAAGTCACCGCACCGATGTCGGGCATGGTGTCGGACCGCAGGGCCGATCCGGGCAACCTCGTTTCCGGCGGCAGCGCGCAGGCCACCGTACTCACCACCATCGTCGCCACCAATCCGATCTACCTCACGTTCGACGCGTCCGAGGCGCAATTGCTGAAATATCAGCGTCAGGCGCGTTCGGGTAAGGCCGCGCCTGTGAAGGTGCGGCTGCAGGACGAGACCGATTACAAATGGCAGGGCCGCCTCGATTTCGCGGACAACGCGGTCGACGCCTCCTCCGGCGCCGTGCGCCTGCGTGCGGCGATCGACAACAAACAGAATTTCATCCGGCCAGGCATGTTCGGCAATGCGCTGGTCGTCGGTTCGCCAACCTACAAGGCGCTGATGGTCCCCGATCAGGCGATCGTGACGCAGGGTGCGGCGAAGATGGCGCTTGTCGTCGCTGCTGATGGCGTGGTCACGCCGCGCCCGGTGGAGCTTGGTCCGCTTGACGGTAGCCTGCGCGTCGTCCGCTCTGGCCTGCAGCCGAGCGATCTCGTGGTGATCAGCGGCGTTCAGCGCGCGCAACCCGGCCAGAAAGTCACGCCGCAGAAAGTCCAGATCAAGCAGGAAGCCGCGCCGACAGAAACGGCGCGCGGCCTCGCCGCGCCTTCCGCAATGGCCTCTGCTCCGCCCGCCAGCAAGTAAGGGACTAAACCCGCATGTCCCGCTTCTTCATCGACAGGCCGATCTTCGCCGGCGTGATCTCCGTCGTGATCACGCTGATTGGGATGTTCTCGCTGCAATTCCTGCCGCTGGCGCAATATCCCGAAATCGCCCCGCCAACGGTGGCGGTGACGGCGGTGTTTCCTGGGGCCTCGGCGGAAACCATGGCCGAGACCGTCGCCGCGCCGCTTGAACAGGAAATCAACGGCGTCGAGAACATGCTGTATCTGACGTCGTCGAACACCGCCGACGGGCTGACCACGATTACCGTTACGTTCCGGCCGGGCACAGATCTCAATCAGGCCCAGGTGCTGGTGCAGAACCGCGTCAAGCTGGCCGAACCGCGCCTGCCCGCAGACACGCGCCAGATCGGCGTCACGGTCGATAAGCAATCGACGAATTTCCTGCTCATCGGAGCGCTTAGCTCGCCCGACAAATCGCTCGATATCGATTATCTCGGCAATTACGCCCAATCGGTCATGCGCGATCGGTTGCTGCGCATTCCTGGCATCGGCGCCGTCCAGGTGTTCGGCGGCGGCAATTACTCTATGCGCGTCTGGATCGACCCTGACCTTGCCGCCGCGCGCAATCTGACGGCGACGGAAATCGTCAATGCACTGCAGGCGCAGAACGTGCAGGTTGCCGGCGGCGCACTGGGCCGCACGCCCGCCGGCGCCGCCCCGCCCGCGTTCGATGCGCCGCTCCAGGTCGAAGGCCGGCTGGGCACGCCCGAGGAATTCGCCGACGCAGTGATCAAGACCGATGCCGACGGCCGCGTCACGCGCGTGCGCGATGTGGGCCGCGTCGAACTCGGCGCTCAGGATTATTCGTTGCGCGGCTATTTCAGCGGCGTTCCCGGCGTCGGCATCGCGGTGATTCAGCAGCCCGGATCGAACGCGCTTTCGACTGCACAGGCCGTGCTCGCCGATTTCAAGACCGCCTCGGGTCAGTTCCCGAAAGGCATGGCCTATTCGATCCCCTACAACCCGACCGAATACGTCGCCCAATCGGTAGAGGCGGTCGAACACACCCTCGTTGAAGCTATCGTACTGGTCGTCATCGTCGTGCTGGTCTTCCTGCAGACCTGGCGCGCCGCCGTGGTGCCGATCATCGCGATACCGGTGTCGCTCGTCGGCGTGTTCACGATCCAGTTAGCGCTGGGCTATTCGCTGAACACGCTATCGATGTTCGCGCTGATCCTTGCCGTTGGCATCGTCGTCGACGATGCGATCGTGGTGGTCGAGAGCGTGGAGAGGCACATCCGTCTCGGCGAAACGCCGCGACAGGCCGCTTACAAGACCATGGAGGAGGTTTCCGGCCCGTTGATCGCGATCGGCGCCGTGCTGATCTCCGTTTTCGTGCCGACGGCGCTCACGCCGGGCATCCCCGGCGCGTTCTATCGCGAATTCGCCGTCGCCATTTCCGCCGCCTCGATCATCTCGCTGATCGTGTCGCTTACCTTGTCGCCGGCCCTGGCGGCATTGCTGCTCAAGCCGCATGGCGCGCCGCGCCCGATCGAGGAATATCCCGGATGGCGCCGTCCCGTCGTCAGGCTTGGCCGCACATTCAATAACGGATTTGAGAGTCTCTCCGGCCGTTACGGCCGCTTTACGGCGGTCACCGTCCGCCGCACGGGCCTGCTGGCGATCATATACGTCGTGCTGATCGGGGTCGCCGGCTGGCGTCTCGGCGCCACGCCCACCGGCTTTATCCCGCAGCAGGATCAGGGCTACCTTATCGGCGTCATCCAATTGCCGCCGGGATCTTCGCTCGACCGCACAGACAAGGCGATTCAGCAGGTGATCGGCATCGCCGAAAAGGCGCCGGGCGTCGACCACACGGTCGCATTCGCCGGCCTCGACGGCGCAAGCTTCTCGACCGCGTCGAATTCGGGGGTGATGTTCGTCGCGCTCGAAAAATTCGAAAAGCGCCACGGCAATCCGAAGCTGAGCGCCGAGGCGATCTCACAGGACCTGATTGGCCGTTCGTTCCAGGTCAGCGACGCGAACGTGTTTTTCATCGCCCCGCCGCCCGTTCAGGGCCTCGGCAATGGCGGCGGCTTCAAGATGATGATTCAGGATCGCTCCGGCCAAGGCTACCGCGCACTCGAAGGCGCGACCGGCGCGATGATGGGCGCGGCCTACACAACGCCAGAAGCGCAGAAATCCGTCACGCAGGTTTTCAGCCTGTACAACACAGGCTCGCCGCGCGTGGCGCTCGATCTCGATCGCAACAAGGCCCAATTGCTCGGCGTTTCGCCGACCGAGGTTTACCAGACTCTCGGCATCTATCTGGGCTCGCGTTACATCAACGACTTCAACATGAACGGGCGCACCTATCGCGTCACCGCGCAGGCCGAGCCATCCGCGCGCGCCGATGCGTCGGACGTTGCGAACATGAAGGTGCGCTCAAACACCGGCGCCATGGTGCCGATCGGCTCGATCGCCACCTTGCGCAACGATACCGGCCCCGTGCGCATCGTACGTTACAACCTGTACCCCGCATCCGAATTGCAGGGCCAGGCGCTGCCCGGCGTCTCTTCCGGCCAGTCGCTGAAGGTGATGGAAGACCTCGCCGCCAAGGTCCTGCCCGAAGGGTTCGGCTTTGAATGGACGGAACTGGCGCTACAGGAAAAGCTCGCCGGCAATTCGGGCATCTTCATTTTCGCGGCGGCCGTGGTGTTCGTGTTCCTGGTGCTCGCCGCGCTCTATGAATCGCTGACGCTGCCGATGGCCGTGATCCTGATCGTGCCGATGTGCGTGCTCGCAGCGATCCTTGGCGTGAACCTGCGCGGTCAGGACAATAATATTCTGACCCAGATTGGCTTTATCGTGCTGATCGCGCTGGCGGCGAAGAACGCGATCCTTATCGTCGCCTTCGCCAAGCAGGCTGAGGAGGAACGCGGCGTCGAAACGCACCAGGCCGCGGTAGAAGCGGCCGGCACGCGGCTACGGCCAATCCTGATGACGTCGTTCGCCTTCATCTTCGGCGTGCTGCCGCTGGCCATCGCCACCGGCGCCGGCGCCGAAATGCGTCAGGCGCTCGGCACCGCCGTGTTCTTCGGCATGATCGGCGTGACCGCGTTCGGGCTGATCTTCACGCCGGTCTTCTATGTGATCTCGCGCTGGGTCGCCGAACGCCTTCCGCGAGTGACCGAGCCTAAGGCGCCCAAAGCCGCGCCAGCGTCGGAGGCGGGCCATGAATAGCGCGCGCCTTCTGACCACGTTCCTCGGCGCCGCCGCGCTCGCATCGTGCGCGGGCAGCCAGTATCGCGAGCGGGAAATTCCCGAAGCCGGCAAAGGCGCCTTCGTGAGCGGCGGCCCCAGCGCGTTTACGCAGGAGGCGCCCACCGATCAATGGTGGAAACTCTACGCCGATCCGCGGCTTGATGCGCTCGTCGAGCGCGCGCTTACCGTCAACACCGATCTGCGCGTCGCCGAGGCTAATCTGCGGGTCGTGCGCGCAACGCTCGGCGAAGCGCGCGTGCGCTCCTATTTGCCGGCCACCACGGCCACAGCCTCGGCCCAGCGCGGCCGCGCCTCCGCGAACACCATATCGGGCGCCACAGCGCTGGAGCCGGAAAAAGACACGTACTCAGCCGGCCTCGACGTTTCGTTTGAGGTCGACTTTTTTGGTCGCGGCCGTCATGGCGTCGCCGCGCTGAAAGCCGATAGGTTCGCCGCTGTCGCCGCCCGCGATGTTGTGCGGGTGTCCGTCGCCGCTGAAACCGCGCGCGCCTTCGCCGACGCCTGCTCCTATAACGCCCAGCTCGCCGTCGCCTTGCGAACGGTCGGCTTTCAACAGAATACGCGCGACCTGACGCAGAAATTGTTCGACGCCGGGCGCGGCAACGGCCTCGATATCGCACGCGCCAGCGCCCTCTATGAAAACGCGCGCGCCGCCGCCCCCGCTTTCGCCGCCGGGCGGGACGCCGCCCTCTTCCGCCTCGCCACTCTGGTCGGCGTACCGCCGGCCGAAGCGCCGCAGGAAGCGCGCGCTTGCACGGCGCCGCCGCAACTGACGCAACCGGTCCCGATCGGCGATGGCGCGGGCCTGCTTGCGCGCCGCCCGGACGTGCGTCAGGCCGAACGCGCGCTGAAAGGCGCCGCAGAGCGTGTCGGCGTCGCCACCGCCGACCTGTTCCCCACGATCCGCTTCGGCGGGGATATCGGCGTAACCGCGCCGACGCAGGACGGCCTGGACGACAGGCTGGCCAATTCCTACAGCTTCGGCCCGCTGCTCTCCTGGAGTTTTCCCAACCTCCTTGGCGCGCATGCGCGCATCAGGCAGGCGTCCGGCCGCGCCGACGCGGCGCTGGCGACGTTCGACAAGACCGTGCTGAACGCCTTGCAGGAAACCGAAACCGCGCTTTCCGACTACGCCAACGAACTCGATCGCCGCAACGCCCTGCAGCGGGCGCGCGATCAGAGCGCCGAAGCCGCGCGGCTTGCACAATTGCGGTTTGATGCGGGCGCGGACAGCTTTCTGACCCTGCTGGACGCCCAGCGCAGTCAAGCGCAGGCTGACGCCGCCCTCGCCGCCTCCGAAGCGCAGACCGTGAGCAAGCAGATCACCCTGTTCAAGGCCCTAGGCGGCGGCTGGCGCGAAGCCCCGC
>DASZPV010000078.1:0-13214 GCA_035549875.1 Caulobacterales bacterium
CGACGGCGAGGCCATCAGCATCGATGTGAAGCCCGGCTACGCCACGTTTGGCGATCCCTCCGCGACCGAGGACCAGAAGCGCGCCTCCTACGATCCGAACAACGTGCTGATGGCGATGGGCATGGCCGTGGCGCGGACGAAGACCTGCGAGGGCCGGTATCCGACGTTCGATGGCCGCTATCTCTACGACACGGTAGTCACCAAGGGCGCCGGCATCGGCACGATCAGCGAGGGCGGCTACAACGGCCAGGTTCTCAAGTGCAACATGCAGCTCGTACCAACGGCCGGCTATGACGCGCGCCAGCGGGCCGAGCAGAAGAAGAACCCGCCGGTCGGCGAAGTCTGGTTCGCCCTCGTTGAAGGATCGGCCATCGCCCCGCCCGTGCGCCTGCTGCTGCCGGTGACGCTCACAAAAGTGAACCTCAGCCTGTCGAAGTGGAACGTGAGCAAGGTCGAGATCGGCGACTAAGTCGCGCGGATCAAGTCAGCGCTTGCCTCACCGCCCCGGTGCGGCGAGGAAGACGCCCATGACCAAACGGCTGAAGACCGGGCTTATCGGCGCTGGCGCCTTCGGCGCCAATCACGCGCGCCAGTTATCGCAAGCGCCAGCATCGGATTTCCAAGGCGTCTATGACACTGACGCCGACCGCGCCGACGATATGGCCGGCCGGTACGGCGTACGCGCCTTCGCCAACCTGGACGATCTGTTCGCCGCGACCGAGGCGTTGATCATCGCCACGCCCGCACGAACCCATGCGGCGCTGGCTGGCGCGTCGGTGGCGGCAAAGCGCCATGTGCTGGTCGAAAAACCACTCGCCGCCAGCCTTGACGACGCGCGCGCGCTGGTTGGAGCCGCCGCGCGCGCCGATGTGATCTTGCAGGCCGGGCATCAAGAGCGCTTCGTGCTAAAGGCGCTCGGGCTGTTCGATGTTCCGGAAAAGCCGCTGAGTGTGGAATCCGTGCGCGAGGGACCGTTCACGGGGCGCGGCATGGATGTCAGCGTCACGTTCGATCTGATGATCCACGACCTTGATCTGGTCGCCGTGCTGTTCGGCGATGCGCCGAGCGAAATTCTGGCTACGGGCCGGGCCGAGCGCGGAGCCGAATACGACACGGTCGAAGCCCATCTGCATTTTCCCGCCGGCCGCGCGCGGCTAACCGCCAGCCGCGTGGCGGAAAAGCGCATGCGCACGATGCGCGTGACCTACCCCAGCGGCGAGGTGAGCGTCGATTTCCTGTCGCGGACGATGAGCAACACGACGCCCTTCGCGCTCGATCCGGGTTTCGCCGAAAAGGCGCCTGATCCTTTGGGGCAAAACGTGCGCGCGTTCCTGGCGACGATCCTGAACGGCGGCGCTTCCGAGATATCTGGTGAATCTGGCGCCGCTGCCGTAGCGCTGGCGGCGGCCATCGATACGGCGTGCGCAGCGCGCCCTAATCGTTAGCCGACGGCGCGATCCTGCTCTTCGCCATTAACGCCGACGAGCGCCAACAGGCGCGCCTTGACCATTTCATCCCGCCCGGCATTGGCGAGGCCAATCAGCGAATCCATGTCGCGATCAACGTCGTCGAGATCGCGCGGTTCGGAAGCCACGGCCATCACCGGCCCGGTGCGATCACCGAGAATCCATTCGTTTTCATCGACCAATTGCTCGGCAAGTTTTTCGCCGGGCCGCAGGCCGACGAAGCTGATCTCGACGTCCGCCTCCGGCTGACGGCCCGCCAGCCGGATCATGTCGGACGCCAGATCGACCACCCGGACGGGCTCGCCCATATCAAGCACATGCGCCACGCCGCGCGGGGCGGCGTCTCCAGCGGCGAGCGCAGTGGCGCTCGCCTGCAGCAGGAATGCCGCCGCTTGCGGAATGGTGATGAAATATCGCACGACATCCGGATGGGTGACGGTGAGCGGACCGCCCTGCGCCAATTGCCGTTCAAACAGCGGCGATACCGACCCCGTCGAGCCAAGCACGTTGCCAAGGCGCGCGACCAGGAAATGCGAACCGCCGCGCGCGCCGGACTGCACATCCAGCGCCTGGCAATAGGATTCCGCCATCCGTTTGGAAGCGCCCATCGTGCTGCGCGGGCTGACGGCCTTATCGGTCGACACCAGAACCATGTGGGCGCCGGCGGCGCGGGCCGCGCGTGCAACATTGCGTGTGCCCATGATGTTCGTCAGCACGCATTCGGCGGCATGGCTTTCCAGCAACGGCACCTGCTTCAACGCGGCGACATGGAACACGATTTCCGGCCGCTCGCGGGCAAACCAGCGCGTCAGCGCATCCTGATTGCGAATGCAGCACAGCGCCGGAACGCGCACGACGTCGGGCGCGATTTCCGCCAATTCATGATCGATCGAAAACAAATTGAATTCCGAACTATCGACCAGAGTCAGCCGCGCCGGCTTCAGCGCGACAAGCTGGCGAACGAGTTCTGAGCCGATCGAGCCGCCAGCGCCGGTGACCAGCACGCGCTTGCCGGCAAAGGCGCCGCGAATGTTTTCCCAATCCACCGGGCTCGGCGCGCGGCCCAGCACATCGGCCATCGCCATCGGCCGGATGACCACGCCAGCCCCGGTCAGATCGGCCACAAAGGGGCGCAAACGCAGCGCAGAGATCTGGTCAAGCAGTTTGCGGGTGGCGGCGCGATCATCAACGAATCCGCAAAGAATGACCGACTCAACATCACCGGCCTTGCTGATAGCAGCGCGCGTGAGCGCCTCACCGGAATCCAGCGCGATGGAGCCTAAAATCCTTGTCTCGGCATGAGCTTGGACGGCCAACAGGGCGGCAACGGCCTCAACGGAAGCCTTTTTCCCCACCAATACCCCGCCAGGCTTTTTATCGGCGATCCGCACCGCCATGCCCGCCACCCCAGTTGGCGTCATTATCGCACCTGATTTATCCCACTTATGGATAAGTCGTAATAGGGGAAAAGGTCTAAGTCCACCCTCAATTGCCGATGAACGCAGTGAGCGTTCAACCGTGAAGGTAGCTCACGAGTCCCGCGTTCGACGCGGCGACCGTTAGCGGCTGGTCCAGCGCGGGCCCGTCCATGCGCACCCGCCCCCCGGCGGCCAGCACCAGCGCGCAGCCGCCAGCCACATCCCACAGCATCGCGCCGGATTCGCGATAGAAATCAGCGCGGCCGCAGGCCACGTAGGCCAGCGCCGCCGCCGCCGAGCCGATCATGCGGACCTTTCGCCATTGCAGCATGTCGGTCATGAAAGCTTCAAACACGGGACCATCGATCTGCGCCCGCGCAGGAATGCCGGTGGCGAGGATGCCCGCGCCGCGATCGGCGGCAGAAGAAACTTTTATGGCGCCGCCGTTCAGCTTGGCGCCGCGGCCCACTATTCCGGTGAAGGTCTCGTTCAGCAGAAAGCAGTCGATCACCCCCAGCAGCGGCTCACGCCCGCGCATCAGCGCAATAGACACCGCGCAATGGGGATAGCCTTTGATGTAGTTGACGCTGCCGTCGAGCGGATCGACCGCCCAGGCCAGATCCCCTTCGCGCTCCCCCACCCAGCCGGCCTCTTCCGAAAGGATGGGGATCGGCCGGCCGGCGATTTCGGGCGCGGCCTTCAGGGCGTCGAGGACTATGGCCTCGGCCTTCCTGTCTGCGCCGACCTTGACCTCCCGGCCGACGACGCTCTCGATCCCCGACCATTGCAATCGGTGGGCGCGCAGCGCCTCCCCCGCTTCGCGGGCGGCGTCCGCCGCGACCGAGAGCAGGGCATCGAGATCAATTTCCGCCACGCCCCCTCCAAGTCGCGTTGTGCGCCAAACCCTAGCCAGTCTAAATCATCGGCACTGGGGGCGACATGGGCGAGCCCGAACCAAATCAGCGCACGAGCGAAACGCCGCCGGCTGACCGCCGCGGCGCGATCAGCGCCCGCGCGCGCGCCGATGGCGCCGCGGGCTCCCCTGCCCGCACGGACGGCGAATGGAGCGCGGCCGAGCGTGAAGTGATCGACTCGCTGGAGGCCCAGGTCGGCGCGGCGCGGCGGGCCCGCGAGGCGCTGGCCGCGGAGGTCGAGCACGAACTAAGGCGCGGCATGCCGCCCGCCCCCGATTTCGAAGCGCCCTGCGCGCAGGCGCGGGTGAGTTTGCGCCTCGCCGCGGGGCGGCTGAGCCCCGTCTATCGCGATCTCGCGGCCCGCGCGGGGCGCACGGCGAGCGAGCTGGAAGGCTTTCGCCGCGCGAACAATCTGCGCCGCCCGGCGATCTATCCGGACAGCCGTGTGCTGCAGGCGGGCATGCTGCTGCTTGCCGCTTTGTTTGAAGCCCTGTTCAGCGCCGCCCTGTTCGCCGAAACCGATGCGCGCGGCCTGCTCGGCGGCGCCGTGACCGCAGCCGGGCTTTCCGGCGCCAACGTCGCGCTGGGATTCCTCTCCGGCTTTCTGGGCCTGCGTTATATCGGACACGCCCGGCCGTTGGCGCGTGTTCTCGGCGGCGCCGGGCTGGCGCTGATCGGCGGGCTGTCGGTCGCGCTCAATCTGTTCGCCGCACGCTGGCGCGACGGGCTCGGCGCAGTCGGCAAAACCCCCGCCGATCTGATGAACGAAGCAAGCCTGTTCGGTCTGGTTTCGCCGCAGGCGGTGATCCTGCTGATGCTCGGCGCCGGCGTGTGGGTGTTCTCCGCGCTCAAAGGGTATTCCGGTTTCGACGATCCCTATCCCGATTATGGCAAGCTCGACCGCGCCGCGCAGCAAGCCGCCGACGCGCTCGCCGAGACCAGAGCGGAAGTGCGCAGCGAAATGGAGGCGCCTGTACAGGCCGCGCATGCGGCCATCGACGCACGGCTGACGCAAATGCGCGCCGACGTCGGCCGCGGGCGCGAGGCTTACGACCGCGCCGCCGCCGAATTGCAGCAGATCGACGCCGCCGCCCGGCTTGCAGGCGAAGAAGGCGGCGCGCTGATTCAGCTTTACCGCCGCGAAAATCTCGCCGCTCGCAACGGCGCCGCCGCGCCTACGTACTTCGCCGATGCGCCGCCGACGCGCGTAACCTTCTCCGACGCCCTTTCCGGCGCGGCGGATTTGCGCCTTGCGGCGGATCGGGCGCTCGCCGATTCCGAAGCAGCGGCCGCCGCAAAGCTCGAAGCGCTGGGTCATGAATTGGAAACGCTGGTAGCGCAGATGGACCGCGCGCCATGAAGCCAGGGCGGCGGCGTAAGGATGCGCTGGGATGGGCGCTGACCGGCGCGGCGTTTCTGATCGTCGGCGGCGTCGGCGCCGCCGTAGCGTTACTGCGCCCGCCGGCGGTTGACGCGCAAACACTCTGCCTGCGCGACGCGCCGATCGCAGCGCATACGGTCATACTCGTCGACGCCACCGACAAGCTTGCGCCGCGACACAAGAAACGCCTCGCCGCCGTCGTGGCGCAGGAGCGCGCGCGGCTGCAACCCTACCAGCGGCTCACCATCCTGGCGCTACGGCCGGATGCGCCACAAGAGCCCCGGCTGCTGTTTTCAAAATGCCTTCCGCGCCAGCCGAACCTGGTCAATCCGCTGTTCGAAAACCCCACCATGGCGCAGGCCGAATGGGACAGGACGATCGGCAGCGCGCTTGAATCAGCCGTGCGCCGCGCGGGCGGTGGAACAGGCGCGGATTTGTCGCCGATCGCCGCCTCGATCCGGGCCGCAGCGGCCGATCCCGATTTCGTCGCGCCGGAAACGAAGCGCCGCTTCGTTCTGGTGTCCGACCTGCTGGAAAATGACGCGCACGGCTTTTCCATCTATCGTAGCGACGCGCCGGCGACGGCGGTCCCGGGCGCGGCGCTTGCCGGGGTATCGCTCCGCATCGTCACTCTGGACCGCCCGGAAGAGGCAGCGCGTCAGCAAGCCGCACGCGATGCGTTCTGGAGACCGTTTTTCGCCGCCAGCGGCGCCACGGTTGTGAGTTGGGACATCAGCGGCTGAGGAAAAGCCGCCGGCAAGAATGGCGGCGCCCCCGCGACTCATTCTATCCTCCCACCTCAATGCGACGATGGCTGGGAATATTTCGTGAGCTTCTCTTGGCAAGGCGCCAGCGGACGCTGGTATGAATTCGATGTGGCGCGCTCCAAGCGGCAGTGGCAGCCCGTCGGCGGCATCTACATGTTCGTCAAGCCGGGCGATTATCCAACCATGGAAGCCGGCGGCCCGATCACGCTCTACGTGGCGCAGACCGCCTCGTTCGCCGACGCGCTGACGCGGCACGACATGTGGGCGCCCGCGCAATCGCTCGGCGCCGCTGAAATCCACCTTGTGGAAATCTCCGATCCGGCGGCGCGCGCGGAGATCGAGCGCGACCTTCTCCGATCGCACACGCCGATCCTCAACCGCCCGGCGCAGCGGGCGGCGGCCTAGTTTTTCCAGATCGCCTTGAGCCGGGTGTCGCGGCCGCAGCCTGTCCGATACATCTGGTAGGCAAACTTGTTGCGTTCGGCGTAGTCGATGTGATCCTCGCGGTCCGTCGGGTAAAACACGCCGAGCGGCAAAATCTGGGTCACGATCTTGCCGTTGATCTTGCCGGACTTGATCAACGCCTCCTTTGACGCCTCGGCCACCGCCCTCTGCTCGGGCGTGACGAATATCGCCGCGCGATAGGATGGGCCGCGATCACAGAACTGGCCGCGGGCGTCCGTCGGATCGATGAGGCGCCAATAGCGAGTAAGAATGCCGGCATAGGTCACCTTGGCGTCATCGTAGGTGATGCGGACGGCTTCGTAATGCCCCGTGGTCTCGGTGACGACATCGGCATAGGTCGGGTTTCGCAACGTTCCGCCGGTAAAGCCCGACGTCACGGAAATAACGCCAGGAATCGCCTTCATGTCGTGTTCCATGCACCAATAGCAGCCGCCAGCGAACACGGCGGTCTGAGTTGCGGCGAACGCTGGAATCGCCGTCGCCGCCAGCGCGGCGATGGCAAAAAACAAGAAGCGCATGGGTTCCTCTTCAGATCGTATACGCGCGTGACGGCGGCCGGATCATGTCGGCCGCGCGATCACCAGCCGCATTGGCGTCCCTTGTTCTGTTCCTTTAGCCAAACCTGAAGCGGCGCGAAATACTCGGCGATCGCGCTGGCGTCGATTTCGCGCGAGCCGGTGAACGCCTCCAGCGCATCAGGCCATGGTTTGGACGCGCCCATCTCGAGCATGGCGTTGAATTTCGCGCCGACGTTCTTGTCGCCATAGAACGAGCAGCGGTGCAGCGGCCCCTGCCAGCCGGCCTGTTTGCATGCGGCGCGATAGAACTGGAATTCGTAAATATCGGCCAGGAAATACCGCATGTACGGCGTGTTGCCGGGCACGTGATATTTCGCGCCGGGATCGAACGCATCGGCCGGGCGCGGGCCGGGCGGGGCAACGCCCTGATATTGCAGGCGCAGCTTCCACCAGGCGTCATTGTATTGCGCGGGGCTCACCTGACCGGAAAATACCTGCCAGCGCCATTTATCGACCAGAAGGCCGAATGGCAGAAACGCCACCTTGTCCATCGCCCGTTGCAGCAGCAGGGAAATATCCGCCGAGGCCGGCGGCACGGTGGTGATCAGGCCGATTTTCTTGAGGTAGTCCGGCGTGATTGAAAGCTGCTGCATATCGCCGATGGCTTCGTGAAAGCCGTCATTCGCGCCATCGCGAAACAGGTAGGGCTGCTTGTTGTAGGCGCGCTGATAAAAGTTGTGCCCGAGTTCGTGGTGGATCGTCTGGAAATCCTCCTCGTTGATCAGCGTGCACATCTTGATGCGCAGGTCATCGACATTGTCGACGTCCCACGCCGAGGCGTGGCAGACCACTTCCCTGTCGCGCGGGCGCGTAATCATCGAGCGCTCCCAGAACGTCGGCGGCAGGGGGGCAAAACCAAGCGACGTGAAGAACGCCTCGCCGGTGCGCATCATGCGCTCCGGCGTGTATTTCTGCGCCACAAGATTGCGCGTGACATTGTAGCCCGGCCCAGGCAGCCCCTTTGGCGCCACGACATCGAAGACGCCGCTCCAATCCTGCGCCCACATATTGCCCAGCAGGTCGGCGCGGATCGGACCGGTTTCCGGCTGCACCTCGGCGCCGTATTTTTCGCTCAGCTTGGCGCGCACATAGCATTGCAGATCGATATAAAGCGGCTTTACCTGCTCCCAGAGCGCGTCGGTCTTTTTTGCGAACTCGTCCGCGGGCATATCGTATTTCGCCCGCCACATCGCGCCGGTATCGGCGTGGCCGAGTTCACGGGCGCCTTCATTGGCGATCTCGACCATGCGAGCGTATTCTGCGTGCATGGGCGGGGCGATCGAGTGCCAGCCCTCCCATAGCGCCTTCAGCCGTTTGGGATCGCGCGAGGTCTTCATTTCCTCGGACGCATCGTCGAGGCGCATTTCCTTGCCGGCGATCGTGAACTTCGCGGCGGAATACTTTTCATCGAGATCGGTCGCTATCTTCGAAAGTTCCGCGGCGGCGCCGGCCTTGCTCGGCGGCGCCAGCGTCAACTGCCGCTGCAGCAGCGCAAGCTTCCGGGCCGTCTCCGCCGACAGGCCGCTCGCGTCGGCGTAGCTGGCGGCCTCCTTGGCCAGCGCCGCCGTGCGTTCGAGGTAGCGTTCATTGGCCTTCGTCGATAGCCAGTTGCTGTCGTACATGATGTAGGTGCTGCGCACCCAATCAGCCCTGCTGGCGAATTCGCTGAGTTCGGCCAGTTCGGCTTCGGCGGTCTCGACGAATGTGTCCGCCCCAGCGGCAGACCGGGATGCGCCGCTGCACCCACTCAAGACCAGCGCAACGACGGCGCCTGCGGCAAGCAACGGGCTCATGCGGACACGTGCGAACCGGGAGATCATGCGTGCTTGTCCTGCCCCAACGCTTTCGGCGCAGACTAGGCCGCGCGCCGCCACGCCGACAAGCCGTCTGGGGGACTGCCTAGGCCGAAAGCCGCGCCAGCGCCGCCTGATAATTGGCGAGCTGCTTTTTCAGATAGGCGGGCGCGGTTCCCGTCGGCGTTGCACTGGCGGGCGGCGCACTAAGGGCGCGAAACGCCTTCTGCACCGTCTGCATCGCCGCACTTATCGCATCGCTGGCTTCCTTGCGGCCAAGCTTGTCGGTCAGCGACATCAGCGAGGAAAGGCCAAGGCCGTAAACCGGCGGCGGATGAGTCCTCTTGGTCAAATCCGGCGTCTGCATCACCACGCCCTCGGACAGGCCCAGGCCGGCAAGAGCATCCTTGCCGGCAGGACCGGCGTGCAATTCGATCTTCGCGCCGGCCGAAGGAACGATCTTGAATTTGTCGCCGCTGGTGCTGAGCTGGACGCTCGCCGCGCCGGCCGACAGGATGATCTTCTCGACGCGATCGGCCAGGGTCTGCAACGTATCGTCGGCCTTGATCGTGATCGTCTGCGCGCCGTGGCCGTTCACGGATACCGAAAACTGGTCGCCCGCCCGCAAGCTGGTCGTTGAAACCAGGTCGGCGACGTCCTTGAACGCCGCCTCGCCCTGCGGCAGGCCCAGCCGGTCCAGCGCCGAAGCGCCCAGGCCGTCCACCGCGAAACCGCGCGCGGCGTAGTCCTTGCCGCCGGCGACGCGTTGCGTCCAATCCAGATCGCCGCTTGCATCGAGCCGCGCGACGAAACCGTCGCGCTCGCGCAGCGCGGTCTGTCCCGCAAACGCAGCGGTGGAATCGCCGCCGACATAAACCTGCCCGCCCTGCACGGACAGCCCGGCGATCGTGTCGTCCCCTGCGCCGCCGATATAGCTGACGCGATCTGCGCCGGCGGCGACAAGATCGGCGCCGATCTTTGCAACGAACCCATCCTGGCCGCCCGAGTAGGCGCGCGCGACCGCGCCGGCGTTCAGCCCGCCGCCCTTCGCCGTGCCGGCGACATAGAGGCCGGAACCATCGATAACGAGGCCGGACACGTCGCCGCCCGCCAGCGAGCCAAGATCGCGCGTGGCGCCCGCAGAGAGCGCGGCGCCGTTATCATCGAACTGGCGCATCATCAGCTTGGCGCCTTCGACATTCGCCAGCGTCACGCGCTGTACGCCGCCGCCGAGATCCTGCACCGCAATGGCGCGCGGACTTTGATCGCCGGCGCCGGAAATAAGTTGGGTTCCGCGGGCGGTTCCGTCCGCGCCGTAGGCCGTCAGCGCCGCATCCCAATCGCCGCTAGCGCTTTTCTGCCTGGAGGCGACATAGACCGAGCCGTCTGCGCCGAACGCCGCCGCACTGGCCTCGCCGTCACGGGCGTTCTTTTCGCGTTTGGTCCATTGCTCGACGCCCTCTTCGTCAAACAGCGTGACGAAGGAATCATTCCCGGTCGCCGCAGCGGTTCCGCCATCGGTCAGCGAGCCTGAAATCGATCCGGCGACGGCCACTTTGCCATCGGCGGCAACGGCAAGGGAAAGCCCGCTGGCCATTCCGTCTGCGCCCAGTGTCCGCGTGTAGAGGAGATTGCCGGCGCTATCGTATTTCATCAGCGCGACATCGCCGGCGCCTTTAACCGGCTGGCCGTTCACGGTTCCGCTGGCGTCGGCGAGCACGTACAAAGAGCCGTCCGCGCTGGCGGCGCTGGATTTTACCGTGACGCCCTGGGCCGCCAGCTTGTCGAACGCGACGTTCGGCGCGTTCTGCGGCGGCGTCGCTACGGCGCCATCGGGATCGGCGAGCTTGGTGATCTGCCCCGCCGCGCTGGCGAGATAAACCGCCGGCGCCGCCGTGTTGGCTGAGAACGAAACCTTTTCGCCGGACGTGATGGTAAGCTTCAGCGCATATTGGTCGCCGCCTACCGCACCGGCGGCGTCTTGCTTCACCGCCTTGAACGCGCTGGTAAGGCCGGCCGCGCGCAATTTGCTATTGATGAAGTTGACAACATTGTTCAGCGAGCGCGGCGTCGCGCCCATATCCGCGAGATCGATGTCAATCGATTGCGCTGAGCCGGTAATCGGCAGCGTATCGACATGAAATGAAAGAGGCCCGGAGAAGGCGCCGTTCGCGCTATCCGGATCGCCGCGGGCGACCACGCCGGTGGTGTAATCGCGCCGCGTCTCAGCAACCGCGGCGCCGGATAGCGCCTGGCTGCTCAGCGCGCCGCGCACAACCGAAAGCGCATCGAACTTCGCGCCGGCTAGAAATGAATCCAGTTGTTTGAGCCCGGCATCGAAGGCCTTGGCGAGGCGGTCCTGCTCGGCGGTTGCAACGCCTTTCTGGTCGTACCGGCCGACCAGAGCCGAAAGGCTGTTGAGGCCGGAATAGAGCGCGAACAGCTTGCGCTCGTCGGCATTGGCGCCGGTGAAGGTTTTGGAACTGTCGTCGAAGAAGGTTTTTCCGGCGAGCGCCTGGGAGACCAGCGTGCTGGCGGGGGTCAGGTGCTTCGTGTCATCCCATGGCGCCTTGACGCCGGAGGCGGCGGTCGTCGCATTCGCATTGGTCGCGGCGGAGCCCCTGGGCGCGCTTTTTGCGCTCGCCCAACTCAGGAGCAGATCGGCCGAGATCGGGGTCAGCGCCATACTGGCGCCAGCATGGCCCGCCAGCCGGAAACGTCTCGTTAAGGGCGATGCTCAAGCGGCGTGAACGGCCCGGCCAAAATCAAACGCCGCCATCAGCTCGTCAAAGCCGCGGGCCGCCCGCAGCCCGTCCCGAACCTCGGCCCGGCGCAGGAGGCGCGACAGCTTGGCCAAGGCTTTGAGGTGTTCGGCGTTCGACGCCGGCGGCGACAGCAGCATGACCACAAGATCCGCGCCGCGGCCGTCCGGCGCCTGGAAATCGGCAGGCGTCTCCAGCCGCGCAAAGCCGCACAGCGGCCGTCTCAGCCCTTCGGTCAGCGCATGCGGCAGCGCGACCCCCTCGCCGATGCCGGTTCCGGCCAGGCGCTCGCGCCGCATCACGGCTTCGCACACCGCGCGCGGATCAAGCCCGGCAACGCGCGACAGGCTCTCGGCGAGGCGCTGAATGACCTGCTTCCTGGTCGAGGCGGTCAGGCGCGTAAGCACAGCGCCTGGCGCCAACAGGTCTCTGAAATCGTTCACCAAACTATCCGCCCTGACGCCCCGCGCCCCGGGTGTGCGGGCTAACGCGCGTCGCCGTTGTGCTGTTCCACGCCGCCATTGGCGCGCTGGGGATCAACCCAACCGACGTTTCCATCAGGACGGCGATATACAAGATTCAGGCCTCCGTTCGCCGCGTTGCGGAACAAAAGCGCTGGGCTGTCGGCCAGATCGAGCTGCAGAACGGCCATCGACACCGTCATGGTCTTCACCGACACCGTGGTTTCAGCGATGACCAAGGGCGCGCCGTCCGGCGCCTCGCCTGCCGCAGCTTCGCTTTCGTCTGCTTCGGCCTGATCCTGATCTGATTTGAGAACGTAGGCAGTCGCAGACTCGGCCGGCAACGGCTCCTTTTGCGTGTTGTGATGGTTTTTTAGGCGCCGTTTGTAGCGGCGTACGCGTTTTTCCATCTTCTCCAGTGCGTTCTCGAAAGCCCCGTGCGCATCTCCGCCGCTGCCTTCGGCCTGAAGAACGATTCCCGAGGGCAGATGGACGGAGCAATCGACCTCGAAGCCGCCGCCCTCGCGCGCCACGGTGACCACCGCCTCGCCCGACCGCGGAAAATACTTTTCAATTGTTCGGCCGAGATCGTCGTTAATTCTTGTTTGTAGCGCCTGACCCAACTCAACGTGCCGGCCGGCGACTTGAACGCGCATGCATGCCTCCTGCCGCGAGTTCCGCGGCGCTAGGGTGTCCCGCCAAAGTCCGCATGAATAGGCTGAGCCCGGAGAAGGGCCGAGTCAATTGCTTGAAATGGGTAGAACGGCGCCTAACAACGTCAACGCTAGGGCCTGGGTCGTCATGCCAAGAATAGCGCGCTTAGCCACCACGGAAATCGCCATGTTCTTCGCGGACCATAACCAACCCCTGCTGCGGCAAAAGTGGCGCGAATTGAGTGAGCAATGAGCACTGTAGGCAAAATTATCGCCGCCGAAGCCTTGCCTGACCGCGTCTTGCGCGTGGCCTGGGACGACGGCGCCGTGGCCACGGTGAGTCTCGATGATCTTATAAAAACGCGTCGCCCGCTCGCCCCACTTGCGGACGACGCGGAGTTCGCTGGCGCGCGGGTTAGAGCCGTTTCAAGAAACGTCGAGTCGGGGATTCCCTTTGGTTGCGAACGGTGATTCTTGATCTGTCGTCTTGGCGGATCAGGAGGCGGCGATGGCAAAGGCCTATGACATGGACCTGCGTTTGCGGGTGGTGGGCGCA
>DASZPV010000079.1:0-8576 GCA_035549875.1 Caulobacterales bacterium
TAGGACAAAATTCCTCAACATCGCACGCCTACCCTCGCATTTCCCCGACTCCCCCTATATCCAATCCTGAGCACCACGCTTCAGGAACGCCCATGACCGCACGTCACGCGGAAATCGTCATTATCGGCTCCGGCCCCGCCGGCTATACCGCCGCGATCTATGCGGCGCGGGCGATGCGTAAGCCGCTGGTGATTGCGGGCATTCAGCCGGGCGGGCAGCTCACCATCACCACCGATGTGGAAAACTATCCGGGCTTTGCCGATGTGATCCAGGGGCCGTGGCTGATGGAGCAGATGAAGGCCCAGGCGCTGCATGTCGGCGCAGAAGTGGTCGAGGACATGATCGCTTCGGTGGATTTTTCGCAGAAGCCGTTCCGCATGGTCGGCGATGGCGGGCAGGTTTACACCGCCGATTGCGTGATCGTTTCCACCGGCGCGCAGGCCAAATGGCTCGGCCTGCCGAGCGAGCAGAAATTCGGCGGCTTCGGCGTTTCGGCCTGCGCCACGTGCGACGGGTTTTTCTATCGCGGACGGGAAGTGATCGTCGTCGGCGGCGGCAACACCGCCGTGGAAGAAGCGCTGTACCTGACCAATTTCGCCACCAAGGTTACCGTCGTGCATCGCCGCGCGGAATTCCGCGCCGAGAAGATTTTGCAGGAGCGCCTGTTCGCCAACCCTAAAGTGGAAGTGATCTGGGATACCGCGCTGGAGGAAATCTGCGGCACGGACGATCCGGTTTCGGTTACGCATGCGCGGCTGAAAAACCTGCGCACCGGCGCGGTCACCGACATGAAAACCCATGGCGTGTTCATCGCCATCGGCCATGCGCCGGCAACGGAACTGTTCAAGGGCCAGCTCGCGATGCGCGATAACGGCTATCTGATCGTCGAGCCCGGCACGGTGAAGACCAATATCCCCGGCGTGTTCGCCGCGGGGGACGTGGCCGACGAAATCTACCGCCAGGCCGTCACCGCCGCCGGCATGGGCTGCATGGCCGCGCTGGACGCGGAGCGTTATTTGGCAGCGCACGCGCACAAGGGCGCGGCGGCGGCGGCCTGATTTTTTAAAGTGCGCCAACCTGATTCCCCTCCCCCTCTTGGGGAGGGGTTAGGGGTGGGGGGAACCACGGATCGTTCAAGCGCCCCATTCACGATCACCCGGTCGATCGGCCGTTCCCCCCACCTCATTCCTCCCCACGAGGGGGAGGAAGGCGTTTATTCTGGGCCCTCCCTGTATTACGGCTGATGCTATGGACTGGGACAAGCTCAAGACTTTTCACTTCGCCGCCGAAACCGGCTCGCTGACGCATGCGGCGGATAAGCTGGGCGTGTCGCAATCGGCCGTTTCCCGCCAGATCGCTGCGCTGGAGGAGCGCATCGGCGTGCCGTTGTTCCAGCGCCATGCGCGCGGGCTGATGCTGACCGGGCCGGGCACGGCGCTGAAACTGCTGACCGACGATATGGCCGCCGTCGCCGCCAAGGCGGAAAGCGCGCTCAACGACGCGCGCGACAAGGTGATCGGGGAATTAACCGTGACCGCGCCGGTGGCGTTCGGCACCACCTGGCTGGCGCCGCGCCTGGGCGCGTTCGCCGATCAATTCCCCGATCTACGCACGCGCCTTTTGCTGGAAGACCGCGAATACGATCTCTTGAAGCTGGAGGCCGAATGCGCCTTGCGCCTGTGGCCCTCGACGCAGGCCGACGTGATCCAGCGCAAGCTCGGCGAGATGCGCACGCATCTTTACGCCTCGCATGGTTACCTCGACCGCCATGGGGCGCCGAAAGTCGCCGACGACCTCAACGATCATCGCATCGTTTCCTATAACAACCCCGAAGCCATTCAGCTTCGCGTGCTCGACTGGGCCACGCACCTGGGCCGCGAGGATGAAGAGCCACGCACCGCCGCGCTCGAATGCAACAACCTTATCGGCGTGATGCGCGCGATGATCGGCGGCTTCGGCATCGGCGCGCTGCCCGATTACATGGCGCGCGGGCGCACCGATCTGGTGCGTCTCATGCCGGAGGTCGAAGGCCCGAAATTCGACGTTTACTTCGTTTATCCGCGCGATCTTAAAGGCAGCCAACGCATCGTCGCATTACGCGACTTTCTCATCCGAGAAGCGCAGAGCTGGCAGGGCTGAGCCCGCAAGCTTCCCTGTTTCGCGCCAAAACGGCACAAAAAACGCCTGCCGCGCGTTCGGCACGGCCATTGCTCTCTCCCCTTTCGGAAGGGGCCGTCCCGTGGTGGGCCGGCGTCAACACGAGAGCACACCACAATGGCCAACGCCATCGACCTTCATGTAGGCAAGCGGCTTCGCCGCCGCCGCCGCCTGCTGGGCCTTACCCAGCAGCAATTGGCTGAATCGATCGGGATTCGCTTCCAGCAAATCCAGAAATACGAATGTGGCGCCAACCGCGTCACCGCTTCGCGCCTCTACGAGCTCGCCGTCGCGCTGAACGTGCCGGTGAACTACTTCTTCGAGGGCCTCGCGCAAGTCGCCGTCGGCGGCGCGGGCGCAGCGCCAGCCAACGACCGCGATCTCATCGCCGCGGACGTGCTGAGCCAGAAGGAAACCCTCGAACTCATCCGCGCCTATTACAAGCTCGGCGAACGGCCACGCCGCCGCCTGCTCGACCTGGCGAAATCGCTGCAGGATGAAAGCCATGACGCGGCGTAAAGCGCCGGTCTGCTTTTTTACCCGAGGCTCTTTCCCATCCCCTGCCCGCCAGAAGGCGGCAGGGGATTTTTTTGCGCGTTCCGTAGAATCCCTTCTCCCCTTGTGGGAGAAGGTGGCGCGAAGCGCCGGATGAGGGGTGTTTCCGCTAACGTTCGAGTGTTGCGCTAGCACCCCTCATCCGTCTCGCGCTGTCGCGCGATCCACCTTCTCCCACAAGGGGAGAAGGGATTCGCTTATCGCTTCTTCTTCCGTTTTGGCGCCAGCGCAGACCATGTCCGATCTCGAGTTTCTTGCTTTCGCCGACGAACTGGCTGACGCCGCGCGCGCGGCGATCCTGCCGCATTTCCGTACAGACGTAGCCACCGAGGCGAAGGACAGCGGCAAGCCGGGCTTTGATCCGGTCACGGCGGCCGACAAAGCCGCTGAACAGGCGATCCGCGCGCTTATCGACGAGCGTTATCCCACGCACGGCGTGCTCGGCGAGGAATTCGGCCACGCGCCGGGCGGCGGCGACTACACCTGGGTGATCGATCCGATCGACGGCACGCGCGCATTCATCTCCGGCCTGCCGCTCTGGGGCGTGCTGATCGGCCTGGTGCGCGAGGGCCAACCGCTGATCGGCGTGATCGACCAGCCCTATATCGGCGAACGCTTCCGCGGCTGGCCCGGCGGGGCGAATTTCACCAATGCGGCGGGCACGCGCGATCTGCGCGTCGCGCCCTGCTCCGCGCTGCGCGACGCCCGGATCGCCACCACCGATCCGTATCTGTTCACCGGCGGCGAAGCCGGCGGCTTTGAACATCTGCGCGCGACCGCGAAAATCACCCGCTTTGGCTGCGATTGCTATGCTTATGCGATGGTGGCTTCGGGCATGATCGATCTTGTCGTCGAAGCGGGGCTTGCGCCGTGGGACGTTGCAGCGCTGATCCCGGTGATCGAAGGCGCCGGCGGGCTGGTGACCGATTGGCGCGGCGCACCTTTGAGCGGCGATTGGCTGAACAACGCCGACGCGCGCCGCCAGATCATCGCCGCCGGCGATTCGCGCCCGCATGCCGAGGCGCTGGTATCGTTAAAGCGCGCCGCCGGCTAAGCTAGAGTCTTCGCCAGCCACGCACCGGCATCTTCGATCGCCTGTTTCGCCACGCGCGAGATCGCCGTCAGGGAAAAAAAGCCGTGCGGCTGGTCGGCATATTCGCGATAGATTACCGAAACGCCGTGGGCGGCGAGCTTGTCGGCGTAGGCCTTGCCCTCGTCGCGTAGCGGATCGTAGGCGCCGGTGATGATGTAGGCCGGCGGCAGGCCGGATAAATCCTCCGCCAGCAAGGGTGAAGCACGTACGTCAAAACGGTCATCCCGCGTGCGAAGATATTTGTCCTTGAAATAATCGTGCACCGCCTGCGTCAGCACATAGCCTTCGCGCAGTTTCATTTGCGAAGGCGTCATCTCCACCCACTGGGTGAGCGGATAGATAAGCAATTGCGCGCGCAGCGGCGTTTCCGTCTTCAATTGCTGCGTCACCACAGCGGCAAGGCATCCGCCCGCTGAATCGCCGCCGACGGCGAGACGCGCCGCATCGATGCCGATATCGGCGCCGCGCCTGACCGTCCAGCGTGTGGCGGCGATCACGTCATCGACGGCGCACGGAAAGCGATGCTTCGGCGACAGGCGATAGGCGACGGAGAGCACGCGCATACGCGCCGCATGCGCCAGGCGCCGGCAGATCATGTCGTGGCTATCGAGATCGCCGACGACGAACGCGCCGCCGTGAAAAAAGATCAGCCCCGGCCCGCTGAGACCCGCGGCCTCCGGCGTGTAGAGCCGCGCCCTCAGTTTTTCGTCGGCGCCATCGACCTCGATGGTGCGCGTATCGTGCATGGGCGGGGCATCGCGTTCAAACTTGTGCGCGAGGCGCCAGAAATTGCGGTGCGCCGTTTCGAAATGTTCTTCCGGCCGCAAACGCTGCATCCACGCCGCGATCTTTGGATCGAGTCTCATTTGCGCAACGTATGCCCGTCTTCGTGCGCGAACCAGAAAATTTAGCCTTGATTTTGCCGGGAAGCGGAGGCAAACCCCCGCCCTTGCTCCATTTGGGAGAGACTGCATGACGAAGTGCAACGGCGTGAAATCGATAGGACCGCGATGGTCCACGAGCCGTACCGTCATGCGCGTCGCGGGCGGCTCAAGAGGCTGACGCTTCTACGAATTTGACGCGCTTTCCGCCGTGCGCACCCGCGCCCGGCCAAGGGGAAGACGTGTCATGAGCATTCATGATCTGTTGCATGCCCGCGCGGCGCACGCCGCGCCGATGGCGCGCGTCGATCTTGCGCCTACGCCTCTGCTCGCCTTCCTTGCCGGCGAACACGCCGAAGCGCTTGCCCGCGTGTGGCCCGCGCCGCACGCGGAATTCTTCGCGCTCACCGGCGCGCGCCGGCACCTGGCGGCGATCGCGTTGATGCATGTGGCGCCAGAGAGCCACGCGCGCGTGCGCCGGCTGATCGAGGGCGCGCACTTGCGCGAAGTTTCGGGCGCGGCGCTTGCCGATCCGCCCCGCGGTCTGGCGCGGGCGCTGTCGCGGCTCGGCGAGCGGCTCTGGGCGCAGCATGAGTATCTGGCGCTGATCGATCATCTACGCGATGTCGAATCGGCGCAGATTCTGCGCCACGCCGAAGCCATCGATGTGCCTTTGCTGGCAAAGCTGGCGGCGCTGCCGCCTGCCCTGCGCAAGGCGCGCATCGTGGCGCTGACGCCGGGCGTAGACGGCGCGCTGGCGCTGGCCGAAGCCTTCGCGCTGGCGCGCCGCATCAACCCGCGCGTGCCGGAGCGCGATCTGGTGATGGCCTGGGGCCGGGCGGCCGATACGCGCCGCCTGTTCGAGGCCGCGCTCGAAGCGCTGAAGCCGCTCCGTTTCGGCGAAGCGGTTCCGGCGCCGGCGATGGGCCGTCCGTACCGCGCGATCCGTTCGCGCGATACGCTGCAAGCTGAAGCTTTGCGCTTCAGCAACTGCATCGCCTCCTATCACTGGGAGATCGGCGCAGAGCAGATGGCGGTCTATGTGCGCGAAGGCGATACGCCGGCGATGATCGCGGTCAAGCGCGATGTCGGCGGCTGGCGCCTGGCTGAAGCGCTCGCGGCGGGCAACATGCCGCTCGATGAGCCGCTTCTGCGCCTCGTGGCGGCGGAGTTCGCCGCGGCGGGCGTGCGTATCGGCCAACCGATGCGCGCGATCGAGGACCGGCTGGAAACGCTGGCGGAAGCCATCGCTCCTACGGCGGCCCCGACGCTAAGCCTCGCGGCGCAAATGGGCCTCGGCCAACTCTGGCGCTAAACCCCGCCCCGCCTGCGGCAACGCAGGCGGGTTGGGCGCTATCGCGCCTTCAGGCCGCGTAATTTGAACGCCAGCATCAGCAACGACACGCCAAACACGAGCGCATAGGCGCCGATCCACCACGTCAGGACGAGGGCGCCGAGCAGCGGGGCAATGAACAGCAGAACCCCATAGATCACCGAGGTCAGCCCGCCGAGCAGCAGCCACCAGCGGCCCTCATCGACATGCAGGCGCAGGCCCGCGCCAAGCATGAGCGCGCCGGTAATGACCGCCCACGCGCCGACCAGGAAAACGAACACCAGCACGGTCAGCCCCGGCAATGCTATCGCCGCGACCGCCGCGCCGATATCGACGAGGCCTTCCAGCGCCAGCAGCAGCCAACTCATGCCCGTCTGCCGCGCAACGCCGATCGCCAGGAAGGCAAACACGCCGTCGGCGAGGCTATAGGCGGCGAATACAAGCACCAGCGACAGCATGGTCGCGCCGGGAGCCGTGAACGCAATGATCGAGAAAATAATCGCCAGAATGCCGCGAAGCGCAATGGCCCACCATTTGGCGGCGAGCACGGCGCCAATGGCGTCGCGGACCGGATTGGACGGAGTTGCATGAGCTGTTGACATGACTTGCTCTCCCCTCAGGCCAAGGCGATGCGTGGACTTGTCGCCCACATGATTAATCACCGCCGACGCCGCGGCAAGCGGAAATTGCTTGGCGCTTGCGCGCATGGCCAACGCAGGCTCTCATCCGGCGCCCGCGGAAACGCAGGCGGGGTTGGGGCGTTACGGCTTTATGCCAAAGCTTTCGAAATCGGCGGCGATGCTCTCACTCATCTTTACGGCGGCTGCAATCTCCTGCTGACCTTCGGCTGTGCGGCCCAGGCGCATCAGGGCGACGCCGAGGCCGTAGCGGGAGCTAGCCAGTTCAGGCCACCAGCGGAGCGCGGCGGTGTAATCAGTTCTGGCTCCTTCGTAATCACCAAGCCGAAGTCGCATCAGCCCGCGCGAGTCGAGAAAGGCGGGGTTGTTCGGCCGCATTTTCAAGGCGCGATCACAAGCGGATAGGCCAGCTTTCAGTTCCAGTCCCGCGACGGCCCGCACCCAGCATGAAGCATTCAAGCTGCTTGGCGATCCCTTGTCCAAAAGCTGGGCGGCGTCGGCGTCGGCAAACGCTTCCTTGTACATCTTCAGCTTGAGCCGAACGCTCTGGCGATGTCGAAGTGACTCAAGGCTGCGATTAAGCCGAATAGCTTCATCAAAATCCCGCAGAGCCGCCTGTAGATCACCCTGGCGCACATAGGCGTCGCCGCGCAAAGTATAGTGGCGGGCGCGCACGACTTTCGTCGTTTCGGAATTGATTAGCGCCGTGCAAGCGTCAACGGCCGCGCCCGCGGGCAAACTCACGTTGCCTACGCACGCGTTTAAAAGTTCCGAAGGCGTTTGAGCCAATGCCGCAGCGGTGAAGGGCGTTGGCGGTAAAAGGAGCGCCAATATCGCGCATGCAGCCGCGGCAGAAAGCGAGTAAGCACCGGGCCGCATGCTTTCTCCTATTAAAAACTGTAATGCACCTGAACGAGGTGCCCTTTTGACTCCAGGCGGCAGCCAAGTGGCGCGTTCTTTGCCGGCTTGACGGTCCATTTCGCTCGCGGATTTTCCAGCGCGGCGCCAAATTCTTTGGTCGGAACCGCCGCGAGAACGCGATGGCCGACGACGTTGCCCGCCGCATCCACACTTATTTTAATGACAGCGCCGCCAACGCCATAGGTGTTCGCTTGGCCTGCCGGGTATCGTATTGGAGGATCGATCGACCAACTTAAGGGACACAAAGGCCCCTTATTCAGGAGAGGCCGCCTCGCCCTTACACTTGTGCTGTCTCTAACCTGTTTCTCCGAACTCATACGAGAAGATATCGCCGACCACCAGGCTAGCGCGTTTGCGTAATATAGCTCGCCCGCCGTGGTCTCGTCGTCCGCGCGTTCCGGCGCTAGCGGCGCCAGCCGGTTAACAGCTTGCGCCAACGCTTCAAAAGCCTGCGGATCTTTGTGCTGAGCGGCGAAGGCGACGCCACGCCCGATCAACGCAGTGCCGCGATTCATTTCAACATCGCCGGCCGACCATTCGGCGTAATCGAAAGCGCTCCCATAGGCTTCGGCGGAAGCAGTCCAGTCTTTTCGATCACCCGCCGTCTTGGCGAACGCGGAGGCGGCGTCATAGGCTGCGGCGCGAACATCCGCGTTCGCGGCGCGCGCTTCGACAAGTGCCGGAGGCAGAAGCACCTTTGCCTCCGCATAATTTGCTGCGACCAAAGCATGGCCCAATATGAGCCTCGCCGCCAGAGGATCGACGCCAGCGGCGCCCTTCTGCGCCAGCGCGACGGCCCTACGCGCAGGTTCAACGGCCGCGGCGTCATGATCCAAGGATAAACGCGCAATCGCGAGATTGAAGGCCAGAATGGCGGTCTTGCCGCCGTCGCCGCTTTGCGCTTCGGAGGCGCGCCAGGCGCGCTCCGCCGCCGCCTCGGCTGCTGCCAGATCGTTGTTTTTCTGAGCCGCGACATAGTCTTTATACGCGGCGATGAC
>DASZPV010000080.1:0-18955 GCA_035549875.1 Caulobacterales bacterium
TTTTCCGCATCGCCGCGGGCGCCTGCCAGCGCCGCCTCGGCGGCTTGCGGATCGTGCGCCGCCGCGGCAGCGGCTTCGCCGGCCTTGAGCGCGGTTTCGGCTTCCGCGCGTTCGGCTTGCAGCGCGCCTTCCTGGCTCTCCAGCGCGGCCAGCCGCGCCCGCATGCGCTCGGCCTCCGCCTCATGGCGCTCCAGTGCGCCGCGCGCTTCCAGCATCGCCGCCTGCGCCGCCGGCGCCGCGCTGCGCGCCACTTTCAGCGCCGCTTCGGCGCGCTCGCGGCTGCCGCGCGCCTGTTCGTAAAGCCGTTGCGCCTCCAGCATCGCCGCTTCCGCGCTTTTGCGATCGGCCTGCGCCTGTTCCAGCCGGTTGATCTGCTCCAGCCGCGCCGCCGCGCCGAGCGGGGCGGCGCCGGCTTCGCGCACGAACCCGTCCCAGCGCCACAGATCGCCCTCGCGCGAAACCAGCCGCATGCCCGGCTTCAATTGCGCCATCAGCGCCGCGCCCCGCGTTTGCTCGACCACGGCGCATAACATCAGCCGCGCCGCCAATTCCTTCGGCGCATCGACGAATTGCGAAAGCGGCTCGGCGCCCTCGGGCCAGGAAATCTTCGCCGTCGCGCCGGCGCCGGCCCAGCGCAAAGGCGCTTTCGGATCGAGCGCGGCGTTGACGTCGTCGCCGAGCGCCGCCGCCGCCGCGCGCTCATAGCCGGGCCTGGCCTTGATCGCGTTCAGCGCCGGGGGAAATTTTTGGGCCGCTGCCTGCGCCGTCAGCTTTTCCAGCGCGCGTACTTCCGCCGCGATCTCGCCGGCGCGCGCTTCGGCCTTGCGCATGGGATCGAACAGCGCGCGTTCTTCTTTCTCGGCGCTCGCCGCTGCGGTTTCGGCTTGGGCGCGCGCCGCATCGGCGGCTTCGGCCTTTGCTCGCGCCGCCGTCAACGCATCAGCGAGCGCGACGCCGCGCGCAGCGTGATCGGCGGGCAGGGCGGCGCCGGCGCGCTCGCGCTTGAGCGCGGCAAGGCGCTCTTCGGCGCGCGCCAGGCGCTGGCGCGCTTCGCCCGCCGCGCGCACCAGCGCTTGCGTTTCGGCCTTACCCGCCGCCAATGCCGCCGCCGCCGCTTCGAGACGCGCTTCTGCTGCAACGCGAATTTTTTCCGCGGCGGTGAATTTCTCCTCCGCCGTTTTCAGCGCCGCGGGCGCGTCGGCCATAGCCGCTAGCGCGCCGCGCTCGCGCTCCAGGCGCGTCAGCGCATCGCGGGCATCGGAAGCAAAGCGCTCATCGCGCGCGCGCTCGGCGCCGAGGCGCTCTGCTTCGGTGCCGAGTCTGGCGATCGCATCTTCTGCTTCCTTCAGATCGCGTTCGAGGCCGACGCGCACGCCCTCCAGCCGGCGCAGCACTGCTGCCGCGATCATTTCCTCCTCACGCGCGGGCGCGACCTTGGCCTGCGCCTCCATCGCCACGCCCTGGGCGACGGAAGCTTTCTCCGCCGCTTGCGCAACGGCGCGCGCGGCCTCGCGCCTCTGCGCGTCGGCCGCGGCCACATGCGTACGGGCTTCGTCCAACCGGCGATGGAACAGCAGCGCTTCGACGCGGCGCAATTCGCCGGCGACGGTGCGATAGCGTTCGGCCTGCCGCGCCTGTTTTTTCAGGCTGGCGGCGAGGGCCTCGATCTCGCCCAGCACTTCATCGAGCCGGGTAAGATTGGCCTCGGCGGCTCTCAGTTTCAGGTCGGCCTCATGCCGGCGCGCTTGCAACCCGCCGATGCCGGCGGCTTCCTCCAGGATGCGCCTGCGGTTTTCCGGCTTGGCGCTGATCAGCTCGCTGATCTGGCCCTGGCGCACCAGCGCCGGCGAATTGGCGCCGGTGGACGCATCGGCGAACAGCAATTGCACGTCCTTGGCGCGCACTTCACGATTGTTGATGCGATAGGTGCTGCCGAGGCCCCGGCGGATGCGGCGGGAGATTTCTAGCGTTTCGTCGTGCGTGTACGGCGCCGGCGCCTTGCCCTCGGCGTTGTCGAGCACGAGGGTGACTTCGGCGTGTTCGCGGCTAGGGCGGCTATTGGTGCCGGCGAAGATCACGTCGTCCATCTCGCCGCCGCGCATGGCTTTCGGCGAATTGACGCCCATTACCCAGCGCACGCCTTCGAGCAGATTGGACTTGCCGCAGCCGTTGGGGCCGACGATCCCGGTCAAGCCTTCCTCGATCGGCGCCCGCACGGGCTCGACGAAGCTCTTGAATCCCGAAAGGCGCAGTTCCTTGATGCGCAAGGGCGGCCTCAGCTTGCCGCCAGTTTGGCGTTGAGAATTTTGGAAAGACCTTCATAGGTCAGCGCGTCCACGCCTTGCTTTTCGCCGTTGACGAAGAAGGTCGGCGTGCCGGTGACCTTCAGCTTCTGGGCTTTGGCCACCGTGGCGCTGACGCGCTCTCCGCCTTTCGGATCGGTCACGCAGGATTCAAAGGCCTCTTCGGAGATGCCGGCGGCTTTGGCGATGCGCAGCAATTCCTCGCGCAGCGCGCCTTTTTCCATGCCGGCGAAAATCGTCTGCTGCTGATCGAACAAAACATCCACGACCGCGAAATAGCGGGTGGCGTCGGGCTGCGGGCCGCACCGGGCGAGTTGGAACCCGGCGAGCGCGACTTCCTGCGGCGGGGTGGGAAACTCGCGGAACGCAAAGCGGATCTTGCCGGTGTCGATGTAATTGGCTTTCAGCTTCGGCCAGACATCTGCGTGGAACGCGGCGCAGTGCGGGCATGTCAGCGAGGCATATTCCACCACGCGGACGCGCGCCTTCGGATCGCCGATTTCCATGTCGCTGGCGTCGACGCTGTTGGCGTCGGCGCTCGCGCCGTTCTGGCACCCCGCCATCGCCATCGCCAGCGGAAGCGCGCCCGCGCCGATCATCAAGCCGCGCCGTGTGGCGAACATCCCCATCCTCCGAGAAGTTGTCGCCAGACGAAAAGGCGAGGACTGAGGCGATGTCAACGCGCTAAGCCGGACAAAGGCGGGCTCGCCGACCTCTGGGCCCCCGTGAAGACGGGGGCCCATATTCCCAGCCGCTGCAGAATATCGCCGCCCTTGGCGGTTATGGACCCCGGTCTTCGCTGCGCGAAACCGGGGCCGACCCAGTGCTTGAAAACTAGCGCGCCGCGACCGCTCTGCCGAGCCGCAAAAGCGCATCCCTGAGCCGGCCGGGGGCCACGCGGGTAAGTGCGGCGGCGATGGCGGCCTCTTCCTCGGGCGAAAGCGGCTTGGCCAGCGGGGCGATATTGCCTTGCCGTACGGGAGGCGCGCCCTGGCGGATTTGGAGCGCCTTAACCTTGGCCCCGGCCAGGTTGGCCCGCTCGATGATCAGCTTGGCCTGGTGCTGCACGAACGGCGCGGCCGAGGCGTGCGCGCGAACGGTGAGCACATAGCCGTCCGCGCCCCAGACCAGCTTTTCAGGCGCGGTGAGGCCCGAGAGCCGCTCGCCGACGATGTCCTGCCAGTGCCGCTGAAGATCGCCGAGGCCCACGCCCTGATCTTTCAGGAGGTCCGCCAGGACCGAACTGGCGGCTTTGCCGGCATTGGCCTGGGGATGGATGGCGGCGCGGCCGCGCGTATTCTCCAGCGCCTGGGCGGCCATAGCCTCCAGGCGCGGGTCCACGGCCCGGCGCGTGCGCGAATAGGATTGTGTCATAAGCCCCAGCAGCGAATCGTAGATTCGTAAACAGAGGGTAAATTCTGCCGATGCCGGGGAGTCGCGGCCGCCTGCGCCAGCCTGTGGACCAGCTTGTGAGCGAGCGTGATGTGCGCACAGCTTTACTGGCCTGGTACGATCAAAACGGGCGGACGCTGCCGTGGCGCAAGCGCAAAGGGCGCGCGGACCCGTATCGCGTCTGGCTGTCCGAAATCATGCTCCAGCAGACCGTGGCCGCCGCCGTCGTCCCGTATTTTGAGACATTCACAACCCGCTGGCCAACCGTCGCTGCATTGGCCGCCGCGCCGCGCGAAGACGTGCTGAGCGCCTGGGCGGGGCTCGGCTATTACGCCCGCGCCCGCAATCTGCACGCCGCCGCGACGCTCCTCGCCGCGAACGGCTTTCCGAAGACGGAAGAGGGCTGGCGCGAGCTGCCCGGAATCGGCGCCTACACCGCCGCCGCCATCGCCGCGATCGCGTTCGATCGGCCAGCGAATGTCGTCGATGGCAATGTCGAGCGCGTCGTGGCGCGCTGGTTCGCGCTCGAAGCGCCGCTGCCTGACGCCAAGGGCGAATTGCGCGCGCTGGCCGCGCGCTTCGTCACCGGCGAGCGGCCCGGCGATTGGGCGCAGGCGTTGATGGATCTCGGCGCAACCATCTGCACGCCGAAGAGCCCGAAATGCCTGCTCTGCCCGGCCGCTGATTTTTGCCGCGCGCGGGCGATGGGCGCGCCGGAAACCTACCCCCGCAAACGCGCCAAGCCCGCCAAGCCGCGCCGGCATGGCGTGGCGTTCCTTCTTGAGCGCGGCGGCAAAACGCTGCTCGTGACGCGCCCCGAAAAGGGATTGCTCGGCGGCATGACCGCGTTGCCTTCAACGCCGTGGCGGGCGGAGAAATGGAGCGACGCCGAAGCGCTGGCGCATGCGCCTGCACAGGGCGCATGGACAAAAGCCGGCGCGGTGGAGCACGTCTTCACCCACTTTGCGCTAACGCTGGAAGTATGGACGATGCGCGAGAAGAAACGCGCCGGCTCCGGATGGGTCGCCAATGCAACGGGGTTGCCGACCGTGTTTCGGAAAGCCTTTGAAAGAGGGCGAGGAGGTTGATTGAGTTTCCTTAAGCCGCCTTCTGCAACAAACCCTGTTCTTCCATCGCCTGTTGCACCTTCGTGCGCGCGCCAACGCGTCCGCGGTACGCGGCGAGTTTCGGCGAGAGCGTAACGCCTTGCTTGTCGGTCCAGCGAAGGACGGCGAAGGCGTAGGCGTCGGCGAGGGAGAACTGGCCGGTGAGATAATCCTTGTCGCCAAGCACGGTCTCAAACAGCGCCAGTTTTTTCTTGATGTATTCGATCTGCCCTGCGCGCCATTCGGGCGTCATGTTCGGAGCGAAGAGCGGCGAGAAGCTTTTGTGTAACTCCGTGGAGACGAAATTCACCGCCTCCAGCACGCGGAAACGCGGCAGACCGCTTTCCGGCAGCAGCACGCCAGGCTTCAGCCCGGCAAGATATTGCAGGATGACGGCGTTCTCCGTCAGCACTTCGCCGGGTGAAATTTCCAGCGCTGGCACGGCGCCTTTCGGATTGATCTTGTAGTAATCCTCGCCGCTTGCGGTCGTCCGCTGCGGCCCGAGCGTCACCTTCTCGGCGGGGATATCGAGACCCAGTTCGCGCAACACGATATGCGGCGCCAGCGAGCAAGAGCCCGGCGAATAAAATAATCTCATGAATCCCTCTCGCGGCTTGTCAGCCTCCCGCGAGAGATAGGGGCGCGGCGGCGGCGGACAACCCGTTCAGTGCGGAATTGACGAATGCCCGTTGGCGCGCAATGCCGAGAGCGTCTGGGCGGTGCGCGTCGTTCCCGGCGAGAGATACATCGCCGCCTTCATCCCGGTCTGCATCTGATCGGATACGTCTTCGATCATGCGCTGGGCGCTGGCGCCAGCGAACCGGCCCCAGGCCTCGGCGGCCTCCTGCGGCGTCTGGCCGGGCGGGGCGTTCATCAGCAGGCCTGCTTCGCGGATCGCGTCCTGGCGGCGGGCGTACCAGCGGGCGCTGGCGCGCTGCATCTCGGTGAGCACGTCGAGCCACATTTGCGGCGAAGCGTACTCGCGGCGGACGATCGCGCTATAACTTTCGAGTGCGCTGGCGACAGGCGGGCGCGGCAGGGTGACGAATGACTCAACAAAGGGGGGCGTGGGCTGCGGGGCAGTGGGCATGGCGCATCCTTTTCGGTGCGGGTTTCCTCTCCATGTCCGCGTCATCCCCGAGCGCGAACGGGCGGGACGCTACGCCCGCTGCGCGCTGTGCACAATTTACATCGCAGCAATCACGGAAGATTTGAACAGGCGCCGAAGCGCGCGGCTTAGCCGTAAATCTGGCGCCGCAATTCGATGCGGAAATGGTCGATTGGCTGCTTGGGTTTCTGGGTGTGCCAGAAAGTCCAGCCATTACAGGCCGGCGCGCGGGTGACGTGCGCGCCGACCCGGTGGATCGAGCCGGTGAAATCGCCGGAAGCCAGGCTTCCATCGGCGCGCACCAGCGCGCGGTGCTTGCCGTCTGGAGAAAAGAGCGGCGCGCCCGCGCGCACCAGCCCATGTTCGACCACCAGCCCAAAGGGGATGCGCGGTTCTTCCTTCTTGGAACGGGTTACCGCGATGTCTTCCGGCTTCGGCGCGCCGATCGCGTCAATGCGGGCGCGCGCGGCGGCGGCATAGGCCGGGTCGCGCTCGATGCCGATGAAGCGCCGGCCAAGCCGTTTGGCGACAACGCCCGTCGTCCCCGTGCCGAAGAAGGGATCGAGCACCACATCGCCGGGCCGCGAGGTCGAAAGGATCACGCGGTGCAGCAGCGATTCAGGCTTCTGCGTCGGATGGATTTTCTTGCCGGCCTCGTCCTTCAGCCGTTCGCCGCCCGTGCACAGCGGCAGCGTCCAGTCTGAGCGCATCTGCAGATCGTCGTTCAGCATTTTCAGCGCGTCGTAGTGGAACGTGTATTTCGCGCCCTTGCTCTGGCTGGCCCAGATCAGGGTTTCGTGGGCGTTGGTGAAGCGCGTGCCCTTGAAGTTCGGCATCGGGTTGGTTTTGCGCCAGACCACGTCGTTCAGCACCCAGAAGCCAAGGTCCTGTAGCGCCACGCCGAGGCGGAAGATGTTGTGATACGAGCCGATCACCCAGATCGTCCCGTCCGGCTTCAGCGCCCGCTTCGCGGCCGTCAGCCAGGCGCGGGTGAAGGCGTCATACGTGGCGAAGTCGGCGAACTTGTCCCAATCGTCATCGACGCCATCGACCCTGGATTGGTCCGGCCGCGTCAGCCCGCCGCCGAGCTGGAGGTTATAGGGCGGGTCCGCGAACACGAGATCGACCGAGCCGGCAGGCAAGGCCTCCATCGCCGCCACGCAATCGCCCTCGATGATCTGGTCTTCCCACCCGCTCATCTGTGGATAAGAGTCAGAAGAGGGGCTGTCGCGCAAGAGTCCCGTTGCGGAAAGATTGGTTAATGCGCCGTTCAGGTGCGCTCTGGTTGAGTATCATGCCGCCGGAACGGAACTTGGCGCCTACGCCCTTGTTTCCCCTCGGCGTGATCTGATCGGAAGGCAAACAGATGAAACTTCATGCCCTAGCTTTTGGCGTGTTTGTCCTTGCCGCGGCCTGCGCCCCAACCGCGCAAACGGCGTCGAACGCCTCAAGCCCGGCCGGCAAGGATTGTTTCAACGCCGGCTTTATCAGCGGCTACAATACAGTCAGCGACCACACGGTGCGCGTCACCGCAGGCGTTTCGCACGACTATGATCTCGATATCGACGGCCCCGGATGCCGCGATATTAAATGGACCAACTCGATCGCCATCGTATCGAGGCCCTCGGCCTGGATTTGCGCCGGCGATAAAGTGGGAGCGGGCGACGTCAAGTTCCGCGATTCCACACGCGGCGTCACCTCCTGCTACATCACCGACGTCCGCCGTTATGTGAAGCCGGCGCCCGCCGCGCCTACCCAATAGGTAGCTTCCGCTTCTAGCTAGCGCACTTCCACGAGGCGGTCGCCGCTGGCCAAGCGCGCTTCGATGAGAAGCCAGAGCGGTCCCAGCAGCTTTAGAAGATCGTTGGTCGTACCGTTTCCAGTTCGCAGCCAAAGCACGCTTGGTCCGTATTCGGAACGTCGAACCAAGTCGGCGAAATCCTCATCCTTGCTCACGATGACTGCGCTGGTTTCCCAGAGAGCGGCATCTGTCGCTTGCGCCATGCCAAGATCGAGAACGTGTTCGGCGATATGCCCGCGCTGAGCGATCCACGATCCCAGCGCTTTTGGCAGGTTCGTGTCGATCAGAAATCGCATCGGATTTTAGTCCGCGCTCACCAGGACCGGATGATCGATCTGCGCCGCCGCATATTCAAGGCATGCGCGAATATCGGCCTCTTCGAGAAACTCGTAATCGGCCAGGATTTCCGTCGTGCTGGCGCCGCCCGCGAGCATGTCGAGCACGTCCTTCACGCGCAGCCGGTAGTGCCGGATGCAAGGCCGCCCACCGCATTGGTCGGGGTCGAATGTGATCCGGCGCAATTCGCTCATACACTAAATGTAGCACAAAAATGAGCCTTGCCTATGCCGCGTCTTTCGCTTCCAGCAGCGCGCGGATGGGCTTGAAGCTCATGCGATGTATCTCGCACGGCCCGCGCTCTTTCAGCGCGGCCTGATGTTCCGGCGTGCCGTAGCCTTTGTGCTTGGAAAAGCCGTAGCCCGAAAACTGCGCGCAAAGCTCGATCATCATCCGGTCGCGTTCTACCTTGGCGATGATCGAGGCGGCGCTGATGAGCGGCGCGATCGCGTCGCCGTCGATGATCCATTCCACCGCGCAGGGCAGGTCCGGCGCCATATTGCCATCAACCAGCGCGGCCACCGGCGCGGCGCCCGCTGCCATGCACAGCGCCTCAAACGCACGCACCATCGCCAGATGGCTGGCGCGCAATATGTTCAGGCGATCGATCTCCGCCACGCTCGCCACGCCCACGCCCACATGCGCGCAGGCGCGGATCGCTGCGGCCAGTTCATCGCGCGCTTCGGCGCTCAATTGCTTGGAATCGGCCAGGCCCTTCGGCCGGCCGCGCGCGGGCAGGATCACGGCGGCGGCCACCACCGGCCCGGCCCAGGGCCCGCGCCCCGCCTCATCGATTCCGCAAATCGCCATCGGCGCAGTGTGGCCGCAAGCGCCGCCGCCGCAAAGCGCGTGCGGCAGGGGGCTCACACTATTTTACGAATTTACGGCGCGTAGCCGTAGCGGCGGAACATGTCGCCGACGCCGGGATCCTTTGCCAGCGCCGATTGCACGGCTTCGCGCGCTTCCGCCGTGCGTTTAAGCCCGCGCAGGGCGAGCCCGCGGCCGAGCAGGGAATCGGCGCGGTCGCCCTTGGTCTCCGCAGCCTTCGCCAGCGCCGCATCGTAATCGGCGAGCGCGGCGGCATATTTGCCTTCCTTCAGATTGAGCAAGCCGCGGCTGTCAAAATAGCTAGCCGCACCGCCAGACATCGCGATCGCCAGATCGCACGCCTTGCGCGCAACGTCGAGCTGACTGCGCGAGACCACGCGCGTCCAGCACCGCATGTTCTGATAGTCCGCTTGCTCCGGCGCCAGGCCCGCCAGCGCGTCGGCGTCGTCGAGCGCGAGGCGGAAATTGCCGGTCTTCATGCCGAGCAGGAGGCGTTGTTCCAGCGCGAAGGCATAGGCAGGATTGAGCGCCAGCGCCTTGTCCAGATCGGCGCGGGCGTTGGCGAAATGGCTTTGCTCAATGTGGACCGCGCCGCGGGCCGCGTAGGCGCGCGCCGATCTGGGATCGAGTGCGATCGCCGTCGTTTCGTCGGCGAGGGCCTCGTCGAGGCGGTTCGCGCGCCGCAGCGCATCGCCGCGCGCGTAGAAGGCCTCGGCCGATTGCGGGGTGAGCGCGATTACGCCGCTGAAATCTTCGATCGCGCGATCAAGTTCGCCGACAGCGGCATAGACCGCGCCGCGCGTGGCAAGGGCCTCGACATTGTTCGGATCGGTCTTGATCAGCGCAGTGCAGGCAAGCGCCTGAGCATAATGTTCAACAGCCTTGTCAGCATTCGCGCACGTCTTGGTCCGCGCCGCTTCTTCCTCTGCCGGCGTCGGCGTCAGCGGTGAGGGCGGGGCTAACGCGGGCGGCGCCATTGGCGCGGGGGCTGAACGCGGCGCCTTGACGCGCGTCGGCGCGGGCCGGCTTGCAGCCTTTGCCGCTGGCGCGGCCTTTACGGGTGTTATCGCCCTTGTTGCCGGCGGCGACGCCTTGATGGCTGGCGCGGCGGTGATCGAGGCGGACGCGATGCTGGCGCAAGCCAGCACAGTGATCGCGGTTATTTTGATGGTTAAGCGGCTCATATTTCTCCAGCAGCAAGAAGGGCGCCTACGTGCTGGATGGTAAACGCCGCGGTTAGCGCGTGATGCCGTTAAGGGCGTAGATCGCGCTGATATTCTTGTTCTTGGCGGTCGCCGCGTCGATGTCGGCTTCGCCCTCGTCGGTCTTGCCGAGTTTTAGCTGGGCAAGGCCGCGCCCGAACAGGAAGCTGGCTTCGTTGCGGTCGTTCTTGCCTGCGACGAGCTTTGCGGCCGCGTCGTAATCGGCGAACGCTTCGGCGAATTTACCCTGTTTCAGGCCAACGAGGCCGCGGCTGTCGTAGGTGTTCGGATCGTTCGGCGCCATTTGCAGCGCGCGGTCGCAGGCGGCGCGGGCGACATCCAGCTCCACGCCGGCCACCGCCCGTTTCCAGCAGCGCGAACTTTCGATCCGCGCATCGTTCGGATCGAGCGCGGCGGCTTTATCGGTGTCGGCGATCGCGGTCGGATAGTCCTTTTTCACCATAAGCACGCTGGCGCGGTTCATCAGATCGGCCGCGCTGGGGCGCAGCGCCAGAGCGCGGTTAAAATCGGCGAGGGCGGCGGTGAGATCGCCTTTGGCCGCGTAGGCCGTCCCGCGCTGGCCGTACGCATCGGCGAACGCCGGCCGCAAACGCAACAGCGCCGTGCACGCCGCGATCTGCGCTTCAGGATCGAGGGACGAGTCGGCATTGGCGCATTTCGCCGTAAGCTCGGCGTTCATACCGACCTGGGCGTGCGCCGCGGATGCGATGCAGAGGGCCGCCGCGATTATGGCTCCGGCGACGACTGGTCCCGCCCTCGGCCCGCGCCTCGATTCATCGACCATGCAAAACGGCGCCTTTCTGCGTCATGGCTCAGCGCGTAACGCCGTTTTCGGCGTAGGTCGCGGCGATATCCTTGTTCTTCGCGGCGGCGGCGGCAATGTCCGCTTCGCCCTCGGCGGTTTTGCCAAGCTTTATCTGCGCCAGGCCGCGGCCATAGAGAAAGCTGGCTTCGTTGCTGTTGTTCTTGCCGGCCACGCGCTTTGCGGCGGCGTCGTAATCGGCGAAGGCGTCGGCGAACTTGCCTTGTTTCAGACCGACAAATCCCCGGCTGTCGAGATAGTCTTCATCGCCTGGCGCCAGTTGCAGCGCCTTGTCACACGCCGCGCGCGCAATATCGAGTTGCGTTCCCGCGAGCGCGCGCACCCAGCAACGGCTGTTCTGATAGCCGGCATAGTTCGGATCGAGTAGCGCGACGGCGTCGGCGTCGGCGATGGCCTTTGGATAATCGCGCAGGCGCTGGAACAGGCGCCGGCGCTGATCAAGGCCGAACTCGTATTTGGGATCGATCGCGAGCGCCTGGTCCAGCTCGGCGCGCGCGTGGGTCAGGTCGCCTTTGGCGAGATAGACCGCGCCGCGACCGCCATAGGCGAATTGCGATTTCGGGTCGAGTTCGATCGCTTTGGTTTCGTCGGCCAGGGCGTGGTCGAAATCGCCCTTGCGGCGGTAGGCCTCGGCGCGCTCGTGGTAGCCGTTGGCGAAATTGGGAGAGAGTTCAATCACCTTGCTGAGATCGGCGATCGCCGCGTCGAACTTGTCGTCGTCCGTCAGCATTCTTCCGCGCCCGTAATAGGCGTTGGAATGTTTGGCGTCGGCGCCGATGGCGCTGGTGTAGTCGGCGAGGGCGCGGGCGCGATCTTTTTTGTCGAGATAGGCGTCGGCGCGATTGCTGAAGTCGGTGGCGTCGGGGCGAATGGCGAGGGCCGCTGTGTAATCGGCGATCGCGCCGTCCATATCGCCCTTGCGGTATTTCGCCAGGCCCCTGTTGGCGATCGTATCGGCGTTTTTCGGATCGATGCGCAGCGCAGCGTCATAGTCCGCGATCGCCAGATCGTTTTGCTTCAGCTTCAGGTAGGCATTGCCGCGATTTATGAAGTCGAGCTGGTGCGGGCGTATCGCTAGCGCCTTGTTGTAATTGGCGATGGCGAGGTCCGTCTGGCCCTTCATGTAATAGGCAAGCCCGAGATTGCCCAGCGCGTCGGCGTTTTGCGGCTCAAGGGCGATGGTCTTGGCGAAATCGGCGATGGCGGCGTCGTAGTCCGGCTTGGCGTAATAGGCGTTGCCGCGATTGTAGTAAGAATCGGCGCGGTCGGGATTGAGCTTTATCGCCTGATTGTAGTCCGCCAGGGCGCGGTCATACTCCTGCTTGTCGCTGTAGGCGTTGCCGCGGTTGGACAAGGCGATCGCCAGGTTGTTGGTTGTCTCCGCGCCCGACTGGATGAGCGCGGTGCAGCCGCCGATCTGCACGTCGGCCGAGAATTCGGCCTTTTGATTGGCGCAATAATTCCACTGTGTCGTGCGGTCTTGCGCGTGCGCCGGCGCCGCCGCGCCCCACGCGCAAGCCAGGACCGAGGCGCCCGTCACTAGCGCGTGCAAGGCCTTCGTCATGTTGCTCCCCTGACAGCGCCCCTCAGAGACTTGCGGCGCTGAACGTATCGCATTGTTTTGGATCGCCGCTGTCAAAGCCCTTCTTGAACCAGCGCACGCGCTGTTCGGATGAGCCGTGAGTGAAGCTGTCGGGCACGACGCGGCCCTGGCCGGCTTTCTGCAGCGTGTCGTCGCCGATCGCGGTGGCCGCTTTCAGCGCTTCATCCGGATCGCTCGGCTCGACCTGGCCCTTGGCCGCCGCATCGTGGCCCCAGACGCCGGCATAGCAATCGGCCTGCAATTCCATTTTGACCGAATAGGCGTTGTACTGCGTCTTGCCCATCGAGCGCTGGGCTTCCATCGCCTTGTCTGACCGGCCGGTGAGTTTCTGGATGTGATGGCCGATTTCGTGCGCGATCACATAAGCCTGCGCGAAATCGCCCGGCGCGCCGAACTTGCTGCTGAGTTCATTGAAGAACGACGTGTCGAGATAGAGCTTCTGGTCGAGCGGGCAGTAGAACGGCCCCATCGAGGCGCTGGCGCCGCCGCAGCCGGAATTCACCGCGCCGTCGAACAGCACCAGGGTGGGATGCGTGTAGGTCGTTGGCGCGTTGGGCACTTTGCCGGCGGCGAATTGCGCGCTCCACACATCTTCCGTCGAGCCCAGAACGCGGGACGCGAACAGGCCGACCGCATCGCTCGGCGTGCCGGATTTGCCGGCCTCGGTAGTGGCGACCTGCCCGCCGCCGCCGCCCAGCAGATCGAGCGGGTTGATCTGGAACAGCAGCGCAAACACCACGATCAGCACAATCGAGCCGAAGCTCAGATGGCCGAGGCTGAACGGCAGCCCGCCGCCGAAGCCGCCGCCTCCGCCGCCGCCCATGCCGCGCCGGTCTTCCACGTCCGAACTTCCGCGCTGATCGTCGAGCCGCATGGGTGTCTCCCGTTTGGGGGCACCTTATCCGGCGGGGCGGGGGATGGCGAGGGCGCCTTTGCTGCGCGCTTTTCGCACGCTAGGATGGAGATTGCGTGGGGAATGACATGGATTGGATCGCGGCCACGGCCGAATGGGTGCGCCACGCCGTCGCCGGCCAGCAGGCGCTGGCCGCGTTAGCGCCTTTCGTGACGGCCGCGCCGGACTGGGCGGTGGCGTTCGCCGGGCCGTTCGTTCTTGTTTTCATCGTGCTCTGGACCGTCGGCAGCGCGCGCAAGACCGCGGCCGACACCGCCGACACGCTGCACAAGGGCGCGGCGGGCCTCGGCCTGGTCAAGGACAAGCCAAAGCCGGCGAACGTCGATCAGGTCGAAGCGCTGAAGGAGCAACTCGCCGAGATGAGCGCGCGCGACGAGCAGCGCTACCAGGCGCTTCTGTCGATCATCCAGACAGGGCGGGAGGACGCCGTCGTCGCGCAAGCGCAAAAGTCGGCGGTCGCCGGCCTCATCGCCGACGCGAGCCCTGAATCGGCCGAGGCGGAGAAGGACTTCCTCGCGGGCGACGATCAGGCCGCCTATGCGGCTCTGGAGCGGGAGGCGCGCGCCGCGGCGGAGGATGCGGCGGAAAAATGGCGCCGTCTCGGCGCGCTCGCCTACGGCAAGGACACGGCCCGCGCGCTCGCCGCCTACGAAAAAGCCCATGCCGCCCAGCCGGAGGATTTCTGGACTCTGGTGTTTCTCGCCCGGCTCTATCGGCAGGCCGGTAAGCTGATGCAGGCAAAGGAAATGGCCGAGCGGTCGCGCCGAGCCGTCAAGTCGGCCCGCGATGAAAGCGTCGCGGAAGATGAACTTGGCGACGTGCTTGTGAAGACCGGCGATCTTTCCGGCGCCAAGCAGCGCTTCGAAGCCTCTTTGGCGGTAAGAGACCGTCTTGCTGCTGCGAACCCCGGCAGCGCGGAAGCGCAGCGCGATCTGATCGTAAGCTACGCCAAGCTTGCCGGTGTGTTTCCCGGGCAGGGCTGGTGGCGCAAGGCGCATGAAACGGCGCAGAAGCTCGCCGCCGAAGGCAGGCTCGCGCCGGCTGACGAGTGGATACTCGACCATTGCGCCAAACACGCCGCAGAGGACGAATAACGAGCGCTTTGGTCTTTACGGTCACGTCTTTTCGGCGTGCTCTTTGTGCATGCGCGCAATGAAAGCTTCAAAATCGAACGGTGTGGAGAGGCCGCTTTCCTCGCCTTCGATAAGTGCGGCGCGCAGGGCGGCCAGCTTGGCTTCCTGCTCCTCCAGGAGGCGCAGGCCGGCGTGTACGACGTCGCTGGCCGATTGGTAGCGGCCCTCGGCGACTTTCTCCTCGATGAAATCGGTGAAGTGATCGCCGAGGCTGAAGGAGGTGTTCCTGGTCATTCGACCAATTGTACCAAAGCACGGTATTCAGAACAACTTCATCTGATCGCCCGCCTTCGGCGGTTTGCGAAACTGCGTCGCGTCCAGCTCCAGCCTTGCATTGTTCAGCCCCAACCTTGCGCACGCGCGGTGAAACCGCAGCGCGATCATTTCGGCGAACGGGCCAGTTCCGGTGTGGCGTTCGCCCCAGGCAGAATCGTAATCCTTGCCGCCGCGCATCTGGCGCAGCACGCTCATCACATGGGCTGCGCGATCGGGAAAATGTTCCGCGAGCCATTCCTGAAACAGATCGGAAATCTCCAGCGGCAGGCGCAGCAAAACATAACCCGCCTCGCGCGCGCCGGCCTCGTGCGCCGCGGCGAGGATGTTTTCCAACTCGCTTTCGTTCAGCGCCGGAATGATCGGCGCGGTCATCACCGTCACCGGCACGCCGGCGCCTGTCAGCAGCCGGATCGTTTCCAGCCGTTTGTGCGGCGCCGCCGCGCGCGGCTCCATCACACGTGCGAGCTTGCGATCCAGCGTGGTGACCGAAATCGCCACTTTCGCCAGCCGCGCCTCGGCCATTTCCGCAAGAATATCGATGTCGCGCGCCACCAGCGCCGATTTGGTAATCATGCCGACCGGATGGCGGAATTTCTGCAATACCTGCAGCACGGCGCGCGTCACGCCATAGCCGCGCTCTGCCGGCTGATAAATATCGGTGACGCCGCCGAGCACGATGGTGCGGCAGCGATAGCCGGGCGCGGAGAGTTCCTTCTCCAGCAGCGCCGCGGCATCCGATTTCACAAAAATCCGGCTCTCGAAATCGAGGCCGGGGGAGAGGCCGACGTAAGCGTGGTTCGGCCGCGCGTAACAATAAATGCAGCCATGCTCGCAGCCGCGATAGGTATTGATCGATTGATCGAACGAAATGTCCGGGCTCTTGTTGCGCGAGATGATCGTCTTGGCCGCTTCGTGCTTGATCACCGTCTCCAGCGGCGGCGGCTCGGGATCGCGCCAGTCCCAGCCGTCGTCATAGGCCTCGTGCTGGCGCGCCTCGTAGCGGCCATCGCGGTTGGTGCGCGCGCCGCGCCCGTGCAGGCCTGGCTTGGGCTGAGACGATGTTCCCATATGCAGGACAATAGTCCCGGAATAAGAACAAAACAAGAACTAAAGTCAGGGGCCGATAGGGCGTGTCGGGAGCGAGCCTTTAAGGGCGCAGAGCTTGTCGCCCCATTGATTGGTGACGCCGCCCATATGGGGCTTGGTCAGATCATCGCCCTTGTCGCGCCAGCCTTCGGTTTCCTTCCAGGCGCCGTTTTCTTCGTATCCGACGGCATGAACCTTCCTGCCGGCGCAGTCGAACGCCCAGAGGAACCGCCCGCGCACGCCGCCGGACTGGATGTCGGCGGCCTTCTTGTATGCGCCCCAGGAATAGACCCAGCCCGTCGCCGTATCCTCAAAGGCGCTGTCGATGTCGAACCAGTGGAACGATCCTTCCTTGCCGTAGGGATCGTTCGGATCGATCCGCAGCCAGCGTTCGGCGTGCGCCTCACCGCAAAAAGCCGCGAAAGCCAATGTCGCAAATAAAATACGGCGCATGTACGCCTCCCACACCGTTTCAAAGCGTAGCCCATCGGCGCCGGCGGCGACAGGGGCAAGTTGCTTGCCCATGCCATACGCAAAGCCCTACGATGCACACTGGAGGACATGCGCTTGAAAACGCCGGAGCAGACCGTCGCGACCAGTTATGACGAGCCCCATGAGGTGATCGGGCGCTTCGTCGTGCTGTGCTCGACGCTGGAATATCGCCAGTCGCAGCTTCTATCGCGCTATTTCACGCCCGGCTCGCGGGTGAAGTTTCTCTCCAACGTGATCCATTCCATTCCCGCCGAACTGAAGAGCGAAATCATCGCCGAGCGGCTCAGCCTCTATCATCCCAAGGGCAAGGAATTGCCGGCGCACGTAGAGCAGGTCGGCGCGGTTCTGGCGCGGCGCGATCTGGCGGTGCACGGCGTGCTCACCGCGGTGGCCGGCGGCTACGCGCTGAAAAATCTCGCCGCCCATCCGATCCGCCACAACGGCGAAATTCTCGATGAGCTGCTGGTCAGCGAAATTCCGAAATGGTCGCAGGAAGCCATCCGCCTCACCGGCGAAACCATGCGCCTTGCCAAACTCAGCGAAGAGCAGGCGGCGCGCGTTTAGCTGAACATCACATCGCGCGGCGAGGCGATGAAGCGCTGGCCGCCGTCGACGCTGATCGTCGCGCCGGTAATGCGCTCGGCTTGCGCCAGGAAAGCAACCGCATCGGCCACATCCTCGGGCCGCGCGCCTTCGCCGAGCAGCGTTTGTCCATGCACCTTGCGGAAATTCGCCACGGTCTGATCGCCGCTCGGCAGCAGCAGGCCGGGCGCGATCGCGTTCACCCGCACGCGCGGCGCGAAACTCTGCGCCAGCAGATCGAGCGCGCCGGCCAGCGCGATCTTCGAAAACGTATAGGAGAGAAAATCCGGGTTCGGATTGAACACTTTCTGGTCCAGCAGGTTCACGGCGAACGCGCGCGCGCCTTCCTGCGTGCGTGCATAGAGCGCGCGCATTAGCATCACCGGCGCGGCGAGATTGACGTGCATGTGCCGATCGAGCTGCGCGGCGCTGAACCCCGCCACATCGTCGTAGTCGAACAGCGAAGCGCTGTTCACCAGCCCCGCCCAGGGCAGGGCGCCGAAGTGAACGCGCTGCGCGATAACCGAAGGCAGATCGGCATCGGCAAGATCGAACGCGGCGATCTCCGCGGTCCCGCCGCCGCTGACGATTTCCGCCTGCAAGGCCGCGGCCTCATCGTTCGAGCTTCTGTAATGGATCAGCACCGGCCAGCCGTCCGCCGCGAGGCGCCGGCAGATCGCTGCGCCGACGCGCTTTGCCCCGCCGGTGACCAGCACGAAGCCCGGACGGTCAGCCACGCAGCGCCAACCAATCCGCGCGTGTCACGTCATACGAAACGCCGACAGCGGCCGCGTCGCGGAAGATGTCCGGCTTGCGCAGGCTCACCCGTGCGCGATCCGCGACCGTTTTCGCGAACAGGAAATCGAGCAGTTCCTCGGCCAGGGTTTCGATAAGGTCCGTGTGCGGACGATCGGCCCATGCCGCGAGGAACGCGCGGATCGGATCGTAATCCAGATAGCCGCCGGCCTGGCCGTAATAATGCGCCAGCGGCAGCTCAAGTTCGACGCTGACCAAGAGCCGCGTCGGCCGTTCGGCATGGCGCTCCCACGCATGCACGCCGAGGCGCAGATGCGTCTCAAAATCGCTGAGCGTGACGCGCACGCTGGAAGGCTGATCGGCCATGGGGGCGCGCTACTCGCCCGCCACATGCAGCGCTTGGCGCCGCTTGGCCGGATCGGCGGTGCGCCGCATGGATACCTGCACCATGCCCGGCGAAACCAGCACGGACGGCTTCTTCACCGTCACGTCCGCCGCCACGATGCGCGGGGAAAGCGCCAGGCAATGCTCGGCGATGCGGTCGGCGACGGTTTCGATCAGCTTGATCTCGCCTTCCTTCGGCAGCGCTTCGCGGATGTAGCGGATGATGTCGTCGTAATCGACCGTATCGGAAAGCGCTGGCGCGCCGGCGAAGGAGGGCGGATCGGCCAGGCTCACCGCAACGCTCACCAGCACCGATTGCTCGCGCCCGCGCTCGCCCTCCGAAACGCCGAGGCGCAAGGCGGTGATGACGTCGGAGAGGGTGATGGTCTGGGTGTCGGTCATCACCAAAGTGTAACCCTTCTCGCGCGGCGAAAGAAGCAGCGACACCCTCCCCGCGAGGGGAGGGTCGGCCGCGAAGCGGACGGGGTGGGGAGAAGCCCGACGCTCGCTCTTTGGCATTGACGTTAGGACGATTTCGTTTCGCTATGTCCTTGTGGTCAATAAACGCGCACGCACGTTTCGATCTGCGCCGACAAGCAGTGAACTGGCGGCTTGGCGAGGGCTAAGACTCATGCGCGCCGAAGGCGTTCACGTGCGGCGACAACATCCGATTGGCCGATACATAGCGGATTTTGCGGTTCTTAAGGCGCGTCTCGCTATCGAGCTTGATGGTGCTATTCATCGGCTGAGCGCTATCGAGGATGCTGAACGCGATCAGGCATTGGCGCAGCTTGGTTGGAACGTCCTCCG
>DASZPV010000081.1:0-4095 GCA_035549875.1 Caulobacterales bacterium
AGAGCGTGTTGGACGCATCGTCCGCATAGACGCCGAGCACGGTGCGCATGCCGGTCTTGGCCGGATCGAGCCAGATCGCGGCTTTCGCCGAACCGGCCTTGGCGCGGTAGATCGCGCCCTTGTTGTTGCTGCCGATGATCAGGTCGCCGGCCTTGGTCGCCGTGATGCTCTCGGGATAGACGCCGGTGTCCTCGATGGTCACGACGGTGACCGGCGCTGCATGCGCCGGCGCGCCAAATCCCACGAACGCCAACGCCAGCGCCGCTTTCAACCCGCTCATTTGTTCCTCCCCGGAAATATTGGGACTGTTTTACCCTTGGCGCGGGCAATGCACAGGGGGGATTTCGCCCCGGCGCCGCCTTTGGCGCCCTCGCGCGCGGGGCCCCGTCCTGCTAGACGCGGCCCCCATGATTCCGCTTTCCCGTATCCGCAATTTCTCCATCGTGGCCCATATCGACCACGGCAAATCCACCCTGTCCGATCGCCTGATCCAGACCACGGGCGGGCTCACCGCGCGCGAGATGACCAATCAGGTGCTCGATTCCATGGATATCGAGCGCGAGCGCGGCATCACCATCAAGGCCCAGACCGTGCGGCTCGATTACAAGGCCAAGGACGGGGAGGACTACGTCCTCAACCTGATCGACACGCCCGGCCATGTGGACTTTGCCTACGAGGTCTCCCGCAGCCTGGCGGCGTGCGAAGGCGCGCTGCTGGTGGTGGATGCGTCGCAGGGCGTCGAGGCGCAGACGCTGGCCAACGTCTATCAGGCGCTCGACAACAATCTCGAAATCGTGCCGGTGCTGAACAAGGTCGATCTGCCGGCGGCCGAGCCTGAGCGCGTGAAACAGCAGATCGAGGACGTGATCGGGCTCGATGCGTCGGACGCGATCATGATTTCCGCCAAGACCGGCCTTGGCATCGAGGATGTGCTGGAAGCCATCGTCACGCGCCTGCCGCCGCCGAAGAGCGGCGATCCGAATGCGCCGCTGAAAGCGCTGCTGATGGATGCGTGGTACGACGCCTATCTCGGCGTCGTGGTTTTATTTCGCGTGATCGATGGCGTGATCAAGCGCGGCCAGCGCATCAAGATGATGCAAGCGGACACCGCCTATGGCGTCGATCAGCTCGGCGTGTTCCGCCCCAAGCGCGAAGTGATGGAAGAACTCGGCCCCGGCGAGATCGGCTATCTCACCGCGCAGATCAAGCAGGTCGCCGATGCGCGCGTCGGCGATACGATCACCGACGAGCGCCGCCCCGTCGCACAGGCGCTGCCCGGCTTCAAGCCGGCCCAGCCTGTGGTGTTCTGCGGCCTGTTTCCGGTGGATGCGGCGCAGTTCGAGGATTTGCGCGCCGCGATCGGGCGGCTGCGCCTCAACGATGCGAGCTTTTCCTATGAGATGGAAACCAGCGCCGCGCTCGGCTTCGGCTTTCGCTGCGGCTTTCTGGGTTTGCTGCATCTGGAAATCATCCAGGAGCGCCTCTCCCGCGAGTTCAACCTCGATCTCATCGCCACGGCGCCCAGCGTCATCTACAAAATCCACCACAACGATGGCCGCGTGCTCGAACTGCACAACCCCGCCGACATGCCCGATCCCACATTCATCAAGGAGATCGAGGAGCCGTGGATCAAGGCGACGATCCTGACGCCGGACGAATATCTCGGCGCGATCCTGAAGCTCTGTCAGGAGCGCCGCGGCGTGCAGCGCGAATTATCCTATGTCGGCAACCGCGCCATGCTGGTTTACGAACTGCCGCTCAACGAAGTGGTGTTCGATTTTTACGACCGGCTGAAGTCCGTCTCGCGCGGCTACGCCAGTTTCGATTACCAGATCATCGATTACCGCGCCGGCGATCTGGTGAAGCTGCAAGTGCTGGTCAATGAAGAGCCGGTCGATGCGCTCTCCATGCTCGTCCACAAGGACCGCGCCGAAAGCCGCGGCCGCGCGATGTGCGAAAAGCTGAAAGAGCTGATCCCGCAACACCTGTTCAAAATCCCGATCCAGGCCGCCATCGGCGGCCGCGTCATCGCGCGCGAAACCATCTCCGCTTTGCGCAAGGACGTGACGGCGAAGTGCTACGGCGGCGACGCCAGCCGCAAACGCAAGCTGCTCGACAAACAGAAAGAGGGGAAGAAGCGGATGCGCCAATTCGGGAAAGTGGACATCCCGCAGGAAGCGTTCATCGCGGCGTTGAAGATGGATGGGGATTGAGGTGGTTTGATGCGGATCGGCGATCTTGCGCGGCCGGTGACTACCGCCAAGTCAGATTGGCTGCCCGGCGATACTTGGATTGGGTTCACGCCAACTGGGGTGGGGCCGGGTGCGACGGCGCAATGTCAGTCGACCGTAAACCGTAAGTTAGCTGACGGCTATCTTCTTGAGTATATTACAGAACAGATCGTCGATCCCAATCCAGGGCATGAGAATTCACCAGAGTTTCTGAAGCAGAAGGAGGTGCATAAGGGCAAGGCCGGTCGTTTAGTCGCCGTGCATAGATTAAGAACGACAGCTCGTCCTCTCATCGATATCATTGGCGAAGCTGATTTCAGATCCGTTCAAGATATGTGGTCGAAGGAACGATCGAGAAACCGATGGTCAGTCGCATTCCCAATTATAGAAAAGTTCGAGGTGATTGATGCGCCAAGGGCGCGTGATGTGTTCGGCGAAAATAGATATAGGGAAATTTTTCAGCGCTCTACTGCGACGCTTAGAGTTTTGAGCGATGAGGATCGGCTGGCGATAAATGACCTAGAGATAAATCGGTGCGAGCAAGACAATGCCTGGATCGCCATCGAAGATGATTTCATAAAAGCGGAGCGCAGTGATGTTTCTGCCCGGACGCTAAATCTGCTTGAGCGCGATTTTGCTTTAGGAGCGATGGAGGGCGAAAGCGACGAACGTCGAGCGAAGGTGTTAAGACGCGCTGCGTGGCTTGCAGAACAATTTATTTCAGAACGGAGTCGTAAGGGTGCGCTCAGATGCGAGCGTTGCTCTTTTGACCCCATGAATATCCTCGACATTACACCTCGACGCCCTCGGTCGCTGCTTGATGTTCATCATCTGAAGCCGTTGGAGGAAGGGAGGCGCTTCACAACTGTAGCCGATTTCGCACTCCTTTGCCCGACGTGTCACCGTGTGGAGCATGAGCGATTGCGGCAATCCAAGCTGCTGGCTTGAATGGCAGTTATGGCAAGGCTAACCACTGCGTCCGAAACCTGCTACATTGCGTCTGATGTCCAACCCGCTCCTCTCCCGCATCACGTCCGACCCCGGCATTTTCGGCGGCAAGCCGATCATCCGGGGGTATCGCTTTGCGGTGGAGCATCTGCTCGACTATCTCGCCTCCGGCATGACCGAGGCAGAAATGCTGGCCGAGTTTCCGTTTCTGGAGGCCGACGACATCAAGGCCGCGCTGCTATACGCCGGCCGCCTCGCGGGCATGACGCGCATGTCCGGCGCGCAGGCGGGCGCCGCGCATGAAACTACTGATTGATAGCTGCGTTGCCGGCGCGGTGACGCGTCGCCTGCGCGAGCAGGGGCATGATGTTGTCTCCGTCGCCGAACGCGGCGGCGACCCCGGCGACCGCGCCATCGTCACCATCGATGTTGATTTCGGCACGCTGATCTTTCGCGATCAGGTCCAGCGCGTCGGGGTGTTGAGAATGCGCGAAGCGCAGCGTCGGTTCTCGTAGCGCGCGCATCAGTTCTAATCGCCGAGCACGGAGATGATCTGGCCGAAGGCGCTTTCATCACCGACGACGGTGATCGCGTCAGGGTAACTCGTTAAGCACTCCTTACGCCCAGCCCTTCAGGGATCGGAAAGCCAGGACAAAATGGATCACACCGCAGCAACGCGCGCCGCGCTTGTTACGTGTGCATGGGGAAGGCCTTTGCACTTGCGCGGCCCACTGGCCTCTCACGATGCGAGGCGAATCGGCCGCGGCCCGCGGTGCGGATATGGCTGTGCTGAATGGTTTTCCTGTATGCACGCGAGAGCCTCGCTGACGCGCAAGTGAACTGCAGCCCGAGCGTTGCATGCTAGACGAGCGGCCAGGCGGCGGATGGCGGCGAGGGAAGGCATGACGAGATTTTG
>DASZPV010000082.1:0-16066 GCA_035549875.1 Caulobacterales bacterium
CGGCGGGATTCCGGGGTCGGACTATGGCCGCCCGGAATGACGGCGCCGGGGATGAGGTCGGGGTAGAGATCGCGCCAGAGGTGGTTTTTGGTTTCGATCAGTTCGATCTTCCAGATGCGCCGCCAGGTCTTGATTTCTTTCTCGCGGGCGATGGCGCTGCGCATGTCGGCAAATTGCTCCCACCAAACGAGCAGTTTGCATTTGTAGCGCTTGGTGAAGCCCTCGGCGGCGCCGGTGCGATGGTGATAGACGCGCATGGGCAGGTCGCTGGTAACGCCAACATAGAGTGTGCCGTTGGGGCCGCTCGCCATGATGTACGCGGCAATGCAGTCGTAGCGCGCCATGGCTGACAATTAGCACGTACGTTTGGTTGCGTCATTCCGGGGCTCGCGAAGCGAGAACCCGGAATCCCGGCGGCGGCGTCAGCCGCCTTTCCTGCACCGCCGGTGCAAGAGCGGCCCTGCGGGCCGCGGCGGGATTCCGGGTTCCGCCTACGGCGGCCCCGGAATGACGGAGGCTCGGCCTATGGCCGCCCCAGAATGACGGACCACAAGGGGAGAGGGTAAGAACGCGGATAAAAAATACTTATTCGCCTCCCCTCGGCCCGCCCTTAAACTGCTCCCCATGAACCGCGAGCCGTTTTCTCTTTCCGATGCGTGGCAGGCGATGGGCGATCTTTACGCCGCCATCGTGTCGCTGTTTGGCGCGCCGTTCGACATCGCGATGCAATTGATTCTCGTGCGGCAGAACCGGCGAGATATTCTGGCATGGCTCGGCCCGGTCGAGGCGCTGGCGCGGCGGTTGCTGCTGCTGAAAGCGCTGAGCCTGCCGACGCCGAATGATGCGCCGACGAAAGCGCCGCCGGGGCGCGTGGTCATTGCGTTCGCGGATCGTCCGATTGAAGACATTCATCCGGATTCCGAAAAATGGCGCGTGCGCTTTTGCGTGATGCCGCATGGGGTTTTGCGCGCCAGGCGCAACGCCGAGCCCAATGCCGGACTTGGGGCCGACCAGCGCGGCGGCGCGATCAATTTCAACGCGCTGCCGCTGGCGCGCCGGCTCGAAGCTTTGCGCCGCCTGCTGGAAAATCCGCAGCCGGCGCTTACGCGCCTGCGCCGCCTGCTCGCCACGCAGCGCGCCGCGGTGGAATCTGCATTCCGCCCCTACCGCCCGCACGCAACGTGCGCACAAAGCGCGCTGGACGACGCGCAGAGAGAAATAGACCTTGCGTTCAACACATCATAAGCCGCGCGAAAACCCTGATCGTCCGCCCACGGAGCTTCCGCCCGTGAACGCTAGCGCGCGAACTTCTGGAACTTGATCCGCTTCGGGATCAGGCTGTCCGCCCCCAGCCTGCGTTTTTTGTCTTCCTCATAGGCGTCGAAATCGCCCTCGAACCATTCGACATGGCTGTCGCCTTCAAACGCCAAAATGTGCGTGGCGAGGCGGTTCAAAAACCAGCGGTCGTGGCTGATGACCACGGCGCAGCCGGGATAATCTTCGAGCGCGGATTCCAGATTCTGCAAGGTTTCGACGTCGAGATCGTTGGTCGGTTCGTCGAGCAGCATGACGTTGGCGCCGCTCTTCAGGGTTTTGGCGAGGTGGACGCGGTTGCGCTCCCCGCCCGAGAGCTGGCCGACCTTCTTCTGCTGGTCGGCGCCCTTGAAATTGAAGCTCGAAACATAAGCTCTACTGGGAATTTCGCGCCCGCCGACATTCATGATGTCGAGCCCGCCAGAGATTTCCTGCCAGACGGTTTTTTTATCGTCGAGCGCGTCGCGCGACTGATCGACGAAGCCGAGTTTCACCGAATCGCCAATCTTTATTGCGCCCGCGTCCGGCTTTTCCTCGCCGGTCATCATCTTGAACAAGGTGGATTTGCCCGCGCCGTTCGGGCCGATCACGCCAACGATGCCGCCCGGCGGCAGTTTGAAATCGAGGTCCTTGAACAGCAATTTATCGCCATAGGCCTTTTCCAGTTTTTCCGCGGCGATGACGTTCTGGCCGAGGCGCGGGCCGGGCGGAATCTGGATCGTCGCGAAGGTCTGCGTTTCGCGGTCGGCCTTGTTGGCCATTTCCTCATAGGCGGTGATCCGCGCCTTGCTTTTCGCCTGCCGCGCCTTCGGGCTGGCGCGGACCCATTCGAGCTCGCGGTTCATCGCCTTCTTGCGCGCGGCCTGTTCGGATTGCTCGACCTCCATGCGCTTGGCTTTCTGTTCAAGCCAGGACGAGTAATTGCCCTCATACGGCACGCCCTTGCCGCGATCGAGTTCGAGCGTCCATTTCGTCACCTGATCGAGGAAGTAGCGATCGTGCGTGACCAGGATGACGCAGCCGGGAAATTCCGTGAGGTGGTGCTGCAGCCAGGCGACGGATTCGGCGTCCAGGTGGTTGGTCGGCTCGTCGAGCAGCAGCATGTCGGGCTTGGAAAGCAAGAGCCGGCAGAGCGCGACGCGGCGCTTTTCGCCGCCGGAAAGCTTGCTCACTTCCGCATCGTTGGCCGGGCAGCGCAGCGCCTCCATCGCCATTTCGATCTTGCTGTCGATGTCCCATGCGTCGGCGGCGTCGATCTTTTCCTGGAGCGCGGTCATCTGCTCCATCAGTTCATCGGAATAATCCTCGCCGAGCTTGTTCGAGATTTCGTTGAACTGATCGAGAAGCTGTTTTTCGACGCATTCGGAAACCACATTGCCCCAGACGTCGAGCGCCGGATCGATGTGCGGCTCCTGGGAAAGATAGCCCATTTTCGTGCCGGCGGCGGGCTTGGCCTCGCCGGTGAAATCGGGATCCATCCCGGCCATGATTTTCATCAGCGTGGATTTGCCCGAGCCGTTGACGCCGACGACGCCGATCTTGGCGTCCGGGTAGAAGCTCAGCCAGATGTTCTCGAACACCTTCTTGCCGCCCGGATAGGTCTTTGAAAGACCCTGCATCGAAAAAATGTACTGCTGCGCCACTGCGTTTGGTCCGCCTGCTCATCGAAGAGCGGCTCATGTAGCGATGGGCGCGGGCGGAGGCAAATCAAGGGAACCCGGCGCGGCCCTGGCGTGTTTAGGAGCAAGCCCAAGGAGAATTTCATGCCCACCCGCACGCCCGCCAGCGATACCCCGCCCGCACGCCGCAAGACCGCCGCGCCAAAGCCCGGCGCCACGCCGACCGGCCCTATGGACGCGGTCGATCTGCTGATGGCGGACCATCGCGAGGCCGAAACCGTCTTCGAGCAGTTTGAAAAGGCTTCGTCGGAAAGCCGTAAGAAGGAACTCGCCGACAAAATCTGCATGGCGCTCAATGTGCATATGCAAATCGAGGAAGAAATCTTCTACCCGGAAGCGCGCGCCGCCGGCGTCGATGACGACAAGCTGGACGAAGGGATCGTCGAGCACGACGCGGCGAAAAAGCTGATCGCCGAGATCGAGACGATGCATCCGGGCGATGAATTCTACGATGCGAAAGTTAAAGTGCTCTCCGAAGAGATCACCCACCACGTCGAAGAGGAAGAAGAAGCCGGTGGCCTGTTCGCGCAGGCGCGGAAGAACGAAGACCTCGACCTCAACGAAATGGCCGAGCGGCTGAAAGCGCGCAGCGACGAGTTGATGGGCGAGATGCAATAGCCAGCAGAAAAGCCGGCGCTTTCACGCCGGCCTTCGCTGCCTGCGCGGTTCTTACGCCGGGCGCCAGACGCCGTCGGCGCCCTGGCAATATTTTTCGGCCGGCATTTGCTGCGCGCCCTGGCCGGGCACGTTCATCGTCGCGCTGATATTCTTGCAATTCGTGCCGGCGACTTTCGTCGGCTTGGCGACGTTTAGCGTGCGCGCCGTGCCGTCTTCGGCGGTCCATTTCGAGGAGTAGGATTTGTTGTTGGCGGCGGCCTGCTGATAGCCGGTCTCCACCTTCGCCTGGGAGCGCTTGTCCATCCATTTGCAGATGCCGAAGCCGGCGCCGGCCCCGAGCGCGCCGCCGATCACCGCGCCTTCCGTCTTATTGCCCTTGCCCGCGATAGCGCTGCCGACAACCGCGCCGAGGCCGCCGCCGATCAGCGCGCGGGTCTGGCATTTGGAAATGTTGAGTTCCGCATGCGCCGGCGCCGCGGCGCTGAGCCCTGTCGCCGCCGCAAACGCCGCGCCGGCCAGAAAAGTCTGAATCCGCATTACCGCTCCTCCCAAACGAAAGCCCCCGCGCATATTCCTGCGCGGGGGCCTGTTATTCAAGGAAGAGTTTGGCGGTCAGGGCGTGGCGGGCCCGCCGGTGGTGATCGACGGCTGAATCAGGCTCTGACCATTGGGCGCGTGAACCGAAAGCTGCGCACCCGGAATGTTCGTGCTGCCGGCGATCGCCGAAGAGGCCACCCATGCCTGGGTGGCGACGTTCATGATCTGCGGCACCCAGACATTCATCATGGCGATCGAGCCGGAAAACCCGGCTGCGGCGCCGAAGGAAACGCCGACGAACACACCGCGCCAGAAGCCTCTGCCCTCGGCCAACTTTTCCGAGACGCTGAGACGGCGGCGATGAGCATCGAATTCAGGACGCAGAATGTTCGGCGCGGAGGCCGGACCTTCATTCAAGATATCGGCCGGCTTGAGATTAGGGAACTTGGCTTGCGCCGCCATTACGCGCCTCCGGTTAGACTTGCCTTGAAACAACATTACTTGATTCTCTGATTTGCGCGTCAGTTAAGTTCCCGCAACATTTGGGGTTAACAGGGTGGACGGCTTCACTGGCTCAAGACCAGTGACGCAGGTCACTTCCCAATCCTGTGGATAATGCCGGCGCTCAAGCCGCGCTGTGCAGGCCGATCGCGTTGCTGACCGCGGCCACCACCCGGTCCACCTGGCCGACCGCATCGACCGGCGGGCCGTCGGCAATTGTCAGATGCCGCTCGATCAGCACTTCGTCGAGCTTGCCGAGCGCGCCAATGGCCGAAAGATAGCGCGCGAGGGAATCCAGAGTACCGGCGGCGTGAGGCAAACGCGCCCGGTCGGCGGCCCTTGCCGCCCGCTGTACATCGGCCAGGAATTGGGCCCGCCGCTCCCGATCGGCGCGCTCGATACCGAAGGCGCTGAGGCGGATTTGGCGGATTTGGGTGGCGAAGGGCGACGGATCAACGGCGCCGCGGTCCTGCTTCTCCAGAACCTTTGAATCGGCCAGGCGCCGCACCGGTTTGCCGAGCCAAGGATTGCGGCGGCGGCGCTCGGGCCCGACATAGACGCTCGATTCGACCCAGTCATTGTCGCGCGCGATTGCCTGGAACACCTTGATTGCGCTGGTTTTATTGAAGGCCCCGCGCACCGCGTAGGCGCCCGCGTCGCGCCATTGGTTCTCTTCCTCCGCCGTTGCGACCCAGACCACGACAGGCAGGCGGCGCTTGCGCGCGTCCGGCGACCGGCGCACACGCCTGAGTTGAGATGGCGTCGGCGAGCCCGGCTCGCCCAGCACGTTAACGATCGTCTTGCGCCAGCCGGCAGCGCTCCCGGCCTCGGCGACCAGAGCAACGTCCTGCAGCTTGCGGACGACGACGATGATATCGGTCGGTCGCATGCCCTAGATGTAACCGAACTTGCTAAACGATTTGCTAAGCACGCTTTTGATTTTACATATCTTTTGGTATGGCGGACGAACTAGCACGGGCTGGAAGGCTCGTCTCCCCCACGCTCCCGGCCAACCGGCGCCTTGCCTCCTCGCCGCCGGCGTCGCCCTAAAATTGCTCTCCGGGCTGGCGCCGGACGAACCGACAACACAACCGCCGGGCGCAACACAAGGGGGTGTCGCCGCCCCCTATTTGGGCGGCGCATCGCTGTAATTGGCCGCCAGATAGGCCTTCAGCTTGGCGATATCTTCAGGCGTGAGCACGGCGCCGTTGCCCACCATTCTGGTCAGCGTGGCGTCCCAATCGGCTTCGGAGTGCCTCGCCTCCGTCACCACGCTCAATTCGTGGCAGCCGGTGCATGAGGCCTGCAGAAGCGCTTGCGCCTCCTCGGCGCCGCCGGAAGCAGCGGCCGGCGTTGCGGCGAACGCGGCCCCCGCCGCCATGACCATGCCGAGCGCGAACGCCGCCAAAGCTACCTTCATGCCTTACCTCCAGAGCCGACAGAATTTGTCGCAAGCGCCAGCCCAGAAACAATCCCCGGCGCTTTTCGGGCGCATTTTTACAAATTCCAAGCAAGCGCGCCTACCCCTGCGCGGGCTTCATGGCCGGAACGCGGCGGCGAAATAGTTATCTAAACCGAGATTTCCGCCTTCGCTTGTTAGGAATAGCGACCTAAGAGGGTGCGGCGACAGGTCGGGCCTGTAGCTCAATGGTTAGAGCCGGCCGCTCATAACGGTCTGGTTGCAGGTTCGAGTCCTGCCGGGCCCACCACGCATTTCTGAGCCTCACGGCCTCGGCCCCCGCAAACAAAACTACGCGGCCGGCATGCCGGCCGCGTAGTGATTTGGTCCGCCGTTCCGGCAGGCGGGCCTGCCGGGACTTGTTGCGATCAGAACTTGAAGCGCAATCCGGTCGTGTAGTAGCGCCCCATCACGTCATAGATAGCGACGTTGGTCGGGGCGCCTTGGCCGGGTTGGCCGACGCCGAAGACCGGCGGCGACGGTTCGAAAATGTTGTTGACGGTCAGGAACGCCTCAAACGTCCTGCCGCTGATCTCTTTCTCATAGCTGATCGTTGCATCGACGTAGGCGATCGCCGGCACAGTATTATCCACGTAGAATACAGTCGGGTCCTGCGTGTACTTGGCGGCGCCGAGGTAGCGCACCTGAGCGTTCAGGCTCAGCGGCCCATCGGTATAATTGGCCTGCAGGTTGATGCGGTTCTGGATGTTGTTCTGGCTGTTCACACCGCCGACGAGGATGCCGCCATTGCCGACGGTGTTGTTCGACTGGATGATCCGCTCGCCCGCCCGCGCCTGTACCTGATAATTGCCGAGGAACGAGCCGATCAGGTGCAGATCGAGCGTGGCCGGGCCGAGCATGCCTTTATCGACAAACGGAACCCGGTAATTGACCTCATAGTCGAAGCCTTCCTCCTTCTGCGCCGCCTGGTTGAACGGCACCGACGCGACCGAGAGCACGAAGTTTGCAGCCGTGTGATCCGCAAACGGCAGCGGGCGCTGGATGAAGCTGCACGCTATCCCAGTGCCGCCAGAGTTTTCGCAATCCGTCAGAATGTTGGCGGCGGATGCCGTTCCGATCGCGTGGGCGATGTCGATATTATAATAGTCGACCGACATGCTCAGGCCAGGGACGAAATCGGGCCGCCAGACGACGCCGATGGTCTTGGTGTCGCCTTCCTCCGGCTTAAGGTCCGGATTGCCCTGCGTATAGGTGATCGCGTTTTGAGTCAGGCCGCCAGTGATGTGCGGATCGGCGACATTGCCGCGCGACGCCGATCTGCCGGCGAACAATTCGTAGAGGTTGGGCGCACGAATGTCGCTCGATTTCGTGGCGCGGAAACGCAGTTGCTTGAACGGCGAATAGCTGAGGCCCACTTTCCAGGTGCGGGCGATGCCGCTGGTTTCGTAATCGGTGTAACGGCCGGCGGCGTTGAGATCGAAATCGCCGATTGGCGAATCCTTCAGGATCGGCACCGCAAATTCGGTGAAGGCCTCCTTGATGTCCTGCTTGCCACTGGCTTTGCCGACGTTCGTGGAATTGTACTTCAACGCGAATGTATTCACGTTCGTCCGCAAGCCCGGTGAGAAGGTGGGATCGACGACGTTGAACGTGGGGTCGTTATTGCTGGTCTGAACCAGTTTCTGCTTGCGATATTCCCCGCCCACCGCGAACGAGACCGGACCGGCCGGCAAGGTGAATATGTCGCCAGATATGCTGCCGTTGACAATATCCATCTGCTGGCTGACCTGCCAGGTCGATACCTGGCTGACATAATTCCACGCCGCCTGGCTTGGCGAGCCGGTGCCGAAGATGTTGATCGGCACGCAACCGGCCGCTTGCGTAGGATTGGTGAGCGTGGCGCGGCAGACGATATTGCCTTGCGGCGCCGCCAGGCCCGGCGCGAGCGCGGCGCCGAGGCTGGTGCGGTAGGCTGCCGTGTCCCGGACCGCATCGAGCGCGTAAAACCAGTGTTGATTGTCGAAATTGCCGTAATGCTGCGTTTTCAGCAGCGTATCGCCATGGGTATAGCCGGCGCGCCAATTATAGGCGCCGATCGTTCCCTTTAGGCCGCTAACGAAGACCGTAGCATAACTGTCGAACAGCGCTTTCTTGTATGGCTGGTCCAGCTCAACGCGGCCAGCCTGGGTGAAAGCGCAGGCCGCACCGCACGCGATGAGGTCGGCGCTCACCTGCGCCGGCAGGAAGGCATTTTCCGCGGCGATCTTGAAGTCGCCTTGCTGTGTGCCCGAACCGATGGACACATAGGAATTGAAATTGTCGGAATAGCTAAGCTGCGCGAAGGCCTGGACATTTTCTGTCACGTCGAAATCGAAGCGGCCGAAATAATTATTGGTGTCCTGTGTGCCGGTCAGCGTTGTGCCAACGGTAATGGTGCCGTCGCCGCCGATCGAGATGTTCTGTGTGCCAGTGGGCTGCCCGGGATCAAACTTCTTGATCACGCCGCCGGGCAAGAATGTATAGCCGCGATAGGGGTTGCCGGCGTTGGCGCTCTGCCCGAGCAGCACCGTCGTGGGAAAGCCCTGGAAGAGTGTGCCGCCGGTGGCGTTGTTGAACCGGCCCTGCTTCATCTGGACGTACGGGTTGGCCGCGGTCCCGGCAGCAGCCGATGAGAGCGGCGTGGCGCCGACGCGGACCCAGTAATCACTGCCGCCGGGCCGATCCAGCGGGCTCGCGACGCCCTCAATCCTGTACCGATCATACGCGAACAGAAGGTGGCCGCGGCCGTCGGCGACATCCCGGCCGCCGGCGAGGCTGATTTTAAACGACTTGCCGTCGTCGTAACGGGAGATGCCGCCCTGGACCGCGCCCTTGAGGCCGTTGAATTTGTTGTCGAGCACGAAGTTGATCACGCCGCTGACAGCGTCCGACCCATAGGCCGCCGAAGCGCCGCCGGTCACCACGTCGATGCGCTGAACCAGCGATGAGGGGATGATGTTTGCGTCCGTCGTGCCGTCAAACGTGGTGGGCGGCAGGCGCTGGCCGTCGAGCAGCACCAGTGTGCGGATCGCGCCGAGATTACGCAAGCTCAGGTAATTGCCAGTGGCTGGCTTGGTGGCAGTGCCGGCGTCGCGCCTTTGGGAGTTGCCGTTCGATCCGCTGAATTGCGGGAGCTGGTTGAGGCCCTCCGGAATGGAATTGGGCGCGACCTTGGCGAGTTCCTCCGTGGCGACCACGGTGACCGGCGTCGGCGCGGAATAGCCGTTGCGCACGATCCGCGTGCCGGTGACCACGACGTCCGCGTCGCTGGAACCCGATTGCGCCAACGCTTGCGAACCCGGCGCCGCGAACAACGCGATGGCCGCGCCAGACATGAGTCGTACGTTAAAAGATTTGTTCATCCGCCCCTCCCACAATGCTTTATCGCATGATTTGGGCGGACCAGATCACTTGCCAATAGCGTTGTCAACAATTCAGGCAACGTCAGCGCGCATTGAAATCGCTTACACTTTCATGGCTTTGGGGATTGGCGTTCCTGTGTGCGATTTTTGCCATGGCGGACGCCGCGGCGACTTTTGGATGTTCGCCGGGCAACAAACTTATGTTGCGGCGCGTCACAAACGATTGTTCGCGAGCGCGTCGCGCCGATAGCGTGGGGTGCGCCCGCTGAGATCAAGCCAAAGCTCTCAACTCGCGGGCAGGTTGAGGGTTGGCGGAGATCGCGTGTATGGCTGCGGCCATCGCCGCACCAAGATGTTGGGCGCCTTGCCTGTCGCCGGCGGCATCGAGCGATAGCGACAGGCTGCCGTCCCTTTCTTCGATGCACCGGATGTAGGTCTCGGCGTTGCGCTCGCCGTAGAGCACTTTCGACACTGTTGCTGTCGCCGAACCGAATGGCAGAGCCGTGGTGCGCATGAAATTCAGTGCTACTCTTGGCAACGCCCCGCGCGGCGCGCCTGGAAATATCTGCTCGGCATTTTCCCAGATTGGAAAGCGCGCCCGTTGGATGTCGCGCTTGAAGGCGCCCCGCACGCTGGCGATCGCCTCCTCAAGGCGCGCCGATGGCGGAAAGCTCAACCGGAACGGCAATATACGGGACACGGAGGCCAAGGCCTCGGCGGTTTCGGGCGTGCGATTGGCAAAGGGAATTCCGAATACGATATCCCCCTCCTGCTCTCTTGCGATATGGGCGTAGACGATGAGCAGCAAGGTCTGGAACGGCGTTGAGCCCATCGCCCGCGCGGCCTCGGCAAAGCCGGCAAAGTGCGCGGCCGGCACAGCCAGATCGACACGGCCGCCCGCCGCCGCAGGCCGAAACGGATTCCATAACGCATCAGCCGCCAGCCCCTGCATGCGATTGGACCAATAAAGCCGGTCTTCGCCGCAAGCGGCAGAGTCAAGGTAGGCCTTCTCGGCGGAGAAGATGTTCTCCCTGCCGGTCGTGCATGGCGCGAAGGTTGCGCCGCCGTAAGCGGCCGCAACATTTTTGACGAGCGTCGCCGTGGCGTGGAAATCCAGCAGCACGTGATGGTGCCGGAACATGACCAGGTGTTGCGTCGGACTGATTTTGACCGTGTGAACGGAAATGAGCGGGGCGGCGTCAGCCTTGATCGGGGCGTTCAGAAAGATATCGCCCAGCCGGGACATGCCTTCAAAAAAGCTGGAGGCCTCAACAACCTCTTGCTCCGGCACGCCACCAGGATTGGCCGAGCGCCACAGCAAGACGCCGTTCTCGATGGCAACCTTTGCCGACAGCAGCCCGCCGTTGTGCAAAACCTGCCGGATCGACGCGGCCAACTTGGCTGAGGATATCTCGCCCTCAATGCTTATGATGCATGCAGCATTGTAAGCGGCCGGGTTGGCGCTCATGACGCCCGCGAGCCATATCGTCCGCTCCGCCCAGGTCAGTGGAATGCCGTCGCGCATCTTTCGGTTTCGCCCTGGCGAAATCGTCCGGTTGTGACACGCACAATTACACAACCCCGGCGAGCAACGCAACCTTTAATAGTTTGATGGCGGCTAACGGCCGATTGAAACCAATTCGGCCATCTCGTCCAGGTATCGGACAAAGGCGGCGCGCCCGCTTCTGGTGAGGCGCGCGCGCGTAAGCGAGCGGCGTTGAACAAACGTCTTTTCGAGTTTCACATAACCGCCATCTTCAAGTTTGCGCAGATGAACCGAGAGGTTTCCATCCGTGGTTTGAAGATGATCGCGAATGGCGTTGAAATCGGCCACGTCGGCCGCGGCCAGAAACGCCATGATGCCCAGCCGCATCCGGCCATGCACCAGTTCGTCGATGTTATTTATTCTGAATACGCCGTCCATGAAATTCTCAATCCCTCGTCAGCGCATAACGGCGCCGCAAAACTATTCCCGGCACAACGAAGAGCGCGAATAACGCCAGCGCATTGGCGAGGTAAAGGTGCTGCGAGCCAAGCATGAACGCGAGCCCGATCGCCGCGGCGAAATCGCCAACAGGCACCCAGCGCAATTGTTTACGCTCCTGCACGGAGGAAAAAACCACCCAGAAGCCGCCGCCCAGCGCAAACACCGTAGGGACCGCCAATTCCATGATGTTGGGATTGTGAAAGCGCCAAGCGGCGAGGCCGAGCACAAGCCATAAAGTGGCTATTGCCATCAGCACGCCAAGACGCGCGGCGCTGTAGATGTTGTCAGGGGCAGTGCGCAGCGGCGTCCGGGCATTCAGGGCCGCCGCGAGAATGACGCTGAGGACTACCGCCGCTATCCAGCCCAATCTCACGCTTTCCATAGGCAACGCGAGGAGGTTATTCTGTACGCACCAGTGAAACAGGCTCGCGGTTCCGCACAAGGAGCCGACGCCGATCAATAATCCCCCGCCCTTTGCGTCGCTCTTGCCGCCGCGCTCGACGAGCGCCTTTACGAACGCAATGTCTTTCAGGACCGTTTGGGCTTCCGTCGCCATTACAACCTCGTCAAAAAGAAAGCCTAGCATAATTACTTGACAGCACAAATGCTTGACTTCCGCCTTCGGTTGCGCTTTGTAATGTAAAGTGGGCGGAGGGTTCACGGATGAACGGTGGGTTGTTCGGCGCTGTGTGGCTTGCCGCCGCGGCTTGCAGCGCCTCCGCCGCGCAGGCCGCCACGGTAACGGTGCAAATTGGCGAGGTCGCCAGCGCGAAGGGGCGCGTGCTCGTTGCGCTGTGCGATGAAGCAACGTTTCTGAAGCGATGCGCGCACGTCGCGGCGGTCCCGGCGAAGCGCGGGGCCGTAAGCGTGAGTTTCACTGACATCCCGCCGGGCCGCTACGCGGTAATGACCTACCACGACGAGAACGGCGACAAGCGTCTGAACCGATCCCTTATCGGCGTCCCGACCGAAGGCGTGGGATTCAGCGGGCACGCGAAAGGAATAATGGGGCCGCCAAAGTTTGCGGACGCCGCCGTGATGGTGACGAAAGCCAACGCCACGTTGGCGGTCGATCTATTGTATTGATTTTATTGAGGCGTCTCAAATGGCGACGGCTATTGAGGGCTTCGGGCTGGTAAAGAAATACGTCCGAGGAACCGAGGTCGTCACCGCGGTCGATCGCGTTGATTTTTCGATTGCGGGCGGGGAAACCGTGGCGCTCGTTGGCGCATCGGGAAGCGGCAAGAGCACGATCCTCAATCTGATAGCTGGATTCGACCGCGCCGATGATGGGGTGGTGAAAGTCGCCGGATTTGAAATCACCGCCGCATCGCAGCGCATGCTCGACATGATGCGCACGCGCGTTCTTGGCTTCGTGTTCCAGCAATTTCATCTTGTCGCCGGTCTTACCGCCTCGGAGAACGTTGAGCTTGCGCTAAGCGTTCAGAAAATCGGAGCGGCCGAGCGCCGCCATCGCGCAGCGGGCGCGCTTGAGCGCGTGGGCTTGTCCGGCATGGAGAAATGCAGGCCGCATCAGCTTTCCGGGGGACAGCAACAGCGCGTGGCCATTGCCCGAGCGATCGTTAGCGGGCCGAGGGTCATTCTTGCCGACGAACCAACCGCGGCCCTGGACGCCGTTACCGCCGGCGGGATTCTGGATGAATTCAAGCGGCTCTCCGCCGAAGGGTGCGCGGTGCTTTTTTCGACTCACGATTCGCGGTGCATCGCGCGCGCCGATCGTATTATCGCGATCGAGAACGGGCGTGTGGCGGCATGATCTGGCTGAGGCTTGCCGTCCGCAACGCGCTTGCAAACCGCAGGCGTTCCGCGGCGGCGGCGGCGGCGATCACGGTGGCGACGCTCGTGCTGATCCTCTTCGCGAGCTACGTGAACGATATTCGCGAAGGCATGAAGCTCAGCTTCATCCGCGGCATGGGCGTCGGCCACCTGCAAATCTCCGGCAAGGGCGGCTTCGGCGCGTTTGCCGAGCTTCCGCTTGAAAACGGAATCGGTCCGGCGAGCCGCGCCGCCATCGAGACTCTGGCCGACAAACTGCCTGAAGTGCGCCGCCTGGCGCCGCGTCTTCAGTTTGGCGGCATGGTTTCGAGCGGGCCGCGCACGCTGGCCTTTAGCGGCGTAGCCGTCGATCCGGCGCTTGAGCGCGCCGCTTTCGGGTTGGCCGGCGCGGTCAAGACCGGCGAGCCGCTGACGAAAGACTCCCCGGATGACAGCGTGATCCTGGGCGTCGAACTGGCGCGGCAGCTCGGCGTCAAACCTGGAGACTTCGTCACCGTGATGACGCCCACGGTTTATGGCGCGCTCAACGCGATGGACATGACTGTCGTCGGTCTGAAGCAGAGCGGCGCGGCGCAGACTGACCTCTACTATCTGCAAACAAAGCTGCAAACCGCGCAGAAATTGCTGGTGACCGACAAGCTATCGACCCTTGCTGTTCTGCTTGACGATGATGCCGATATCAACGCGGTCCGCGAGCGCCTGGAGCGTGCGGCGCCAAATCTGGAAACGCGCACCTGGCTTCAACTTCAGCCGATTTATCGCCAAGTCATGGGGCTTTATGAAACGGCGTTCCTCGTCGTGGGCGTGCTGCTTATTATAACCACGATGAGCGGTGTTTCGGTGCTGATCGTGACCAGCGTTCTGGAACGCGCCGGCGAGATCGGCCTCATGCGCTCGTTGGGTATTGCGGCGCGCCAGGTCCGCAGCGCGTTTCTGATCGAGGGCGTGCTTGTCTGCCTCGGCGGTCTGGTGGCCGGCAGTCTGCTGGCCGCCATCGCTTTATGGACGATCAACGCATCGCACTTCATCAGCCCGCCTCCTCCTGGCAGCACGCGCGGCTATCCGTTGCAGCTTCTCTGGGATTGGTTCGCCACCGCCCAGATATGGGCGTTTGTGATGGCGCTGGGCGTCGGCGTTTCATGGCTGACCAGCGCAGGCGTGGCTAGGCTCAACATTGTTCAGGCGCTGGGCGCGCGCCCATGATTGGCAGACGCACCTTGCTTTTCCTGCTGGTCGGCGCGCCCGCTTCCACCGCGTACGCTGCGGAGCCAACGCCGGGGCAAATCGTTGAACAAGCCGATGCGTTCCGTTTGCCGCCGTTGTCTGCCTCTGGAGCGGTGAAGGCGCGTTTGCGCATCACGGATGGTCAAGGCGCTTCCGCCCGCATCGATAGCGTTACGGTGTGGACCAAGGAGACAAGCTCACTCGTTCTGATAACCGATGGCGACCAGCGTGGCATGAAGTTTCTCGGCACGCCCAACGGCTATTGGCTCTATGCGCCGCACACGCGCCGCGCCATCCGCCTGACGCCGCTGCAGCTCCTGCGCGGCCAGGCCAGCGTCGGAGATATTTCGCGCCTGCGCTTTGCGCAGGACTACGAAGCGCGCTTCGCCGCACCGCGCACGGCAATGGTTGAAGGACGAGACTGCTGGGCGCTGGAATTGCGCGCCAAGTCTCCCGCCGCCACCTACGCGACCGTTCGCCTGAGAGTGGCGAAAGACAACCATGCGCCCGTTGACGCAGACATGATTCTTGCCAGCGGCAGAAAACTGAAGACAGTCCAGTTCGGCGCAGTTTCGCAAATTCGCGGACACGCCGCGATCGCCGCATCCACCTATGTCGATGCAATCAACACCGCCAAGCGCACCACGATCGAGTTGCTGGACCTTCAGCCGGCCGCGATGTCCGCAGCCATGTTCAGGCCCGAGGCGCTGGCGACCGATTTCTGATGCGCCGCGCCGCCTTTCTGGTTTGTCTGGGCGCTGGGCTGCTTACCCTTCCCGCCGAAGCTGAGGAAACGCAAAGTTTTGGCGGCCTGTTGCTGCTTAAGGCAACAGGGACCGAGGCCGCGCCATCCTTGCTGGCCGTTCCCGGCGCCGATTATTCAACGCGGTCCGGCGAGGCCGCCGTTCTGGCGGACGGAGATGCTAAAGGGCTGCGCTACCGGATCCGCGGCGAAGCTTTTGCCTATTCCGGACGCGAAACAGAATGGGCCGTAAAGATCAAGGAATTGGCCTATGGCCGCAGGCTTGACGAAACGTGGTCCGTTTCCATTGGCAAGCAAGTGCGATCGTGGGATTCGGGGCTGGCCTACCAGCCCCTTGGGTTCTTCCGTAAAGGCCTCGACCTGGCCGACCCCTTCGATAGCGAAGGCCGCGTCGAAGGCCTGCCCATGCTGATCGTCACCAGATTAGGCGCGCGCGTAAATCTCGAAGGCGTCGTTTCCGCGCCCTTGTCAGGATCGAGCGCGACATCGGCAAACGAACGCCAATGGGCCGTTCGGCTCTCGGGCGACATCACGCCCAGCATCAACGCGGCGTGGATTGTGCGGCAACGAGAGCATGCGCCGCCAGGCGTGGGCGCATCGGCAAATTGGGCCAGGGACAGACTTCAGCTTCATGCCGATGCGTTTTATGGCCCGCCGCAGGTTCGCCTCACCGCGCGCAGCGTACGTGAAACGCCCCGGCTCTATACCGAACGGCCCACGCTATTGCAGGACCAACGCCAAGCCGTGCTTGACGCGGTCGCAGGCCTGACATGGACGGCGACTGACTATTTAGAGATCAATGCGGAATGGATACATCGCGGCGAA
>DASZPV010000083.1:0-24719 GCA_035549875.1 Caulobacterales bacterium
GTATTTTTGCATGCCGCTTTGCGAAATTGCGCCGATCTGGCGGCTATGGGCGTCCGCTGCGGGAAGGTCGTCCTCCCAAACGTTCAGTTCGGCCGCATTCCGCTCTACGTCGCCATCGGTGAACGGCTTGCCCGCGGCGGCAAGCATGTAACGCGCCGCGACCTTCGGATTGTAGCGGATCAGGAGCGAGGCCTTGACCATGGCGCGTGAGAAATGCCCCAGCGCATCGGGTTTGGCCGCTATCACCGATGGCGCCGCCGCAAAGCCTTGATTGGGAACATCTCCCACGAGCGGGTGGCGAAAGATGCGCAATTTCGTACCCGCCACCATGAACGGAATGATCTCATAGAGCGGCAGGCCCACCGCCGCGACCTTGCCCGCAGCGAATGCGTCCATCGCTTGCTGATTCATGCCGACGCCCACCATCGTGACGTCAGCCGGTGTGAGGCCCGCCGCCGCCAGCGCCGACTGCGTCGTGAAAACGCCCGCCGAACCGTCGATCGAATGCACACCGATCGATTTGCCCTTGAGGTCAGCCAGGCTTTTGATCGGGCTGTCCTCGGCGACGGCGGTCACGACGGCGAATTTGGAACTGCTCGCCAGGAACATCCTCATCCGGACGCCCTCGTCATAGCGGCTCACCATCGGCTCGATCGCAGTGGGGCAGATATCGCCTTCGCCGCGCGCACAGATTTTCAGCGCCTGGATTGGGTCATCGATCAGGGTTGTCGTGACCCGCAGGCGCTCTTCCTTGTAGAAACCGGCGCCCTCGGCGACGAGATTGAGCGTGTTCAGCAGCGCCGGGGTTCGTTTGCCGAGAATGACAGACAGCGGCGTATCGTCCGCGAACGCTGGGCCAGCCGCCAGCGCCGCTAGAAAACCTACTCCCGCGATCCAGCGCCGAATGCACATCCGCTTATTTCCGCGTGGAGCGGAGCCCAAACGCATGGAGCTGACCGTCGTGCGTCACAATGAATACTTTTCCCAAAGCCACAACGGGCTCGCTGAAATGCGTCCAGCCCTTGATGATCTTTTTGCTTGAGTAGAGCTGCTTGCCGGTCTCGGCGTCGAACGCATAGAGGACGAGGTTGCTTACGGGCGTCGCGCGGAACTGCGCCCCGGCGCCCGGCCCAACAGGCGGCGCCGGTTGACCGGCCTTGGCGAGTTCGCGCTGCAGCGTCTGCTCGCCCGTTTGCATCGCAAAGACGATCCCATTCGCCACCGTCGGCGAGTCGGGCACGATCATGTCCGGCGAGGTCCATTGCGGAATGAGCGTGATCTTCCCGCCTTCTTCGGAAAGCTGGAACGCCATGATGCTGCCGTGGGGAATGGCGCCATTGGTAAACTTGAACGGCGGCGCTTTCGTTGAGGGCGGCCCCCACATCGGAATATAGAGGTAACGCTTTCCGGCCGGCGATTCATAAGTCGCTAGCGCGCCCCACATGCCTTGGCCCGGCTCGGTGCCGATGGCGGCGTCGTTGCCCAGTTGCGGAGATTGATAAAGCGGCGTTGCGTGATCGGACCCGCCGAGATTGGCCGTATCGAGCAGATAGAGCACGCCTTCCTTGCCGATGCTGGCGGCAAGATCGCGCTTGGCGAAAGGAAACGTCATGACGCTGCCCGAACCCAAATCCAGATCGTGCGTGTTCTGATAGCGCCAATTGGAGGCGGTGAACGAATCCACCAGCCGCGCCACATGCGGCGCCAGCAACAGCACGCTGGAGCCGAAATTTCCGGACGCAGGATCTACCTGTCCGTCGGCTGTCTGGGTGATTACGCCTCTGTGGGTACGTGCGACGCCGCCGCGCCCCCACGGGCCCGAAGCCCTGCCGCCGCTGGTAAAAAAGCGCGTCAAAACCGGATGAGCGGGATCTCTGACATCCATCGCGGCGATGTTGGAGGGATCTGGCGGCGGCGACCCGGGGCGGGGCGTATCGGTGGCGGCCGCGGCTGTGGCCGAGTTCTTGTCCACGATATTGCCGCACCCGCGCGCGCTGGTGGTGTAAACCACATCGTCGATCAGATTGAGGCTCCAGGCGCGCGCGAACGGCGCCACCATGTCCGTAGGCGCCATCTTCTCGGCGCCGTCGGACAAACTCGCTGCGCGCAATTTGCCATCGCTGGTTATGAAATAGACGATGCCCTTTTGCTTATCGATCGTCGGCGTGGCGTTGGGCGAATTGGGGCACAGCCAATTGGCTTCCCGTAGCGGCTTTAAAGTGTTGACGAAGGTTTTTTGCCAAACCACGCGCCCGGAATTGGCATCGACCGCGAACAGCGTGTCGTCGGCGCCGAGCAGGATAACCAGATCCTTCGGTCCGCCCGGCGTCGCCGCATTCTGAACCACCAGCGGAGCGGTGAGGGTTGAGAGCACGATGTCCGTCGGCTTCGTGCTGAGCTGGCTGCTCCACAACAATTTCAGCTTCGCGATATTGGCCTTGGTGAGCGTGGTTTCGCCGCGGTTCCAGTTGGGGCGTTCATGGCCGTAACCCCATGTCGTCCAGTCCGCCGCACGCGCCGCGCGGGTCGCAGCCTCTTGTGCGTACGCGGCGCCTGAACCGGCCAGAAGCGCCGCCGAAACCAACGCGGACAACAATGTGCGTTTCACGAAGTTCTCCTCCCTATGACTCGTTCGGCTCGCGGCGCGAACTCTTGGTCTTTGCCCAACTCGCGGATGCTATCGCATTTTCGCGGCGCCTCTGAAAGCTGCGAAATCCGATTGGCGGCCCTAGAACGCCGCGCGGACCCCGATCAGGAAGCTTCGCGGCGCGCCCGGCGCGTAGAAGGTCGAAGACAATCCCGGCCGCTCGCCGCCGATCACTGGGCCGGCGAAAGGGCGCGCTACGAACGCGCCGGAGGCGGAAAATCCTGTCCGTCCCAACTGCGCGGCGGTGGCGTATTGCTTGTCGAGCACGTTGTTGACCTGCACAAAGAACGTGAGCGCCTTGGCCGCCGCCCATTCCCCGCCGAGATTGAACACGGCGTAGGCGTCGGTCTTACCCGGGCCGAGATAGTAGAGGCCATCGGCCTGGTGCTCGTTGTTTTCGTTGCCGCGCGCGATTACGCCCGAAACGGCGATGGCGTCGGCATTGAAGCGCAGGCGCGGCGTGGTCTGCCAGGCGATCTCGGCCTTGGCGATATGGCGCGGGATCAGCGGAATATGGTCGCCCTTTTCGATGGCGATCTCGCCCTCGAAGCCCGGCGCGGGGCCTTCGTTGGCGCTATTCGCTTCACCGCCGACGGTTTCGGGGCTCCGATAGGTGGCGTCCAGGAAAGTGTAGCTCGCGGAGATTTGAACGGCGCCCAAACTGGCGGCAGCCTCGGCCTCCACGCCCTGACGGCGGGTTTTGCCGAAATTGCGGAAATAGCCAAAGCCGGTCTGCTGGCTGGCGACGAACAATATGTCGTCGCGATTTTCGATCCGGAATGCGCCGACGCGCCAACTCAGCCAATCCCGCGCGCCGCGGACGCCCGCTTCGATCGTCCGCGCGACGACCTGGTTCAACGGCGGATCGCCGGCTAGCGCATTTGGCAAGCGGCAGGGGCTGGCCGGATCGGCGCAGCCGAGTTCAATCGCCGATGGCGCGCGGCTGGATTGCGAAACGCCGAAGGTGAGCTTGAGCGCGGGCGAAGCCGACCAAGAGAGGCCGAGCGCGGGATTGAGTTTCTCGAATTGGTGATCGCCGTCGAGAGAGCCCGTTCCGCCCCCAGGCGTGATCGCGTCGCGCGCGCGGATTTTGGTGCGGTCGTATCGCGCGGAAAGATCGAGGTGCGCCCGCTCGCTGAGCGCGAGGCCGTCGGCGATATAAAGGCTTTTCGTTCTGGTCGTGCCGGAAAGCTGCACCCGCGCGTCGAAGGCTGCTTCCGAATCCTGCGCGCCATCGGCGAACGCGCCCGGCCCGGCGACTGTCACGACGCCGCGCCCTGGCGTCAGGTAGCCGAATTGAGAACTCTGGCTGAAGCGCACGTTCGACGACGTGGCGTTGGCGCCGACGACGAGGCTATTGGCTCTGCCGGCGATCTCGCGGGTGAACGCAACTTCGATCGTGCCGCCCCATTCGCTCTGATCGGTAGCGGTGCGGTTATCGAGGCCATTGCATTTCTCGTTCGGCTCGCTGTTCAATAGAATATTGGCGATGCAGCGCCAGCGTGGGAACGGCGTGTTGTCCTGCGTTTCGCCGCCAAGCGGAAAACCGGAATAGCCGGCGGCGGCCAGCGCCGCGCGTTCCGCGGCGCTGGGTTGATACAAGGACTCGCCGAGCGATTCTTCATTGATGTCGCCGTTGATCGTGCGCGTTTCGATCTCGCGCCAGAACGCTTGCCCTTTCAGCGAAACGGTGTCGCCAAACGCGTGCTGCGCCGTCAGGTTCAGCAGCTTGCCGAGATTGGCGGTGTTGTCGGGCCATGTATAGACGCTCGAACGGTCGGCGTTCAGCAGGCGCATTTCCTGCAAACCGTTGCCGTTGAGATCGGTATCGGCATAGACGCCGGAGAGCGCGATATCCGTTTGCGCGTCGGCCCAGCCGAGTTTGCCGAAGATTTGCTTTGCTTCCGACGGCGAAAAATCGCGCCAGCCGTCTTCCTTGAAATAGTCGCCCGTGACGAAATAGTTTAACCCGTTTTCCGCCGCGCCGCCCGTGCGCGCCGAAAAAGTGTGCCGGCCCCACGATCCGAGCGCGGCTTCAAGCGCCGTTCCCGGATCGGTTTTGCCGCCGCGCGTTTCGATGTTCAGCGCGCCGCCGAGCGTATTGCGCCCGAACAGCGGCGCGCCGCCCTCGACAACGGAGACGCGCCCAATGGCGCTTTTCGGGATCAGGTCCCAGCTTACGACGTCGCCGAAAGGCTGATTGAGCCGCACGCCATCGACGTAGACGGAAAGTCCCTGTGGCGTGCCGAGCAGGGGCGACGCGGTGAAGCCGCGATAGCTCACGTCGGGCTGGAGCGGATTGTTCTGCACATCGTTGATGAAAACGCCGGCGGCGGAACGACGCAGATAATCCGTCAAATCGGCGGCGTGACCGTCTTGAAGGTCTTGTGACGAAAACGATCCAAAACCTGTTGGCCGAAGGCCCAACGGGGTCGATGCGGTGACGACGATCTCCGGCTCGGGGCTGGCGGCGAAGGACGACGCGCCCAGTCCGAGCGTGCAGAGCATGGCCCATACGATAACCCGAAGCATCCGCATCGCCTTCGCCCCGCTTGGCGTTGCTCCCCGCCGCCGCACGCTTGATTGCTGACGGGTATGCCGGCCACTAAATACGCCGATCGGGAGAGCCCGTGAGCGCCATACCAGTCGGCGGCGCGCCCGCCGGGTCTGCGCCGACCGTTCTGTGGCCGTACACTAAGGTGGTGTCGGGCCCGCGGCATGCGTATAAGCGGGAAAAATATGAAGGGGAGGCGTCATGTCGCTGTTTCGGCTTTTCGTGGTTAGCCTGTCAGTGAGCCTGTTGGCGCCGGCCGGCGCCGCCCTTGCGCAAACCGCCGCGGCGCAGAGTGCGGCCCCCGTTCTTGACTTCGACTTCTACAAGGCGCGGATCGAGCCGATCTTCACCACCAAACGCCCCGGCCATGCGCGCTGCGTGGAGTGCCACGCCGGCGGCACGCCGATGCGGCTGCAGCCGCTGCCGGCGGGCGCGGCGACGTGGAGCGAAGCCGACGCGCGGATCAATTTCCAAATGGTGCGCGCACGCGTCTCGCCCGGCAATCCCGATGCCAGCCGCTTGTTAACCCACCCGCTCGCAGAAGCGGCCGGCGGCGATGCGCACCACGACGGCGGCAAGCACTGGACGTCGAAGGACGATCCGGAATGGCAGACGCTCGCCGCCTGGGTGCGCGGCGCGACGCTGACGAGCCCCGGCGCCGCCATGCCGCTGCACGCGCGGATCATTCAGACCAACAGCGCCGGCGACGATGTCTCGATTATCGATCCCGCAACGAACAAGGTCGTCGGGAGCATCGTCGGCATCAATGTCAACCACGGGGCCGCCGCCGCGCCCGATGGCGGCCGGATTTACGTAAGCAACGAGGGCGATTCGACGCTCGACGTGGTCGATGCGCGAACGCTCCGCGTTATGACCAAGATTCCGCTGAGCGGGCACCCGAACAATATCTCGATCAGCCGCGATGGCGCGCGCGTTTATGTTGCGATCGCCCGCGGCGCCGGCGCGGTCGATGTCATCGATACGCGCGGGCTGCTCCGCGCCAAAACCATCCCGATCAAGGGCGCCGGCCACAACACCTACGTGACGCCGGACGGCCGGTACGTGGTTGCCGGATCGATCGCCGGCAAATCCATCACGGTTATCGACCAGAAGACGGAAGAGCCCTTATGGGTCATGGATTTCGATCTCGGCGTGCGGCCGATCGCGTTCGATACCAATCGCGACGGCTCAACCAGGCGCATGTTCGTGCAATTGAGCGGCTTCAACGGGTTCGCCGTCGTCGATTTCGCCAAACGCAAGGAGATCAAGCGCATCGAATTGCCGAAACTCGCGCCGGGCAAGAAGCCCGTGCTCGTTGGCGGCAGCGAATCCCACGGCATGGCCGTCACCGCCGACAATACGCGCCTGATCGTCGATAGTCGCCTCAACAGCGCGGTCTATATCTACTCGCTGCCGGATCTGAAGTTGCTCGGCGCCGTCGATGTCGGCGTCTCGCCGGATTGGGTCACGCTGACGCCCGATGGCAAGTCCGCCTACGTCGCCAACGCCGGCTCCAACGACGTGTCGGTGATCGATATGGGCGGACTGCGCGAAGTTACGCGCATCCCGGTCGGACAAGTTCCCAAGCGCAACATCACGGCAATGCTGCCGTAAACACACTGTGGCCAGCGGGTCTAGGCTTTCAGGGCGCGCAATATCGCGTCGGGGCGGATCGGCAGACTGCGCACGCGAGCGCCGCTTGCCGCGAAGATTGCGTTGCCGATCGCCGGCGCCACTACGGTGGTCGCCGGTTCGCCGAGACCGACAGACGCCTCGTTGCTCTCGACGAATTCGATGTCGAGTTCGGGCGTGTTGGCGATCCGCAGCGGCGTGTACGTGTCAAGATTGGTCTGCTTGATCTGACCATTCTCGTAGTCCGCGCCCTCAAATAAGGCCAAGCTCAAGCCCCAGAGCGTTGCCCCCTCCATCTGCGCCAGCGCCCCATCGGGATGGACGATCACGCCGGCATCGACCACCAGCGTCAGTTTCTCCACTTTCGCGACGCCGGTCGCTGGATCGACGCTTACCAGGGCCGCACACGCCACCCAGGTCGGCATGTCGCGTTCCTGGCCGAACGTCGTGGCCACGCCGAGGCCGGTCCCTTTCGGCAGGGCGGCGCCCCAATTGACCTTTGTGGCAAGGCGTTTGAGCACAGCAGCTTGCCGCGTGGCGCCGCCGACCGAATTGGGCGCGACGCCGGCATTGCGCCCGGCGCCGTCGAGCAGGCGCAGACGGAACGCCACCGGATCAACGCCTGCCGCGTGCGCCGCCTCGTCCATAAAGGATTCCAGCGCCCAGTTCGTGAAGCCAGGTCCTACCGAGCGCAGCCAACCGGGGCGGAACGCCTTGTTCGCGAGGTCGTTCGACACGGCGCGCACGCGTTGGGGGCCGACGCTGTACCAGTGATTGGCGCCGTTGATCGAAAACGGATCGTACACGGCGCCATTGACGCCTTTCGGCAGTAAGGACGGAACCATGACCTGTGTGGGCCAGCCGGCGCTGCAATGATGTTCCATTGCCGTCGGGGCGCCCTTCTTATCGAACGCCATGCGCAACACCTGAACGGAGGGGGAGCGGAAAGAGTCGAAAAGCGTGTCATCGGCGCGGGTGAGAACCATTTTCACCGGCTTGCCGATAGCTTTGGCCGCAAGCGCCGCGCCAACTGCGTAATCCGCATTGAGCCGCCTGCCGAAGCCGCCGCCCAGACGATAGGTCCGCAGCACGATCTTGCTCTCTGGCATGCCGAGCGCTTTCGCGAGCCACGGCAAAGCGAGCGACTGCCATTGATTGCCGGTATGGATTTCGAAGACGCCGTTCTGCTCGAAGGCGAGGGCGTTGAGCGGCTCCATCTGGAAATGTAGCGCGCAGCCCGTGGTGTAGGTGGCTTCCAGTTTTTTGTTTGCGGCCTTAAAGGCCGCATCGACGCCGGCGTCCTCCACGACCAGCGCACCGGCCTTGGGATCAGCAATCAAGTCGCTGGCGCGCTTTTGCAAATCGGCATCCGAAACCTTGGCGGTCTCGCCGGCCGTCCAGTCCACCTTGACAAGTTTGGCCGCACGGTCCGCGGCGACGAAGTTTTCGCCATACACCATTACCCAGCCGGGCACGTTACCCGAAGGATCGTCCAACGCCACCGACCGGAGATAACCGGGCACGGCTTTGGCCGCGGAATCATCGATCGAGACTACACGCGAGCCATTGCGCGTCGGCGGTAATTTCGGGCGCGCGTAGACCATGCCGGGAACCGATGCATCGATTCCATAGACGGCCTTGCCGTTGGTCTTGTCCGGCACGTCGAGCGCCATCGCGTCTTTGCCGATGAGCCGGCGCTCGGACGCCGGTTTGATCGGCAGCGTTTTCAATTGATCGGCCGTGAACGTGCGCGAAAGCGCGCCGCGCGCAACGATGTCGCCGTAGGCAATCGATTTGGCGCCCGCGGTGACCACGCCGCTCCGCGCGACGCATGCCTCAGGGGCAACGCCCAATAGCTTTGCGCCCGCCTCGATCAAAGCTATGCGCCCGGCGGCGCCGGCCTGGCTGTAGGTAGGGAAGCTCTGCCACACCGACCAGCTTCCGCCGGTGACCATGAAGCCCCATTTCGGGTCGCTATCGACATGCTCGATACGCACCTTCGACCAGTCGGCCTCCAGTTCGTCGGCGAGGATGCGCGCGATCGGGGTGCCGACGTGCTGACCCATCTCGGCGCGAGTAATGTGTACGGTGACGATCCCGTTCTGGTCGATTCCATACCAAATCGTTGGCTCGAATAAGCTCGTTACCGGCGCCTTCTTCTTTGCGCCGGCGGCATAAGCAGCGTCCGTGAAGCCGAATACAACGCTCGTCCCGGCTGCGGCGATGAGGAACGAACGACGCGACGTGCCGATTTCGGCTGGCGACAACATCTTGTTCATTTTGCGCGCCCCTTTGTTTCGGCGGCCAGCTTGATCGCTTTGCGAATGCGGACATACGCCATGCACCGGCACAGATTGCCGCTCATCGCACGGTCGATGTCAGAATCGGTCGGGTTCGGATTGCTTGTCAGCAGCGCAGCGGCCTGCATGATCTGGCCCGACTGGCAATATCCGCATTGCGGGACCTGGCTTTGCGTCCAGGCAATTTGCAGCGGATGAGCGCCCTTTGGATCGAGCCCTTCGATTGTCGTGACCTTGGCGTTGGCGACGGCGCTGATGGGCGTCATGCACGAGCGCCTGGCCTGGCCATCGATGTGCACGGTGCAGGCGCCGCACATCCCGATGCCACAGCCGAACTTGGTGCCTTTGAGACCGACCTCATCGCGTATGGCCCAAAGCAGGGGCGTGTCAGCCGGCCCCTGAACGGACACCTTCCGTCCATTGAGTTGGAATGTGGTCATGGATCCTCGCCTCCCACCTTCTTATGGGCGATACGAAGCTACTCCGCGTCCCCGGATGCAACCTTTTTCTGTACGCCACTCCCCTCCGGAATGGGGCAACGCCGGCAGGATGGCGCTGTCCGCTCGCTTGAACGGCGCCGCCGGGCGCGCGAGGGTGGGGCGCCGTGACCTTGACCCTTCTCTCCGCCTGGAAATCCGCCCGCGACCGGCTCGCGGCGGCGGGTGTGGATTCTCCGGCGCTCGATGCGCGGATGCTGATCGAGGCTGCAACCGGCGTGACGCGGCTGGAGATTGTCACTGATCCTTATCGCGCGCTGGATGCTGACGCGCAGGCGCGCGCCGAGGCGTTGATCGTGCGGCGCGAAGCGCGCGAGCCGGTTTCGCAGATCGTAGGCTATCGGGATTTTCGCGTGCATCGGTTTGCGGTGACGAAGGATGTGCTGACGCCCCGGCCGGAGACGGAATTACTGGTCGAGGTCGCGTTGGAGCGCGTGGCGCTGGAGATTCCACAGCGCGTGGTGGACTTCGGAATCGGATCAGGCGCGATCCTGCTTTCGATTTTGTCGCAGCGGCCGCTGGCCGATGGCGTGGGCGTCGATATCAGCCGCGAGGCGCTGGCGGTCGCCAAGCAGAATGCAGCGGCCCTGGAGATCGAGCGCGTGACGTTCGTGCATTCCGATTGGGATGCCGAGGTCGACGGGCTTTTCGATCTCGTGGTTTCCAATCCGCCCTATATCCGCACCGGCGCGCTTTCGCTGCTGGACCCCGAAGTGGGGCGCTATGAGCCGTACCTGGCGCTTGATGGCGGACCTGACGGGCTGGACGGCTATCGCGCCGTGCTGGCGGCGGCCCGGCGCCTGCTGAAGCCCGGCGGCTCGTTCGCGGTGGAGCTGGGGCAGGGCCAAGCCGAGGCGGTGTGGGCGCTGGCGGATGAAATCCGCTTAATGCCGGAGGATGTGCGCGACGATTTGGCTGGTATCGCGAGGGTTCTGGTCGGCAGGGCGCTGTGATCTTCGTGAAAAACCCCTTGGAAAGAACGGCGGCGCAGGCTAGCTATGGATACAGGACTTCCAGGCGCAGGACGCGGGGGTTAGGCGTTCAAAGCCAAGTCCGAAGGGTGGGCTGCTCCATAAAGGTTAGACGGAGCGGCCGGCGCGTAATGGGCGCGCATTCGCCGAAATGCGGAAGAAACCCGGCGTAAGGCTCGGCGGCTCCAACGAGCGGCCAGGGCGACGCTAAACCGAGTAACCAAGCCAGTAACTAGGCCCGTAACCAAGCCAGTACTAAGGACGAACGGAAGTCTCATGAAGCGTCAGCGCGGCCGAGGCCGCAAACCGGGCGGCGGCGGCAATTATAGCGGCGGCGGCGGTGGAGGTCACGGCAATCACCCCAATCGTACGCTGGAGAGCAATGGGCCGGATATAAAGATCCGCGGCTCAGCCTCGCATCTGTACGAAAAATACGTGCAGCTTTCCCGGGATGCTTCCACCTCCGGGGACCGGGTGCTGTCGGAGAGCTACGCCCAATATGCCGAGCACTATTACCGCATGCTCCGGGCGATGCAGCCGCAGACGCCGGTCTATGAGCCGGCCCGATTTGGCCAGGACCTTGATTATGAGAACGAAGAGGGTGGTGAAGACGGCGAAGGCGCCGAAGGCGAGGGGCACGAGGGCGCCGAAGCTGGCGGCGAAGGCCAGCAACAGCATTACGCCCAGCGCGAGCAGCGCCAGCCTTATCAGGGCGAGAACCGCAATGGCGGCCAGTATCGCGACCGGCAGTACAACAACAATTTCCGCGACCGTGATCGCGGGCCGCGTCCCGAACGCACGGAGCAACGCCACGAGCCGCGCGCCGAAGCCGCCGAACAGCCGTTTGAAGGCGAACCGCCGCGTCAGGAAGTGGCGGCCGAGGAAGCCGGCGCCGAGGGCCAGGATCGCGGCAATCGCCGGCGCCGTGGCCGCAGCCGCTATCGCGGGCCGGATGATCGTGGTCCCCGCGTAGAGGGCGAAAACCAGGCCGAAGGCGGCGGCGCCGTTGAAGGCTTTGGCGACGCGGTCCCGGCTTTCGTCGGCAACGAATAGAATTGATCCCACGCAAGGGCATGCCGGGCCCTTGTGTGCTAAACGGCCACTCCTACCTCGGTAGCGGCAGCGCGGCCCGTCGCCTCTTAAGGGGCGGGACAGACGCTGTCGTTCGATAGGGGATGCCGGAATGGATCTCGAGAAATTCACAGAGCGCGCCCAGGGCATGATCCAGGCGGCGCAAACGATCGCCCTCCGCGAACGCAACCAGCAATTCCTCAGCGAGCATTTGCTCAAGGCGCTGCTGGACGATCCCGAAGGCCTGGCCTCCGGCCTGATGCGCGCCGCTGGCGCGCGGCCGGATGTGGCGAAGGCCGAGGTCGACAAAGCCGTCGCGGCGCTGCCGAAAATCGAAGGCGGCGGCGATCAGCTTTATCTTGCTCCGTCGCTGTCGCGCGCGCTCGATGCGGCGCAACAGGCGGCGACGAAGGCAGGCGATTCCTACGTCACCGCCGAACGGGTTCTGTTCGGCCTGCTGATTACGCCGGACGGCAAAGCCGCCGACATGCTCAAGAAGGCCGGCCTCACGCCGAACGGTCTGGAAAAGGCCATTACCGAACTGCGCAAGGGCCGCACGGCGCAATCGTCCGGCGCCGAAGGCCAGTACGATGCGCTGAAGAAATACGCGCGCGACCTCACCGAAGCGGCCCGCGCCGGCAAGCTCGATCCGGTGATCGGGCGCGACGAGGAAATCCGCCGCACGATCCAGGTGCTGAGCCGGCGCACCAAGAACAATCCCGTGCTGATTGGCGAACCCGGCGTCGGCAAGACGGCGATCGCCGAGGGCCTGGCGCTGCGGATCATCAACGGCGACGTGCCCGAGAGCCTGAAGGGCAAGAAGCTGCTTTCGCTCGACATGGGCTCGCTGATCGCCGGCGCGAAATTCCGCGGCGAGTTCGAGGAGCGGCTTAAAGCCGTGCTGTCGGAAGTCACCTCCGCCGAAGGCGGGGTCATTCTGTTCATCGACGAATTGCACACGCTGGTCGGCGCCGGCAAGGCCGAAGGGGCGATGGACGCGTCAAATCTTCTCAAGCCCGCCCTGGCGCGCGGCGAACTGCATTGCGTCGGCGCCACCACGCTCGATGAATATCGCAAGCACATTGAAAAAGACGCCGCGCTGGCGCGGCGCTTCCAGCCGGTGTTCGTGGATGAGCCGAGCGTCGAAGATACGATCTCGATCCTGCGCGGGCTGAAAGAAAAATACGAAGTCCACCACGGCGTGCGTATTTCCGATGCCGCGATCGTGGCGGCGGCGCAGCTATCGCACCGCTATATTTCCGATCGTTTCCTGCCGGACAAGGCGATCGACCTGATGGATGAGGCGTCCGCGCGGCTGCGCATGCAGGTCGATTCCAAGCCGGAGGAACTGGATGAAATCGATCGGCGCCTGATGCAGTTGAAGATCGAAGCCGAGGCGCTGAAAAAGGAGAAGGACAAGGCTTCGCAGGAACGACTCGCCAAGCTGAAGGAAGAGATCGGCCAACTGGAGACGCGATCGGGCGAGATCACGGCTCGCTGGCAAGCCGAAAAGCAGAAACTCCGCGGCGCCACCAAGGCGAAGGAAGAGTTGGAGCGCCTGCAGAATGATCTGCTCGATGCGCAACGGCGCGGCGATTTCGCCCGCGCCGGCGAAATCAAATATTCGCTGATTCCCGCGCTGGAAAAGGAAATCGCCGCCGCAGAGGCCGTCGGCGCCGGGCAGGCGGGCCTGGTGCAGGAAGTCGTCGATGAGCAGGCGATCGCCGGCGTCGTCGCGCGCTGGACCGGCGTGCCGGTGGAAAAAATGCTCGAAGGCGAAAAAGCCAAACTGCTCAAGATGGAGGATTTCCTGCGCGGCCGCGTGGTTGGGCAGGATGAAGCCTTGCGTGCGGTTTCCGACGCGGTGCGCCGCGCGCGCGCGGGCTTGCAGGATCCGCACCGGCCGATCGGCTCTTTCATGTTCCTGGGCCCCACGGGCGTCGGCAAGACGGAGCTGACCAAAGCGCTGGCCGATTTCCTGTTCAACGACGACAACGCGATGACTCGCATCGACATGTCGGAATACATGGAAAAACATTCCGTGAGCCGGATGATTGGCGCGCCCCCCGGTTACGTCGGTTACGAGGAGGGCGGGGCGCTTACGGAAGCCGTGCGCCGGCGGCCCTATCAGGTGGTGCTGTTCGACGAGATCGAGAAAGCGCACCCGGACGTGTTCAATGTGCTGTTGCAAGTGCTCGATGACGGGCGCCTGACGGACGGGCAAGGCCGCACGGTCGATTTCAAAAACGTCATCCTGATCATGACCAGCAATGCCGGCGCGCAATTCCTCGCCGAACAGGAAGAAGGCGCGGACGTGGATGACGTGCGCGGCGCGGTGATGGGCGAAGTGCGCGCGCGCTTCCGCCCGGAATTCTTAAACCGTATCGACGAGGTCATCCTGTTCCGCCGCCTTGGCCGGGCGCAGATGGGCGCGATCGTGGATATCCAGCTCAAGCGCCTCGATAAGCTGCTCGCCACGCGCAACATGACGGTCAGCCTCGATGCGCGCGCGAAAGCCGAGCTGGCCAAGCGCGGCTACGATCCGGTGTATGGCGCCCGCCCGCTGAAGCGCACGATCCAGAAGGAATTGCAGGACCCGCTCGCGCGCGCGATCCTGGAAGGCCGCGTGAAGGACGGCGACAAGATCACCGTCACCTTTGACGGCAACGATTTCCTGATCAATGGCGCATCGGAGAGACGGGCGGCTTAGTTCTTCGAACTAGCCTTGCTTACTGGGCTCCCGCGAAGGCGGGAGCCCATAATCCCAGCCTTCTCAGAATATTCCCAGACGGTGGCGGTTATGGGCCCCGGTCTTCGCTATGCGAAACCGGGGCTTAGCGCTTCACCTAAGCCGCGCGCCGTGCCGCCGTCGTGCGCGTGTATATCCCCGGCCGCGCGCCGGCCTGCATGAACGGGGTGATCGTGCCGGCGGTGGTTTCGCCTTCGCCGAGGATCAGATAGCCGTCATCGGTCAGCACGGCGCCGATGCGGTCAAGCGCGGCGCTGCGGCTATCGTCGTCGAAGCCGCCGAGCACGTTGCGGCAGAATACGATATCGAACTGGCCGAGCGGCGCTGCATCGCTCAGCAAATTGTGCGCTTGCAGTTTCACGCGCGCGCGGACCCGGTCGCTGATGCGCCACTGCTCGCCGAATTTCTCGAAATGGCGGACAAGGTACTGGATCGGCAGCCCGCGCTGGACTTCAAATTGCGAATAAATCCCCGCGCGGGCCTTTTCCAGGATGCGGGGGGAGATGTCGGTGGCGAGGATTTCGCAATCGAGTAGGCGGCCCTCGGTTTTCATTTCTTCCAGCAGGATGGCGAGCGAGTAGGGCTCCTGGCCTGAGGCGCAGCCGGCGCTCCATATCCGCAGGCGCGTGCTCGGGCGGCGCGCGGCGATGTCTGCGGTCATCACATTGCGGAAGAAATCGAACGGCGCGCGATCACGAAAGAATTGCGTTTCATTGTTGATCAGCGTGTCGGCGATGGCGGTGATCAGGCGCTCGTCGCGCCGTGCGCGCGCCGTGGTGATCAACTCCTGCACCGAAAGGAAGCCTTCGCGGCGCGCGATCGTGCCGGCGCGGGTTTCGATCAAGTGCGCTTTTTCCGGCGGCAACACGATGCCGCTGCGCGCCAGCAATTCGCGCGCGACATAGGCATAGTCGGATTGCGAAAGGGCGGTCATCAGATCAGGCCCGCCTCGACGAATTTGGACTGCAGGATCTGCCCGTCGAACGGCTTCATGATGTATTCGTCGGCGCCGGCGCGGATCGCTTCTGAGATGTGATCGACGTCGTTCTCCGTGGTGCAGAACACGACCACGGGGCGTTCGCCGCCGGGTTCGCGGCGCAATTGGCGCACGAACTCGATGCCGGTCATCACCGGCATGTTCCAGTCAAGCAGGACGGCGTCGGGCATCTGCTTGCGACAGGCAGTGAGCGCTTCGAGCCCGTCGCCGGCCTCTGACGTGGCGAACGCCAGGTCGTCCAGGATGCGCCGCGCGACCTTGCGGATCACGCGGCTGTCATCGACCACGAGGCAGGATTTCATGCCGTTTGTTCCTTGCGGTCTTCGGAAGGCGCAGGCTCGGGCGCTGCGCCCTCTGTGATTTCATAGCCCGCCGCGCCGAGTAGCGGGCGCAGGCGTTCGTGCATCGGATGGGCGGGGTCGAGCATGATGACGGGCGCTGCGGCGGCGCTTTGCGGAATACGCAGGCGATAAAGCAGGCCCGCACCGCGCTGGGATTCGAGTTCGAGCCGCCCGCCGAGTCTTTCTATGCTGGCCTTCACCGCATCGAGTCCGATGCCGCAGCCTGCAAGCGGCGTCACCTGCCGCGCCGTGGTAAAGCCCGGCGCGAACATCAGCGCCAGCGTTTCCTCGTCGCTGAGGCGCACCGCCTGCGCCGCCCCGATCATGCCGTTCTCGACGCCGCGCTTGCGGATCGCCGCCAGATCGAGGCCGTCGCCATCGTCTGCGATGTCGATGCAGACGAAGTCGCCGTCGCGGCGCGCGGAAATCCGCACTGTGCCTGCTTCGGGCTTGCCGCGGGCGCGGCGCGTGGCCGGCGATTCGATCCCGTGCGCGACGGCGTTGCGCACCAGGTGCACCAGAATCGCGCGCATTTCAGTGGCGATCTGCGCCTCAAGGGCTATCGCGGCGCCGTCGATTTGCAGATCGACCTGCTTGCCGACCAGGGCGGCGCCCTGCTGCGCAAGACGGGGCAGGGCGCGGCAAATGTTTTCCATCGGCACGCGCCGCAGCACGCGCGTCTCCGCTTCGATGGCGGCAGATGTTTTGATGATCGCTTCAACGGGGGCGCGTTCTTCGCCCGCCACGCGGTCAAGGCCGGTTAGCGTTTCACGCGCAAGGCTGGCGTCGGCGATCAGCCCGTCCCACGCGCGATAGCGGCTTTGCGCGGGCTGATGGTCAGTGGCGTGCAAGGTGGATTGCGCGGCCGCGGCGAGTTCGCCGAGCAGGAGGTTATCGTCGCCGGCTGGTTCGCCTGCGTCTGCGCCGGCGATGATCCCCCGCATGCGCTCGGCGCAGCGCGCGAATGCGGCGCGGTCCGCTGCGGTGAAAACGCCGTGTTTGCGCGCTGAAAGCAGCATGCGCTCTGCGGCCTCGATCAGCGCCAGGAGGCGCGGCGCTTCCATGAAGCTGGCGGCGCCGCGAATGGCGTGCGCCTGGTGGATCGCCGCGTCGAGCGCACGCGGCTCTGCGGCAAGGCGCGCAAGCGCGGCCTCGGCGATGTCCAGGCGTTCGGCGGTATCGCTCAGAAATTCAGAAAACAGCTCGTCCATCGCCCATGCCCGGTCAGGGCGCATTGGCCCATTGGCGATGGTTGACGCATTTGGTTAGCGGAGTCTGAAAAACGCTGCGTCAGGACGCGAAAAGCGGGCCTCTCAGCGCAAATTCTATGCGCTCCGGCGACTCGCTGGGAACCAGTTCGACGCCGGCCTGGCGGGCGAGCAGTGCGGTGAGGAACGGCTGCGGATTGAGACCCTGATAGCCATCCTCGGAAAAATTGCCGGCCAGGCCCGCGGCGGTGTCGGCTTTTAGCTTCATCCGTTCGCCGACCGCGATCACGCGCAATTCGCCATCTTCAAGCGCCAGCGTGACTGTGCCGCCCTTTGGCAGGCAGTCGTTGGCGATCATCAGCACGTTGAGCACAACGCGGATCACTGCGCGGGGCAGGTGCAGGTCGGGCGCCTGCCAGTCGAGCTTGGCCTTGAACGTCGCGAACACGCTTTGCGCTGCGGCGCAGCCGGATGAAAGCGGCGCCTCGCCTTCGCCGCCAAGGGCGCCGCCGAGGGCGTGGCGATAAAAGTCGAGCTTGGCGTGGGCTTTCACCACGCCGTTTTCCAGCAGCGACAAGGCTTCGGCATCGCTGGGCTGCTGCTTCAGCAGTTCCAGGCCATGCATCATCGCGGTCATGGGCCCCATGAAATCGTGGCATAGCTTGGACGCCACGAGTTCAGTCAGGCGCGCTTGCTCCATCCGGACTCTCCACCCCAGAACCAAGCATCCTATGGCGATTCGGCGCGGCGCGGCTGTGGATAATTGCTATTTCGGACAGCGGGCGGGAAGGGCGACGCCGCCGCTGTTCCTTTGCCAGGCGCCGGATTCGTCCTTGTAGAACTGGCCGGACTGAACCTTGGTCGAAAGCAGCATGCAGGCTGTCGATTCGGCGACATCCTGGACGGAAACGCCGCGTTTACCGGCGAGGTCGGTATAGAACGCCCGGCGCTGGATGTTCACCTGATCGACGCGCGCTTTCACGTCCGCGGCGCCAGAGACGACGCCCATATAGCCATCGGTCTGCTCCCCGGCCTGGCCGCTGGCGCGGAGCGAGCCGGCGAGGTCGTCCTGCGCGAGGGCAGGCGAGGCCATCGCGGCGACGAGCAACAGAGCGGCAAATCCGGTACGGATCGACATGGGCGTTCTCACCTTCATCTTCAGAACACGCCAGGATTGGACTTCACCAGATCCTGCACGTCTTTTTCGAGCCTCACGGTCACTTCCTGCTTGATGTTGACGTTCAGATTGATCTCGATCGGCTTGTCGGGTGCGCGCACCTGCACGCACGCGGCCAGAACCGCGAGACTTCCCGCCGCCATCATCAAACGCGTCGGCGCCATGAGCGCTCCTCCTGCACGGGTCATTTCCCTGCATGCCGGCGGAGCAGGCCCAGGGTCAATGAAAACCAAGCATCCGCCAGGATGACGCCGGCCCGCTGAACCGGCGCTGAACCGGTTTGGGATTGATTTACGGCGCTTTTTGCGGCGCGGCGGTTGTTGCGGCGGGGTTGAGGAGGCCGCGCGCATCCGTGACGCTGGCTGCGGTTCGTGACAGCGCCATGAACGGGGCGCGGACCTTGACGTTGAACTTGAACGGAATGCCGACCAGTTTCACGGGCGCAGGGCCGGCGCTCTGGCTGACCGGCTCGCGGTTTACGCCGGAGAAGGCGATGGAGGTGACGATCTCATCGTCGAGATCGCCGCTGAGTTCGAGGGTCAGATTGTCATAGCGGAACGAACGCAGTGCATCGAACGCGAGTTGCGCTGCGCCGGTCTGCTGAAAATCGGAATTGTACTGGATGGTGCCGCCGCCCGGCGCGGCTTGCAGCTTGCCGTTTTCAATCCGGCCCTTGCCGCCTTCAAATACCAGCGGGAAGCGGCCTTCGACCTTTCCGGTGGCGGCAAGGTCCTTGACGTTGAGCTGCTTGATCAGCTCGTTCACGTCGATATCGGCCAGGTCGAGCGTCAGGCGGGTTTGTTTGCTGTTGAAATCAAAGGTCGTCGGCAGCACCGAAAGGCGCCCGCCGGCAAACGGCCAGGCAGCCGATTCAAGCGCGATGTTGAGGTCCGGTTTCATCTGAAAACGGATCACGCCGTCCTTGACGGTAATGCCGGGATTGATCTGCGCGACGGTAACGTGCTGGCCCGGCGGCGTGGTCAGCTTCGCGAAGTCGTCGAACACGACCAGGCCGCTCACGCCCTTGACCGGGCCCAGCGCGGCGGTCGCCATGTTCAGGTTCTTCAACTCGAAGCGCGCGTCGGTGCGAAAATCGGCGCCGCTCCAGTGCGCGCCGATATCGGCATCGACCGGACCCTCGACATTGGCGACCACGCCGAGCACGGTTTCGCTGATCTGGTAGGGCTGCAGTACGGGTGAGAACGTCAGCGCCCGCGCCGCCGCGGCGCCGTCGCCTTTGCCGGAGGCCAGATCGTGCGTCAGCGTGAACTGGCCCAGCGCGGCGTCTGGTTTTTCCAGGCGGATCGCGCCTTGCGCGCTGGCGCTGCCGTGCTCCAGCTTTGCTTCGACAGCGCGCAGCGTCATCGGCTGAACCAGTTTATGCTCATGCGGATCGAATACCCGGCCTGCGCCGTTGGCGATGCGCAACACCGCCTCATCGCCCTTTGGTTCGATGATCAGATCGCCGTTGAACGATTCCACGCGCGCCGGCGCCGTATTGTCCTCGATCCATACATCGCGCAGCGCGCCGTTCACGCGCCAGCCCTTGGTAGTGGTCAACAAGTTCGCGGTCACGGCCTTGCCGCGCAGGTTCACGCGGCGCGTCTGATCCCAGTCGATCGCGAGGGCGGGGGCCTGCACGATCGTATCGAGGCGCATACCGGCAGCGCCGCCGCCGAGGCGCGAGTCGATGCGTGCGATTGAGAGGCGCGCGGGCCGCACCGGCGCCCCGTCCATACGGCCCGAAAGCGTCGTGCGGCCGATGTAGAAGCCGCCGGAATAATTTCCCGCCTTGTCGGCCGCCGCGAACACGCCGCCTTCGGCGGGGCAGACCAGCAGAGCCGCCTTGTCGAACACCAGGCCCGCCGCTTCGATGCGCGCGGTGCGGATGTCCTGGCACACGCCTCCGGCGGGTCCAGCGCGGAAACCTCCGCCCCACCGCGCGGCGAGATTGAGCGGCGTATGCGCATCGACGAGACGCACGCCGGCTATCGGCCCGGTCAGGGTCACATCGCCCGTCAGCCGCGCCTCGCCGGCGCCGTTCGTGTTCTTGATGTCGAACTCCAGCGGCGCGGTTTGCAGCGCCGAATCGCCCGCCCGCCACGCCGCGATCTGCGCCTGGCCTTGAAGAACGAAATCGTTCTTGTCGAAGCGCAGGCGCGCGATGCTTAGTTTGGCTTGCGGCAATCCGTTGCCGGCAATGTCGATTGCGGCGCCGCCGTCGAAGGCGCCGTTGGGCAGCACAAAACCGAACGAAGGGCCTGCGCCGCTGAGCGGGGCGATGGTAAACCGCGCGCCGCTGGCGGCGTTTACGGCGGCAGGGCCGGACGCGGAAAGCCGGCCCTGACCGTTGGTCCAGGCGAACGAAAGCGGCGCGCGTAGTGAAAAGCGTGAAAGCGCGCGGTCGAGCGCGGTTTTTGCGACGGCGATCAGCGGCGCCAGCGGCGTGCCGCCAAGGCCGGGCGCGGCGCCGGTGATCGCGCGGCGCGTGCGCTGATCGATTGACGCCTGCTGCGCGGCAAGCTCGCCCTGCGCGGTGAAGGACCACGGCGACCGGGAAAAATCGCCGGAGAACGGGCCGTCGAGCTTGGCGCCGGGCGCGGCGAAACCAAATGCGCCGCCACGCCCAAGCTTTGCGATATAATCGCCGCTGATCCGCGCATTGTCGCCGTGCAGCGTAGCGTCCGCGCTGATCGCGCCGGCGTCTATTGTCGCGCCTTTCGCTGCATCGAGCTTCGCGCGGAAGCTGGCGCTCCAGCCTTGCGGCGTAAAACCGGCGCCGATCATTCCGGCGTCAAGCTGCGTCTCGGCGCTGGCGCCGCGCAGAACCGTTCCCGCAATCTGCGCTTCGCCGAAAGTGGCGCGGGCTTGCGCGCGCGCATCATTGAGCGCGACCGGCGCGGCGATCGAGACGTTGAGGGCGGCGTTGGAGAGTGCGCCGGTCTCGCCGCTGCGCCGCCAGGCGATGGTTTCGGCCGCGCCGGTGAGTGATGCGGCGATCCGCTCGTCAGCGGTACGAAACGCAAAGTGGGCGTCCAGCGCCTTGGCGGCGCCGGCGGGGCCTTGAGTGTCGCGCGGGGCGATGTCGATCCGGCCGGTGAAATCCTTGCGCAGCGCGCCTTGCGCTTCGGCGGTTGCCGTAAAGGCGCCGAGCGGGGTTTCAATCACTGCCGCCGTGTTGTGCACGGTGAGCGAAAGGTCCGGGATGGAAGCGGGCTGGGCCGGGCCCGCGCCGCCTTTGAGGTAGCGGTCGAGCACGCCGGCCGAGAAGCCCTTTTCGTCAATCCGTACTTTGAGGCGGGCCTCGTCGAGGCGCACCGCGGCGAGGCGAAAGCCGGGCGACCAGCCAAAATCCAGGGCGAGCGATCTCGCCGCAAGATCGGGGGCGACCGCGGGCCCGACGCGGATGTCTTCCAGCGCCATGCCGCCGAAATCGAGCCGGGTGAGGGTGAGCGCCGCCGGTGCGCCCGGAGCGCTAAGCTGCTGTTTCAGAATGAACGCGCCGAGGGGCAGGCGCATGACCCATATGACCCCCAGGACGACGGCTATGCCCGCGCCCGCGATCGCGGCGCCGCGCAGGGAAATACGCCTCGGAGGCGAAGCATCGCCCGTTGTGTCGTCTTGGCTCTTAGACAGCCCGTTCATAAGGCATTCCATAACGCAGAAGCTGGGCGCGCGGGCCCAAAGTTTGCAGGGAAGTCCATTGTGCGCCTAAGGCGTAAACGTGGTTAACCATAAAACCGCCCGGCAGGGCGGGCGGGCTGCAAGACGCAGGCATGAACATACGTCTCGATCTTCTTGCGCCTTATCTTTCATGGCGCTGGCTTGCCGGACTGGGCGCCGCGATCGCCGTGGCGGTCGTCGGGTTTGTCGTGTTGAGTGGCGGGCTGCTCGAACACAAGGACGGCACGGCTGCGCTGGTCGAAGCTTCGCGCCTGGCCGAACACGAAGCGTTCACCGCGGCGCTGGTCAACCGGCAGGAAGAATCGCTCAATGTAGCGCGCGGCGAATCGCTGGCGCTTGTGCTCTCTCGCGCGAACGTGTCGTGGGATGATATCGACAGTGCGATAACCGCGGTTTCCGGCGTGTATAACGCCCGTGCGATCCGGCCGGGTCAGACCGTCGATATCTATTACAAGCCCAGCGGCGACAAGACACAACTGCTGGGCCTGGCGTTCCGCGCCGATCCCGGCGCGGCGGTAACCGTGGCCCGCGCGCCGGACGGCAGCTTCTGGGCGCGCGAGATCGTTACGCCATGGTCGATGCAAACTGCGCATGTGCAGACTACGATCAATGGATCGATCTACCAAAGCGCGCTGCTCGCGGGGGCGACGGAAAAGGAGGTCGCGGTGATTTCCAACGTGTTCGCCTATGACGTCGATTTTCAGCGCGACGTTTTTCCCGGCGACAAGTTCGAGATGCTGTTCGACCGCTATTTCGATGAAGACGGCCGCACGATCCGCACCGGCAATGTGTATTACCTCGCCCTCGGCACGCGGCGCGGCGTCAAGGAGTATTACTACTTTCAGGGGCCGGGCGACCGCGAAGGCGCGTGGTATGATTCCAACGGCCGCTCGGCGCGCAAATTCCTGATGAAGACGCCGGTCGATGGGGCGCGGCTTTCTTCGACCTACGGCATGCGTCTGCATCCAATCCTCGGCTATTCGCGCATGCACCGCGGCGTGGATTTCGCCGCCGGCACCGGCACGCCGATCAAGGCGGCGGGCGATGGCGTGATTGAGCGCGCCAGCGCGTTCGGCACCTATGGCAATTACATTCGCATCAGCCACGCGGACCGTTATGAGACCGCCTACGGCCACCTTTCGCGCTTCGCGGCAGGGATAAGGCCCGGCGCGTCCGTGCGGCAGGGGCAGGTCATTGGCTATGTCGGCGCCACGGGCGCTGCGACCGGTCCGCACCTGCACTATGAAGTGCTGCTAAAGAACGCGCAGATCAATCCGATGAGCCTGAACCTCGCCACCGGGCGTAATCTCGACAGCGCAGACCTGGCTCTGTTCGGCAAGGAGCGCGCGCGGATCGATGCGCTGCGCGCCAAGGGAACGAGCGCGCCGTCGCTGATCGCCACGGCGGGCGCCAGCCAGATCAATCCGGATCTGCGCGGCGGGCTGGAATAAATCTGGCGTAAAGCGGCGCCAGAATCGCAAAGCGCATTTCGGCGACGATCGCCAGCGCCGGCAGCAGCCAGGCCACGCGCGCCTGATAGCGCGCGAACGGCCCCGAGATCACGCCGCACACCGCTGCATTGATCACCACGCCAAAGATCAGCACCGCCCCGAACGCCATGAACAGGCGGCGCTCGGAATCGTTGCGCGCCGCCGGCCCCGAGAGGGAGAGATAATACCAAGCCGCAAGGTAGAGCGCTGCGAGCGCGGTGGTAATGTAATGCCACACGTGTATCGCCTCCAGCGGCAGGCGCGCGGGGCAGGTTTTCGCCGTCGCGCTGCACAAATGAGCGCGGATCGCCATGTTGCGCAGATAGAAATCCGGCGGGTAGGTCATCCAGTAGTGGGCGTCGAGCCGGAAGCCTTCATCGACGCCCACGGAAATCAACTGCAGGCCGAAATTCTTCAGCGCCGCGCGCGTCACACCGACCGGATCGTGCAGCACGGCGTTCACGGCGAAGCGTGTGGATTCGTGGATCAACGCCAGACGCGTGTTGGTGTCGGCCACGGCGAACACGCCCTTGTCCTTGCGCCATGACCACAGGATCTCATCCGACTTCACGAATTTCAGATCCTTGAACGCACACAACGCGTAGGCTTTGGGGTTTTCGGCGCAGGCATGGCGCAGATAGGTGGCGCCAGGCCCGTCGGCCAGCAGCCGCGCCATCACGAAAGGCGGGGAATATTGCGGCTTGGCCGAAGCATTGTTCGCCGCCGCGAACACGGCCCACGCCGCCATGCCCACAACCATCGCCGAGCCGACGATCGCCCCGCGGCGCAGAACGTCGGTCTGCTTCATCAGAAGACGCAAACCCAGCGCCGCGGGTGCAACGAACAGTGCAATCATTCCATGCGTCGGATGAAACGCCAGCGCCGCGGCGATCGTGGTCCAGAGCAGCGCTTTCTCGCCGAGCGTCAGGCGCGTCGGGTAGAACACCAGCAGCCCGATCGCCATGATTTCGAACGCGGCGGTGATGTCCGGCATGATGAAGCCGACGAACAGCGGCAAGGCGCTGACCAGCGTCAGCCCCACGATCAAAGCGGCGTAGATGGCGTTGACGCGTGCGCGGTCCAAAATTCGCGCCGTTGCGCGCAGCAGGATCGCGCTGCCGAGCGCGTTGACCAGTACGATGAGCCACAGCGTGCCGATCCATTCGAGCCCGGTGATCGCCACGCCGTAATAGGGCGAGCGCGCGGCGAGATAGGCGCGCGAAAATTCGCTGATCGGCAGGCCGACGCCCACGAAAATCGCGCGCAGCGTATGGTAGCCGGACTGGAAATAGGTCGCCGAGTCCGTGAACGGAAAGACGCGCCCGTTGACGAACACCGGCAGCATCAGAACCAGCGCGCCGCCGACGATCCAGCCGGCCCAGCGCACAAACGCCAAGGCCA
>DASZPV010000084.1:0-7563 GCA_035549875.1 Caulobacterales bacterium
GACGTGCGGTCGACCTTGTCGAGGAATATCCGGCGCGCATCGAGCGCCTTTTCCAGCCAGCGCGCTTCGCCGCCGCGTTCGCCAAGGCTGAGCGCGCCGGAGGCGTAGTCGGAGAGAATTTCCAACTGGGCGGCGTCGCACAGGGTTTCCGGCGGATCGACCACCAGTTTGTCCAGCGCATCCACGATCGGCTGGAGTTTCTCGGGCTTGTAGTCCTGCGGGCGGTTGAGCACCGGGCGGGCGCGCCGCGCGGCGGCGTAGGCCACGGCCTGGTCCAGACCGTAAAAGCTGCCGCCCGGGCGCCAGTTGAAATCGATCGCGTGCAGTTCCGGCGTATGGCCGTAGAGCGGGGCGGCGGTCATCCGCACGTCGCAGCGGCCGGTGAGGGCGTTGCGCGCGCCCCAGACGATGACGTCGCCCGCCGCCTTCTCCAGCGCCTCCAGCGCGGCCACGGCCAGGCGCCGGCGCTTTTCCAGATTGGCCTTGGCCGGCAGCAGCGGCAGGCGCAGCGGGAACAGCTCCACCTGCACCGGGGCCTGAAACGCGAAATCGCCGAAATAGCCGGCTACCGCCGCGCGGATCTGTTCGCGCAGGTTGTGCCCGCCGATCCCGTCGAAATAGGCGATGAGAATCATCGCCCGGTGGTCCTTCTGCTTGCGCAACTGCTGGGAGCGCATGGCGATCCGGGCGTTGGCAGCCCCCCGGCTCAGGCCCCGCAAGAACCAGAACGTCAGGATCAGCAGCGCGGCCAGGGCCATCGCGCCGATCGCGCTCATGACCTCGGGATAGGCAAAGAACGCCCCGACGGCCTGACGAATGAGGCCGGTCGCAAAATCCGGAGAAAGAGCCTGTGCGTAGGCGAAAGCCATCATATACCGCTATTGAGGGGCCGATGGGTTACCATCGTCTTTTTCCGAGGAACAGCGCAAGCTTGCGGCGACAGTGGGGCGGGAACGTATTAAGGTCGGAAAAGGCGCTGGATTTCACCGGAAAAAGCTAGTTTGTGAGCGGTTTGGACGGGGTGCGGCTTACCGACTCAGCCCAGCAGGCGGTCGGCGATTTCAATAAATAACGTAAAGGGAGTGAATCATGACCATGCGAAACGTCCTGTATCTGGGATTGGCGAGCGCCGCCCTGCTGTTTGCCGCCTCCTGCAGTCAGCCACAGCAGGCCGCCGCCACGTCCACCACCTATGGCGAAAACCCCACCCTCGTCGAGCCCGTTCCCCAGACCGTGCCGACCACGAAAACCGCCACGCCGGTCGGTTGGGCGGAAGGCGCCGCCCCTACCGTGGCGCAGGGCTTCACCGTTAACCGTTTCGCGGAGGGGATGACCCACCCGCGCTGGATGTACATTTTGCCGAATGGGGACATGCTCGTATCCCAGTCCGCGACCAGGGCGAGCGCCGGCCTGAGCAATATAGCGGCCAATATCGTCATGAAATCGGTCGGCGCCATCGCGCCAAGCCCGAACGATATCGTGCTGCTTCGCGACACCAACGGCGACGGCGTGGCCGACAAAAGCTCCGTGTTTATCGCCGGGCTGAACCAGCCCTTCGGCATGGCGCTGATCGGCAACGCGATCTACGTCGCCAATACCAATTCGGTGATGCGCTTTCCGTACAAAGAGGGCGATATGGAGATCAAAGCGCCCGGCGAAAAAGTGACGGACCTGCCGTTCAAAGAGGGCGCCAACGGCCATTGGACGCGCAACCTGCTGGCCAAGAGCGACGGCAGCAAGCTCTACGTGACGGTCGGTTCGTCCAGCAATATCGGCGACAAGGGCATGGAGGCCGAGGAAGGCCGCGCCGCCATCTACGAGATGAACCCGGACGGTTCAGGACGGCGCATTTTCGCCAGCGGCCTGCGTAACCCCAACGGCCTGGCGTGGGAGCCTAAGACCGGCGCCCTCTGGACCACCGTCAACGAACGCGACCTGTTGGGCGATAATCTCGTGCCCGATTACATGACCAGCGTGAAAGACGGCGGCTTCTACGGCTGGCCGTATTCCTATTACGGCGATCACGTCGATAACCGCGTCCAGCCGCAAAAGCCCGACATGGTCGCCAAGGCCACCAAGCCCGATTACGCGCTGGGCGCGCACACCGGAACGCTCGGCCTGGCGTTTTACAACGGGTCCACGTTCCCGGCGCATTATCAGGGCGGCGCTTTCATCGGTCAGCACGGCTCATGGAACCGCAGCGAGCCTGCCGGCTACAGGGTGATCTTCGTGCCGTTCGCCAATGGCAAGCCTTCCGGCCCGCCGGAAGAAATTCTCACCGGCTTCCTCAACGCCAAAGGTGAAGCGCAAGGCCGGCCTGTTGGCGTCGCCGTGGATAAGGCGGGCGCGCTTTACGTGGCAGACGACGTCGGCAACGTCATCTGGCGCGTGACGCCGAAAGGTTAACCAACGCGGCGCCATTCCTGATTTAGGCGTCCCCATGTCCTGCAAATCCAGCAGGCCATGGGGACGGCGCCTTGCGCCTGGGCCAAAATCGGAGCGCCGCCTGCCTGGCCGCGCCGCGCTTTGCCGACTGAACGAAAACCCCGGCACGCGCGTTGCTTGGCTTGATCGAAGGCATCGTTAATGGCGCTCCGCAATCTTGCGCGTATTTTTCTCGGCGGGGCCGCACTGGCGCTCGGCGGCTGCGGCGCGCCCGCGGCCAAGACGACCTACGGGGAAAATCCCGATATTGTCTCAGCCCGGCCTGAGCTGATCTCAACCATGAACGCCCCCAAACCGGTCGGCTGGCCGGAGGGGCGCGCGCCGATCGCCCCGCCCGGATTTACCGTCACCCTGTTCGCCGGGGGGCTCGACCATCCCCGCTGGCTCTACGTGCTTCCGAATGGCGACGTGCTGGCCGCCCAGGCGACGACGGAGAAGAGCCACGGCACCATCCTGTCGGCCGCCCGCAACATCGTGGAGGAAAGCGTCGGCGCGATCGGCGATAACCCGAACAACATCATTCTGCTGCGCGATGCCAACGGCGACGGCGTGGCCGATCAGAAGACGGTGTTTCTGTCCGGCTTGCATCAGCCCTTCGGCATGGGGCTGCTGGTTAATTCCTTCTATGTCGCCACCACCGATGCGCTGCTGCGCTTTCCGTACACGGACGGCAACACGCAGATCACGGCGCCTGGCGAAAAACTGGCTGACTTGCCGTTTCATGACGGCGCCAACGGCCACTGGACGCGAAACCTTCTGATCAAGAACGACGGCACGAAAATCTACGTCGCGGTCGGCTCTTCAACAGACCATGCCGATTCCGGCATGCAGGCCGAGAAAGGCCGCGCCGCGATCTACGAGGTCAGCCCGAATGGCTCAGGCATGCGAATCTTCGCCAGCGGCTTGCGCAATCCCAATGGGCTGGCGTGGGAGCCGAAAACCGGCGCGCTTTGGGCGGCCGTGAACGAGCGCGACGAAATCGGCCCAGACCTCGTGCCCGATTACATGACCAGCGTAAAGGACGGCGGCTTCTACGGTTGGCCATGGTCTTATTTCGGCGATCATCTGGATCCCCGGGTTCACCCGAAAAATCCCGATATGGTCGCCAAGGCGATCAAGCCCGATTACGCGCTCGGCGCGCACACGGCGTCTCTGGGGCTGGCGTTCTATGGCGGCGGGCCGTTTCCGGCGCACTATCAGGGCGGGGCGTTCATTGGCCAGCACGGCTCATGGAATCGCAGTGAGCCCGTCGGCTACAAGGTGATTTTCGTGCCGTTCGCGAACGGCAAACCATCGGGGCCGCCTGAGGATTTCCTCACCGGTTTCCTGGACGACAAGCAGCAGGTCGCGTTCGGCCGCCCCGTCGGCGTCGCGGTCGACCGGGCGGGCGCGTTTTATGTGGCCGACGACGCCGGCAACGCCATCTGGCGTGTCGCGGCGAAACATTGAAGAGCAGCGGGAGCGGGCGGAAACGCGCTTCTGGCAACATGAACCAAACATAACGAACGGCTCAGAACCCTTTCAGCTTGGCTGGCGTTTACTGGCCATATCGCCGGTGACCTTCCGGCCAGACTTGAAAGGAAGACCGATGAAAAAGTTTCTGATCGCCGCTTCGGCTTTGACCGCCGCTTTCGCCGCCACAGCCGGCGTTGCTTCGGCCGATCCTTATGATGGCCATCGCGGCTACGATAATGATTACCGCACCGCCGCTTATCAGGGTGTGAACATCAATCAACGCGAGCGCGACATCGCCTTCCGCATTGATCAAGGCCAGCGCAATGGCGGCCTCACGTTCCGTGAAGCACGCATGCTGCGCGAAGACCTGCGCGACGTCGAGCGTCTCGAAGCCCGCTATCGGCGCGATGGCATGTCGCGCTGGGAAGCGTCCGACCTTGACCGCCGCCTCGATGCGTTGAGCCAGCGCGTTCGATTCAACCGCCACGACGACGATCGCCGCGGCCGCTGGTAGTCCTTGCGGCGACGGCTAAACGGCGCCCCTCGCTTCCCCCGGCGAGGGGCGCTGGCTTTTGGCGCATGAACCGGCGCTTCATCTGGCGTTCATAACACCAGGGCCGCTCACTGAAGCTGAACTTTTAAGCGCCTTCCACGTTGTCCCCTCATCGGGCGGATAGGAGATCAAAATATGAAACGTCTACTCGTTGCCGCCGCAGCGGCGCTCACGCTGATCGGTCCAATTACCGTCACGCCGGCCTTCGCACAGGATGGATACGCGCGCGCGGACAATCGCGGCGATGGGCGCGATGCACGCGATGCACGAAATGACCGCCGCGATGATCGACGGGATGAACGGAGCCGTTGGGATAGCCGCCGTGACAACGGCTACACCTACAATAACCGCTGGTATTACGGCGCGCCGCCAGCCGCGTATTACGGTCGTCCCGGCTTCCAGCCAGGCTATCGCGCCTGGCGCCGCGGCGATCGCCTGCCGCCTAACTATCGCTACGAGGTGGTGGATTATCGCACGTACCACTACGCGCCGCCGCCGCGCGGCTATCACTACGTCCGCGATGATCGCGGCGATGTGATTCTCGCGGCGATCGCCACCGGCATCATCGCCAGCGTTATCCTCAACCATTAGTCCGCTTGCGATTGCAGAATATGGAACGCCCGGGTCTGTGATCCGGGCGTTTCATTTCCTTGCGCAACAAGCGCAACGCGAACGCAGTCCGGCAGCCGGAGTGTCAGTCGAACACGCCGAGCCGCCAAAGTATCAGGCACGCGGCCGCCACCGAGGCGGCGCACCAGCCTGATGCGGCGGCAAAACCGAAAACGCTGTCTGCGTAGGGGATGCCTTTCAGGTTCATGCCGAAGGCGCCCACGATCACGGTGGGCGGCAAGAGCAGCGTCGAGATGACGGTCAGCGCCCGCAGCGAGCGGTTCGTCGCGCTGTTGGTCAGAGTATCGATTTCGTCATGCAGCAGCCTGCCGCGATCCAGCAGCGAGGCCGCGTCCCGGTCGATCTCGTCCAGTTTTTGCACGATGCGCTGGCCGGCGTCGTACAGCGCGGAGGGGCAGCGTTTTTCCCGTCTTTGCGCGAGCGGCTGAAAGGCGCTGCGGAATGCGATCATCTCGCGATGATGACGCGACGATTCGCGCCGCGCCGGGCCGAGTTTCATCGCCTCCGGTCCCAGCGCGCCGTCCAGGATGTGATCTTCGACGCGATCGAGGTCCATGCCGATGCTGTCGAGCTTGATCCGCACGGCGGCGCCATAATGATCGCACAGCGCTTCCAGCGCATCGACCGGCGAGGCGATCGCTTCGCGGCGCCCGATGGCGTGGCGCACCTGGTCGGGCGAGAAGAGGGCGTGGCGGCGAACGGTGACCAGCATGCGGTCGTTGAAGGCAAAGCGAAGCCGGCCCGGAACCGTCGGCTGGCCGCCGAGGTCGCGCTCAAAATCGCTGAGCAGGCCAAACGCCCAGCCGTCCTCCCACGAAAATCGCGGCGCCTGTTCGGGCCCGAGCAGCGTTTCGCGCGCCGCCGCCGGCATGGCCGAGAGACGATCGACGAAAATCCTGGTGCGATTGTCGCTCAGCGGAAGATGAAGCCAGAGCCAGCCGCCAGCCGGCGGCTCAAGCGCTTGCGGCGTCGGATCGCGCGCGCGCAGGCCGTGCTCGTCAAAGCCGAACAGCCAAAGCACATCCGGGTACTCAAGCGAGGCGATCATGTTGCACGGCAATTCCCGAGAACGCGCCGCATTTCATACAGGAGCCGTGGCGCGATTGGTAAGGCGACCGCGGATGACAAATTCGCGACAGATTTGTTGCAGCGATGCGGCCATAAGGGCGCGGCGTCGTCATCGCTTTGGCGAAGTTACTTGTCAGTGTACGGACTTGCCGCGATCGAAACTTATGCTCGTGGTCAAACCTCTGGGATTATCCGTGACACTTGACGAAGTCATCGCCGCGGGCCTGCTCGTCACCATCGACTGCCAGGAGACCGATTGCCGCGCGCAAACGCCGGTTGATCCGGCGTTCTTCGCTGCCCGGCGGCGCGGGATCACCACCTTGACGCAGCTTACGGCGCGCGTGAACTGCATGGCGTGCGGTTCGGGCAAGATCGTCTTGCGGCTGACGCCAAAACCCGCTTAGCTACGCGGCGGCTTGCGCGATCTCTGCGCGCGCCGCTTTCAGCGCATTGCCCCACCATACCAGATTGTCGAACACGCCCGTGCGCGCGGCGACCAGATAGGGATAATCGTCCAGCGATTTGCCCTGCTGGACCACGCCCAGGAACGGCTCCATGGCGATGTTCACTTCCTGCTTGATCGGCGCCATCTGCAATTCGATCGCCACGCCGCGCAGATGTTCGATCGCCCGCGCCCCGCCGACGCCGCCGTAACCCACGAACCCGATCGGCTTGCGGTTCCATTCGTAAGAGGCGCTGTCGAATGCGTTCTTCAACACCGCCGTCGGCCCGTGGTTGTATTCCGCCGCGGTGGCGATGAACGCGTCGTAACGGCCGATCTTGTGGCGCCAGGCTTCGGCGGCGGGTTCGGAAAACCGGCCTTGCGTGTAGCCCACCGGCGCAGGCTCGTTGAAGAACGGCAGGGGATGGTCGCGCAGGTCGAGCACGTCGAGCTTGATATCCGTGCGCGCCTTCGCGCCCTCGACGATCCAGTTCGCGACGGCGTCGGCGAAGCGGTTGGGGCGCGTGCTCCCCACGATGAGGGCTGCGTTCAGCATCGGATTCTCCTTGGACTGGTAACTAAAAGGAACCAACCCTATTTGGAGGGGGTCCTCAGCCACACAAGAAGGCAGTTCGATGAGCCTTGGTTCCCCCGATGTAACCGACAAGTGCCGCCCGGCCGCGGAGGTGCTGGCGCGCGTCGGCGACAAATGGAGCATGCTCATCGTCATGACGCTGTGGGACGGCGCGCAGCGTTTTTCCGAATTGCGCCGCGCCATATCGGGAATTTCCCAGCGCATGCTGACGCTGACTTTGCGCAATCTCGAACGCGACGGCCTGGTCGAGCGCACAGTTACGCCGTCAATACCGCCGCGCGTCGATTACGAACTCACGCCGCTCGGCCGCTCACTCGGCGCCAGCGTTCAGCAACTCGGCCAATGGGCGGTCGATCACCAGGCGGCGATGCAGGA
>DASZPV010000085.1:0-7340 GCA_035549875.1 Caulobacterales bacterium
TTCGCATTGCCTCGCTCGTCATCTCAATGCCTCATCACGTTATCCACAGGCATGTCGCAGAATTCCGCGATATGCGCGCACGTCAAGAGGGTTCGTTGTTTCCGCGTGAAGATCAATTTCCGGCAATTGCTCCGCGCGTGAATCGGGATGATCCAGGTTGATGCAGGATGAGCGTGCGTGACGAACGATGGCGAACGATGACGCGCGATAGCGCACCGTGTTGCACCGTGCGCGCAGGGTGTTTGTAGGGTGCTGCACCCTACAGTGAGGTGTGCGCGGCCTGTGTACGGGCCGCCAAATTTTTTGGCGTTGTGCGAATGCCGCCGTGCTCGCGCGCGTCAAGGGCAAGCGCTTCCGCGCCGCTTCGCGGCCCTTGACCCACACTGCGCGCGACGGTTGACGCGAAGGCGTCGGAGACGCGGGGCGTCTCCTCAATCGACCGCGCCTCCGGCGGATCGAAACTCGGGGCTGATAAGGCGGACGTGCTCACGTCCGCAAAACGCGAGCTGCTGGCCGATGCCGAAAGGCGCGGCCGGACTATGCCTTCAGGAACCGAGAAAACTCCGCAGGGAGAATCTGCACCAACTCAGCGCCGGTCTTCGCATGAATGTCGAAGGTCAAGTCCAACTGCCGAGTGACCTTCACGAAGCGTTCGATAGCACCGCCTCGACTACTCGCCGCGCCCCGCCGAATCGCATTCTTCGCGGGATCGAAATAGAGCTTGAACAGGGCCTCTGCCACGGGCTTCGAGAAGGGCAGCCCTTCGTTCTTCCGGCTCCCGATTTGTTCTTCGATTTTGCTGTGCTCGCTTGGGTGCCCGGCAAGGAAGACCTGTGCAGTGGCGCCAAAGTAGCCGACGAAGAAGATGGCCGATCTAACTAGATGGCGATGGCTATGGGTATAGCTCTTCCATTGATTGTCCGTCGCGATCAGGTGCCGCGATGGCTGGCCCAAGTAGGGCTTTCCCGAAGAGTTGACCATCGTGCTTTCGTGGAAGGCCAGCGACAGCCACGCGAGCAAGCCAGCATCATCAAGTACAGTCTCCCACTCGGCGCCAAAACTTTGCCGAAGGTGAATGCCCAATTCGTACTTGCGACCAAAGGCTTTGATCTCGATTTCGCCACCGCCTGCGACGGCCTCACTAAGTGCAGGATCATCCAGCATCCCAACAGGAGGAGATGAACCGTCACGCTTCTCAAGCCATACCGAAAGCGCATGCAGCCCCGCATCATTGAAACGCCGAAGAGGACGGGTGAAGCTAGTCATCGATCCCTCCTTGCCCAAGGGCGGCGACGCCGATTTTCATTAGCTCAAACTTGCGTGCGAAAGCGGAAGCAATCTCATCAAGCGATCTGTCAATGAGCTCATTGTCGGGATCTTCGTCACCCTCAACCAATTCGCCGAAGCCCGGCGACAGGCCGTTGAGGAACACAGTCCAGCGTGCGTACCACGACTCTTCCGCGTCGCGGTTGCGAATGATCCGTTCCGCCACCTGCCGTAAGGCGATGGGAAGCGCTATGGCCTGGAAGGCTGGTAGGGTCCAAAGAAACACGCTGTCCTGATCAAGCGTCTTCTCAACCCATATCTCCGGTCCCTCCCCACCAAACGCGACTTTCCAGAGTTCGCCGTTCAGAGTCTTGGGAATGACGGGAAAGAGATCATCGACCGCACGCTCGTCACGTTCTTCGATGGCGCGGAGACCATCGGCTTCGGCTATGAGGCGGCCTTGGGCCCCGTCCACAACTTTTACGCGGAAACGCAATCCTTCAGCGTCTCGAATGCGATGTAGTTTTCGCCCGGCCCCGAGTCCTGAGCCCGTTTTGAAAGCGCTGGCGTCGCCGAAGCTCACCCGCTCATAGTGGCCCGTCGAAGACCGATACGCCTCCACAAGAACCTGGGCATCATCAGGCACTGACTCGGGAAGGGTCAACTGGTTGACGCGCAGTTGGAGCGGAGAGAATGCGGGATCAACGGAAATCGCAATGTCGGATTCTGACAGCGAGTGCCGATCCGTGAAGTTGAGCTTTGCCCGCGATGCTCTGCGATATTTCTCCAACGCCATCATGCGGCCTCCGCATCGATGGACTCAACTTCGCTTGAAGCCGTCACCCGGACACGAACATCAAGATCGCGGTTGGGATCAAGGCCATGAACGCGAACGTGTAACTTGGCTCCGGCGCCCTTGGCGACAATGGTGTTGCCTTTGATGGCGAAGTTGCCGGCGCCTTCAGCATCAACGTGGCCCTTCTCAAGTTCGAAATCGTATTCGGAATACTCTTTGAAGGCGTCGCCAAACCTCACGAGATAGGCGCAACGAATCGAGAGGTCGAAAGCGCCGGCCTCGCCAGCGTCTTCCGTGGCGGATACGATGAAGCCGTCCTTCTGCTTCTTCACGGTTACCAGCGGAGGGCGCCGCTCGATTTCTGGCGGGGGCACGGCCTGCTTTTTCTTCGGCGGCGCCTTCTTCTTTTTCTTCGCCTCTTCAGGCGGGGTCCATGAGAAGAAGTCAATGAGAGCATTCTCGATTGGCTTTTCGGCATCGCCTGAAGTCAACAAGTCGTACACGCCATGAAGGGAGGCCTTCACGGTGCGAATAGTTTGAGCCGCGTAAGAGTAGCGCTCCTTGACGTATTCGGGGTCCCAATCCTCGTGCGAAGGGCCTTCGGCATCGCCTAGGAAGCCGCTAAGCTCATTGTCTTCCGCCACCATGAGCGCGACGGCGGATCGTTTGCCCCACTGCACGGCCCCGCGCACGGTCACGTCGTCCCGCACACAAACAACACCCGACTCACTGGACTCCGCCCGGGTGATTGCCATTCGGAACTTCGACGGCACAGCCACTTTGCCTTTGGGCCGTAGCAGAATCTGCGCCTCGATAAAGATGGGCTCGCCGGCAAGCCACTCAGCCCTCATGGCCTCAAGGGCATCTTCATCGAAGCTCTCTTTCGAGAGCCGCGTACTTGTATTCGAGGGATCAATCACGGCCTTGGGACGGCGATACGCGTGATCGGTCGCTTCGCAGGCGGCTTTGATCAAGCCGTGCATCTTCAACAGAGCCGTCGCGTTGTCGGCTTTGCTGATCTCTGCAACCACATTTGCGGAATCGATGGTGTCACCGTTGATAGCGACAGTCAGCTGGCCCGACGTGAGTTGATAGAGGCATTCGCTGAGAACGGCGGCTCGAATGCTCGCGGGGTCAACGTCTTCCTTCGGCCACAGGGCGGCGAGGGAGAGTCCCGGGACATGCGGCTTTCTAGCAAACCCCACGACACTGGCAAAGGCATCGGCCTCTGCGTCCGCCAAGGGTTTGAAATCTTCACCCTCCGCACCATCATCAAACGTACCCAGGCCGTGAAAGTCGCGTGTGTCATGGGCGAGAGAATGGGGCTTCAAATACGATCGCCCAAGAAGGGTTCGTTGCCCGTCAGCCGCCGCTACGCCGTAGCCGAAGAAAGCACGCACACGCGACGCCTCCGCGTTCACGACCTTGCCGACGCCGTGGCGCCCGCCCTTGCTGCTTCCCTGTTTCTTGTTGGAGTCGCCGGTTCGGTACCAAAACTTGGCGAAGCTCTCAGCGGCGTTCTTGTCGTGGATGGGGCCCTCAAGCCCGCGCGTGCCGAAGTCTTCAATCAGCAAAAGCCGGGGCTGACTCCAGTCAACATCGGCACCGTCAATTGCGCACGCCTCAACGTGCTCCTTCAGGCCTTCCAAGTATGGCAGGAAGGCAAGCGGATTGGCCGGCGACGCAAACTGAAAACGCAACTGAGCGGGAGCATCGCCGACTCGGTTATCCATCGTGTTCTGCGAAATCTCGCGAACAACGTGCGCGGCCAATCCCTTCTTGAAGAAGTCGCCAAGCTTCGGCGTCTCCATGGGCTGATCTTTGGGAATTACCGAATGTCGCCAGCGCATCGCTCACCTAAAATTAATTTGGCGGATAATCGTGCTACGCGACGGCGGCGTCCACAGTATCGTTCTTTGAAACCCGGAACGTCTTACCCAGCTTTCTCCGGGCGGATTGCAGCGCATCGGCGTAGTCGTCGGCGGCGAGGCTCAATGATTCCGGCGCCATCGCCTGCTTCATCGCCGCTTGATCCCATTCCTTGCTCAACTGCTTCGCCAACGCATAAACGACGGCGCGGCCAACGCGGATGATCATGGTCCGCTCTGAGAGCGTGAGCGCCATCGCTCTCATGCTCTCGACTTCCTGTGCACTCCCATATTCGCGCTCAAGCTCTTCACGCATGAGCGCGACGGACGGATATTTCATGTTCACGAAGAGAAGGCCGCTCTCATAGTAACGAGCGGCTCTGCCACGAAGCTGCTTCTCTTCGATCTCTTCGTCGGTGTAGAGCTTTTTGATCTCTGGCGCCTTCTCGCGGTTCGGCCACACTTCAGCGGGCTTCGCGCCCTCCGGCGCCGCGTTCAAATCAACGTGCTTGTGCGGCGTTGAAGGGCTGCTGGGGCCACCACCGCCACCACCGCTCGGCGTCGTGTTCACCGCACCGACGCCGCCGCCGGTTTCCGCATTGTCACCACCAACGGAGACAAGACGCGGGCTAACCCGCTTCACACGCAATTCGTCCAGCAACTTCTGAAGCTCGTTGTTCACTTCATTGTCGGTTTGTGCGGACGGGGCGTGCGACCGGATCAGGTCAATAAGCCAATCGGGCCGGTGCTGAGCAACGAGCGCCGCGAATTCCTTGACTTCAACCTGATCCTGCTCCCCGCCGTTGTGACGAAGGAACTGGCGATAGACTTCGGGACGCACGGCGTAATCATCGGGAAGCTCGACATGCACCGAGACATGGCGTGCGCCGAACGCGATACCGAACAACGGCGCATCAAGCGTCCAGTTGCGCTTGATCTTCAGATCATAAAGCTCGTTCTTATAGACGATGCCGCATGTGCTGACATCGGATTGAATGGCGCCGCTAATCGACTTGTTGTGGCCGGTTTCCCCGTACTGACCATCATAGATGTAGTGGATTTTGATCCCCTCCGGCGTCGTCACCGTCTCATTGCGATCAAAGACGTTGAGGCGCCCGGTGATGGGTTCGAAATTCCGCGTTCCCGTGCCGAGCTTGTGCGTGTTGGAATAGAAGGCGACCTTCACGCCGTTCTCGATGCGATAGAAGCGATGATAAAGATACGTCGCCAGCCAATGCACGTCGCTGCGGGGATCGCCGTTGTAGGGATCGCGAACGGTGTCTTGATCGGGGCTATTGCCTAGCAGCGTGACTTCGGTCCAATCGCGATCTAGCGCGTAACCCTCATTCTTGGCGGTTTCGGTTACGTCCAGCGTGTCGGTGTAGTCCTCGCCAACTTGGATTTTCAGGCGGCCATACACGCCATCGCGCTCGCCCATCGTTACCTGATTGACACGCCCATCTTTGCAAGAGCGATAACGCAAACCGTAGCGATTGGACGGCAACGACGCGACTTTTGCGCCCATGCCGAAGTTCTTATCCAAGCTCTTCTGCTTGCCGATTGATGCGGCGAGGTCGCACATATTGAAAAGCTGATTGCCGTCCATGCCCGGCCCGGTGTTCCAGATCGCGAGCTTGGAAACGCCGTTGAATTCCTTCGCTCTGATCTCGACGCGACGCATTCCCTCCGGCGCCAATGATGCCGCTTCAATCGCGTTCATCATCAACTCGCGGATCATCATCGTCTTTGGGCAACGCTCAATCGTCGTCGCCACCAAGAATTCGGCGTCATCAATCTGGATCGGCGTCACCGCCCCGCTATTCGCACTCATGCGTTTCCTCTCGTCACGCGGGTCTAAAGGCGAAAGCCGCCGCTCGGTCGCCCGCGTGGCGAGTCGAACTTGCTCTCCACTGCCGACACGGCTTCGCGGAGCGCCTTGATGATCTTTTTCACTTCGGCTTCGTCGTATTCGTAGATTTGGCGATTGGAGAGATTGCCGATGCGGGAGACCGCTTCGATCGCCTTGTTTGTGCGGGCCTCAGCAAGCTCGCGAAACTTCGCCCGCTTTTCGCTTTCAGCCGGTCTCGCCGGGGTCGTGCCGTCCATAGAATTCCTCGCGATCATAGCAAATCGTCGATTAGGCAGATAATACACGCGGACTATTCTGTCAATATGTCATCGAATATGCGTCGAATATCTGGTCACCAGCGCTCTTCCTGGTACGCCATTTGTCCGCAGATGGGCTCAAATACTCATAATAGTTGCCGTATAATCGGCATTGCCGCGTGGATGATTCGCTAAGCAACTGTTAAATGGTCTCTCTTGGCCCCGCGCTTCGCTACCCATTGCGCTTGTCCCTTAGCCGAGCGCTGGGCGCGCTACCCCGATCCGAGAGTGGGCGAGTCAGCCCGGCGCGAACGCCGCAAGGCGGGCTCCTGTTGGGGCATCGTGCCGGTTCATGCTTGTGAGGATCGAAGTCGCGGGTCAGCGAATGTCGGGCAAAATTTTATTTTGCGATGCGCACGCTACCGCGACGTTGGTGGCAAATTGGTAGCAAGCCTGTGGAAAGCGCCCCTCCGGGGGCGCTTGCTACCACGCTAAATCGTTGAAAAAACTGGAGCGGGCGATGAGATTCGAACTCACGACCCCAACCTTGGCAAGGTTGTGCTCTACCCCTGAGCTACGCCCGCGCTCCGTCGCGTTCCGCGCTGATGGGTGAACGCGCGGAAGGGGCTGGATATGACCGAAGAAGCCGGCTTTCGCAAGGCGGCCGCGCCTATTCCCCGTCCCCCGCCGGGCGGGGCGCTTTCAGGCGGCGGCGGTGGATGTGGCTGTCAACCACTGCGCCTGAGGGGCTTTGGCCCTTATAATAATGCCGCTGCCATTTCTGGCGCATGGTATCGGCGTCGCGCTCGTCGAGCTTTTGCAGAAACTCGGTGCGGCTATCGCGCCAGGCGGAATATTCGGCCAGCAGTTCGGGCTCGGCGTCCAGCCGCTTCAGCACCGGCTCGAACTGTTCCACGCTGGCGTGCGGCACCGGCATGACGAAGCAAAACGGCTCGCCCTTCTTGAAGCTGACCATGCCCGGCCGGGTGAAATGCCAGTTCATGGTGAACGGAAACGGCAGCCAGTCGGTCTCGACGATGCCGGTCAGCGGCTGCATCCCATCCTTGATGTGGTTGGGCGCCCCGCCGGTCCACAAATCCCAGCCGGGCTCGGTGCGAAACAGATAGCCGGTATGAAACGTCAGCACGCCTTGCGTAAAATGGCTCGTGGCGAAGCGCGTGAGGCCCGGAAAATCATCGTCCGGATCGATCCTTATATCCTCCGCCCGCGGCCCGCCGTTCCAGGTTGCGGTGAAACTGCCGGGGCATTGCAGCTCCCAGCCGGTGGTGTTGGCCATGACCAGC
>DASZPV010000086.1:0-29638 GCA_035549875.1 Caulobacterales bacterium
GTCCTGGCCCGCGCAATCCATTTTCGAGCCGTCTTGCGGTCGATGCCGAAGCGGCGCGCCAGATCGCTGACATTGGCCCCAGGCTCCAGACCCAGCCGGGCCAACTCTTCGCGTTGATCCATCTTGGAAACCTCGTGAAACAGCATGTCCGACCCCGATCTGAGATCGAAACACTGTCCACCATGTCCCCGAACGCCCGCCCACTATGTCCCCGGTCCGTACACTCGTGGGGAGGGGCAGGGGTGGGGAGAACGACCGATCGACTTGGTCGCTCGTGAACTGTCCAGGCGCGCCCGATCGATCCGTGGTTCCCCCCCACCCCAACCCTACCCCACGAGGGGGGAGGGAATGTGCATGCTCGTAAATGGCGGGTTTTTTCACCGCCCCCAATTGCGCTGCGGAATTTTCACGGTGGTGGCAAAGCCGAGCGCCATCAGCAGCGGCACCCACAGCGGCAAATGGCCCAGGCCCGGTGCGCCAAACGCGGTCGCGAGGTGATCGTCCACGCACCACCACAGCAAGAACATCCACATCGGTTTTTCCTCCGGTCACTTATCGCCTCCGCGCGCCGCCAGCGCTTCCAGCACCGCCATGCGCAACGCCACGCCCATTTTCACCTGCCGCTCGATCAGGCTGACGGCCGGATCGTCGGCCACCGTGCTGTCGATCTCGACGCCGCGGTTCATGGGCCCGGGATGCATCACCAGCGCGCCCTTTTTCGCATGCGCCAGCTTTTCTGAATCGAGGCCGAAGAAGCGGAAATATTCGCGGGGGCTGGGGATCAGGCCGCCTTCCATGCGCTCGCGTTGCAGGCGCAGCATCATCACCACGTCGGCGCCCTTGAGGCCCTCGGCCATCGCATGAAACACGGTCGCGCCCCAGCCGGCGGCGGCGGCCGGCACGAGCGTCGGGGGGCCGACCAGGCGCACGCTCGCGCCGAGCTTGTTCAGCAGCAGCACGTTGGACCGCGCCACGCGTGAATGCAGCACGTCGCCGCAGATCGCCACGGTGAGGCCCTCGATCGCGCCGAGCGCGCGCCGGATGGTCAGTGCATCGAGCAGCGCCTGGGTGGGATGTTCGTGCTGGCCGTCGCCGGCGTTGATCACCGAACATTCCACCTTGCGCGCCAGCAATTGCGCCGCGCCCGATGAACCGTGGCGCACGACAAGCAGGTCAGGGCTCATGGCGTTCAGCGTCGCGGCCGTATCGATCAGCGTCTCGCCTTTCGCGACCGATGAACTCTTCACGCTCATGTTCACCACATCGGCGCCCATGCGCTTGCCGGCGACCTCGAACGAAGATTGCGTGCGCGTGGAATTCTCGAAGAAAAGATTGATCAGCGTGCGCCCGCGCAATGTGTCGAGCTTTTTCACGCGCTGATCCAGCATCGGCACGAAATGTTCGGCGCTCGCGATCAGCATCAGCGCATCGTCGGCGCTGAGGTCTTCGATCGAAAGCAGATGGCGGTGCCGGAAAACGGGAAGCGCGCCCTTTTCTCCGGCGGCTTCTGCGGTTTTCGCGTTCATAAGCGCCCTCTTTGCATCGCGTGCGCGCCGAACGCAAGGCGCCAAACCTGCGGCAGGTGGGGCAAAAGCGTGGCGAAGCCTCCGGATAACGCCACTTTTCAGCCGCGCGAATCAGAAACCTAGGAGGGACCGGCACGTAGGGGCTTTGCAGGCGCCGGACGAAGGAGTGATGGTCATGGATGACCGTACGTTCAAACCCGCCGGCCTGACGATCGCCGCGATCGTGGCAGGCCTTTCGCCCGCCGCTTTGGCGCAAGCCCCGCACGCCGTGAAACAAGCACAAGCCGCGAAAGAGCGCGAGGCGCGTGAAACATTGATCGCCAGCGCCGCGAAATTCAAACCGGCCGAGCCATTCGCCCCGCGCAAAGCGCGTGAAACAAACGTGCCGCTCGGCCAGCCGGGCCTGTTCGAGGATTGAATAAAGCGCCGCCGCTGAATGCGCATTTGGGCCGGCGGCGTAGTTATGGAGAGCGGTGTGGCGGCCCGGCGTGTTTCCAGCCAGCCATCGTCACGCTAACCGCCCCCGCTCTCCATTTTGTCCAGGCGCTCGAGAGCCGTCTGCAGCAGGTACGCCGCCGCCGCCTTATCCACCAGGCTGGCGCGTTCGCGGCGCGAGGCGTCCGCTTCGATCAGCGCGCGGTTGACCGCCGCACTCGTCAGCCGCTCGTCCCACATCAATACAGGCGCATCCTGCACGGCGAGCAGATTGCGCGCGAAGGCGCGCGCGGCCTGCGCCGAAGCGCTCTCGCTGCCATCCATGTTGAGCGGCAATCCCACAACCAATCCGACACAGGCGCGGCTGTGATAGAGTTCAAACAATCTCGCGGCGTCGGCGGCGAACTTGCTGCGCGCGATCGTGTCGAGCGGCGCGGCGACGCGCCGGTCCGGGTCGCTGACGGCCAGGCCGACGCGTTTCTTGCCCGTATCGACGCCCATCAAGGCGCCGGCGCCGGGGAGGGCGCGGAGAAAATCGGCGGGGCTCAAGACAGGCAAGGCCCTGCTGTCGCGCGTGTGGTCCGCCGGGTCAACGGCTTGAGCCGCTTTCCCGGCGGCGGAGGTTTGGCTAGGGTGCCGCCGCGTCAGGCGACGCAAAGGGGACAGGCGATGGGCTTTTTCGACGCAATCCTGAAGGCGCTGTTCGGCCGCGGCAATCCAAAACCCGCGCCGCCGCCGCATCGCGGCGAGACCCTGCCGCCCAAACCAATGGCGCCGCCCGCGCCGCTGTCGCCGTCGCCGGCAACCGTGCAACCCATGCCCGCGCCAAACATCGAAACGCCGGAGGGCCTGCCGCCTTCGCCGCAATTGGCTCCGCCCGCGCCGCCTGTGCCGAGCGCGACCGGGTTCATCTCCCTGCTCGTCGCAGCCGACAAGACACCGCTCAGCCAGGCCGATTTCGACGCCGCCGCCAAGCGTCTCGGCTGCGAATCGGCGGCGCTGCGCGCCGTGGTGGATGTCGAGTGCGGCACGAACGGGACGGGATTCGACAAGAAGGGCCGGCCGACGATCCTGTTCGAACCGCACTGGTTCTCCCAGCTCACAACGCCGAAGAGGAAATACGACCAGACGCATCCGGACATTTCCTATGTGTCGTGGGGCGCCAAGCCCTATCCGAAGACTCCCGACGGCAATTGGGCGCGCCTGGAAGAGGCCTTCCCGCTCGATCCCGATGCGGCGCTGCAATCGGTGTCGTGGGGCCGTTTCCAGATCATGGGCTTCAATCACAAGCTCTGCGGCTATACCAACGTGCGCGACTTCGTGCTCGCCATGGTCAAATCGGAAAAGGCCCAACTCGAAGCGTTCGAGAAATTCGTCCGCGCCAAGCAGATCGACGACGACTTGCAGCGGCTGGATTGGGCGGGGTTTGCGCACACCTACAACGGTCCCCAGTACGCGAAGAATAAATACGATACCAAGCTCGCCACCGCTTATGCGGCGTGGAAAGCCAAAGGCGTCGGCGTCTGACGTCCATGCCGCAATTGCCGATCGCTGACGTCTACGCCCTCGCGGTGTTCCTGATCGTCTGGCTGTTCTACCAGCCGCTGCTCGATTTCATCGGCCGTGGGCGCGGCATCAACCGCGACATGGTGTTCATCAGAAGGGCCTGGATGGAGGCGATGGTGCGCCGGGAAAACCGGTTCATGGACGCCAATCTCATTGGCCACGTGCTCAGTTCCGCGAGCTTCTTCGCCTCGACCAATCTGCTGGTCATCGCCGCCGTGATCGGCGCGCTGTTCGGCGGCGAGCAGACTTGGAAGGCGATCAGCGGCTTTTCCCTGCTGGCGCGCTCATCGCCGCTTTTGTTCGACATCAAGCTCACGCTGATCGCGTTTGCCCTGGTGCGCGGCCTGCTGGATTTTATCTGGGCGATCCGACAGCTCAATTATTTCCTCGGCATCATGGGCGCGGCGCCGGAGACGCTAGGGCCGGCCAAAACCGCTTATGGCGAGGCCGCCGCTGCTTTGCTCGATCCGGCGCTGTCTGCGTTCTCGACCGGGGTGCGCGGCTATTATTTTGCACTGGCCGCCGCCGCCTGGCTGATGGGGCCTTACGCGGCAATCGCCGCCACGGTCGGCGCGGCGTGGCTGCTGATCCACCGCCAGCTCGGTTCGCCCGCCGCCAAGGGCATCGCGCGTTTGCGCGCCCTGGTGGAGAAGGGCTGAGGATTGATCGCGCGAGCGCACGCTGCTAGCCCCAACGCCAAAGGAGAACGCTTTGGCGATCGATGAAAAGACCGTACGCCGCGTTGCGCATCTGGCGCGTCTGGCGCTGCCGGAGGCGCGCGTCGCCCCGCTCGCCGGCGAACTCAACGCCATCCTGGCCTGGATCGAGCAGCTCAACGAAGTCGATGTCGAAGGCGTCGCCGCCATGGCCAGCGCCGTCGATGTGAAACTGCCGATGCGCGACGACGTCGTCACCGATGGCGGCGATTCATCGCGCGTGCTGGCGAATGCGCCGAAAAGCGAAGACGGCTTCTTTGTCGTGCCGAAGGTGGTGGAATGATGCCGCGCACGATTGTCCAGCGATGACCAACCCGACAAACCTCACGCTCTCCGCCGCGCTCGATGGGCTGACGAAGAAACAATTCTCGTCCGCCGAACTCACCGATGCGTTTCTCGCCGCGATCGACAAGGCCAATCCGCATCTCAATGCGTTCGTGCAAGTGACGCACGATAAGGCGCGCGCGATGGCCAAGGCCTCCGATGCGCGCAGAGCCAAGGGCAAGGCGGGCGCGCTGGAAGGCGCGCCGCTGGGGATCAAGGATCTGTTCTGCACAGAGGGCGTGCGCACCACGGCGTGCTCCAACATCCTCGGCGAATTCACGCCGACCTATGAGAGCACGGTGACGGCCCAGCTCTGGCGCGATGGCGCGGTGATGCTCGGCAAGCTTAACATGGACGAGTTCGCGATGGGCTCGTCGAACGAGACCTCGCGGTTCGGCCCGGTGACCAATCCGTGGCGCGCCAGAGGCGGCAATGCGCAACTCACGCCCGGCGGCTCCTCCGGCGGCAGCGCTGCGGCGACCGCCGCCGATCTCTGCCTTGCCGCGACCGCGACGGATACCGGCGGCTCTATCCGCCAGCCGGCGGCATTCACCGGTACGGTCGGCATCAAACCGACTTACGGGCGCTGCTCGCGCTGGGGGATCGTGGCGTTCGCCTCGTCATTGGATCAGGCCGGCCCGATCACCAAGACGGTCGAGGATGCGGCGATCATGCTGCAAAGCATGAGCGGCCATGACCCGAAGGATTCCACGTCGATCCCGATCAAAGTGCCGGATTTCCGCGCCGCCTGCGGCAGATCTATCAAGGGCATGAAGATCGGCGTGCCGAAGGAATATCGCGTCGATGGCATGCCGGCGGAGATCGAAAAATTGTGGGAGCAGGGCGTGGCCTGGGCGAAGGAGGCCGGCGCCGAGATCGTGCCGATCTCCCTGCCGCACACGAAATACGCGCTGCCGACCTATTATATCGTCGCGCCAGCCGAGGCTTCGTCAAATCTCGCGCGTTATGACGGCATGCGCTTCGGCGCGCGCGCGAAGGGCAAGGACCTCGAAGACGTCTACAAGCAGACGCGCGCTTCTGGTTTCGGCGCCGAAGTGCAGCGCCGCATCGTCATCGGCGCCTATGTGCTCAGCGCCGGCTATTACGATGCGTATTATCTGCGCGCCCAGCGCGTGCGCACGAAGATCGCGGATGATTTCCGCGAAGCGTTCACCAAGGTCGATGCGATCCTGACGCCGACGACGCCAAGCGCGGCGTTTGCTTTGGGCGAAAAGCACGCCGATCCCGTCGCCATGTATCTCAACGATGTATTCACCGTAACGGCCAACCTCGCCGGCCTGCCGGGCCTGTCGCTTCCCGCCGCGACCGATTCAGCGGGCCTACCGCTCGGCTTGCAAATTATCGGCCGCGCGCTGGACGAAGAGACGGTGTTTTCCGTCGCTTCCGCGCTGGAGAAGGCCGCCGCCTTCAAGGCGCGGCCGGAGAAGTGGTGGGGATAGAAAACATGCCCAAGACATTCCTCGACTGGGTTGCCTGGGCAGGCCTTGTCGCTCCCCTGTGCGCTTTAGCCTGGGCTGCAGTCACCCATGTAAGAACCGAGTCGCAGCGCCAACGTCGCGCAGATGCTGAAAGACTGCAGTTGCTTGCGAGCATACTTCACAATGGAAGTAAGAGCGGCCTGACTGCCCAGTTGCTGGCGATCGACGAACTCGCCGAATTCAAACGGTTTGCTCATGCCATCTTGCGCGTAGCGCGGGCGAACCGCTCGCATTTTGCTTCGCTGGGCGACAAAGAAGTTGTTGGTGCGCTAGACGAATCGATTTCGAAGCTTGGCGGATGAGCGCCATCCTTCCCCTCGATGGGGAAGGTGGCCGCGAAGCGGCCGGATGGGGCGCGTGCGCTGAGGATTAGGGTTAGCCTCGGGAGGCTCAACGACAGCGTCGCGGCCACACCCCATCCCCTCGCTTCGCTCGGTACCTTCCCCGTCGAGGGGAAGGATGTGCTAATTGGCGCTATCGAGTGAGTGCCAGCAAGGATCTGCGCAATGCCCATTATTCCAGGCCGCATGGCCGCGCAGATGGATCGCCCGTTCGTGGTGTTCCTGATCGGCATGCGCATAAACAATTGGTTTGCGGTCGATAAATGGAGCATGGCGGCCAACGCCATGCCGAAGATGATCCGCGAATTGTACGCCCATCCCGAGCTTGGTTTTCTCGGCGGCCATTTCTGGTTCGGGCGTACCACGATCTCGATGCAATACTGGAACAGCTACGAGCAGCTCGAAGCCTATGCACGGATGAAAGACCGCGAGCATTTGCCGGCGTGGACCGAGTTCAACCGCCGCGTCGCGAAAACCGGCAAGGTCGGCGTGTGGCACGAGACCTATGTCGTCGGTCCCGGCCAGTACGAAAACGTCTACAGCAGCATGCCCGCCTTCGGCCTTGGCGGCGTGGGCAAGCTGGAGCCCGCCACGGGCAAGCGCGAGCGCGCTGGCGATCGGCTCCGCGGCGCTTAAGCGAACTTCTTCGCCAGTTCCGCTGCGCCCTTGGTGATCAGTTCGGCCTGTTTCGCCGCGGTCAGTTCCTTGCGCAGGATCTGTTCGGCGGCGGCCATGGCCGCTTCGGCGGCGGCGGCGCGCACTTCGGCCAGCGCGCTGGCTTCGGCGCGGGCGATCTTGTCCACGGCGTCCTGCTCACGGCGCTTGAGCGCCTCGGCCATTTGCGTGCGCGTTTCGGCGGCCACGGCTGCGGCCTGCGTACGGGCCTGGGAGACGATGTCCTGCGCCTGGCGTTCGGCGGCGGCTTTCTTGGCCTGATATTCGGCCAGCAGCGCAGCGGCCTGCTCGCGCAGCTTTTTGGCTTCGGCCAATTCTTTTCCGATCGCCGCGCTGCGCTGGTCCAGCATTGCGCCGATCTGCGCCGGTATCTTCAGATACCAGAGCACGCCAAAAAACAGCACCAGCGCGACGAAGGCGAAGAACGTGGCGTCGAATTCGATATTCATACCGCCAAACTCCCGACCGCGCCGCCGGTGACGCGCGCGGCGATGTCCTTGGCCAGATCGGCAGCGATCGGACCCACCTCCGCCATCGCCTTGGCGCGGGTTTCGGCGATGCGCTTTTCCGCCGCCACGCCGCGTTCGGAAAGCGCCTTTTCGACCTTGGCCTGCTCGGCGGCAAAGCCCGCGATCGCCTCGGCGCGCATCCCGTCGATCATCTCGCGCGCCTTCGCACGCGCCGCCGCCGCGCCAGCCTCGGCGGCTTTTCTAGCCTCCTCAGCCTGGGTCGAGGCTTTCGCCGCCGCGTCGATGTCACTTTTCACCTGCGCATCGCGCGCGGCGATCACCGCTGCTATACGGGGCAGGGCCACCTTCGCCATGATCGCATAGAGCGCGACGAAGCTCAGCACGAACCAGAACAACTGATGCGGAAACAGGCTCGCGTCGAACGGCGGGAAGGTTTTCTTGCCTTCCGCCGCTTCGGCTGCGGCCTCGGCTGCAAACGCCAGGAACATCAGATGGCGTAAAGCAGCAGCAGCGCGATCAGCAGCGAGAAGATGCCCAGCGCTTCGGTCACGGCGAAGCCGAAGATCAGGTTGCCGAATTGCTTGGGCGCTTCAGCCGGATTGCGCAGCGCGCCTTGCAGAAAGCCCGAGAAGATGATGCCGACGCCGATGCCGGCGCCGCCCATGCCGATACATGCGATGCCCGCACCGATGAGTTTTGCGGCTGCTGGATCCATAGTGAAATTCTCCGTCGTCCCGTTGAGGTAAGCGGCCGTTAGTGGCCGGGGTGAAGCGCGTCGTTGAGGTAGAGTGTCGTGAGCATGGCAAACACATAGGCCTGCAGGAACGCGACCAGGAATTCGAGCGCGTAGAGCGCCGTCGTCATCAGCAAGGGCAGCACCGAACCGATCAGCCCGAGCGTGCCGGCGCCAGCCATCATCGGCACAAAGCCGGCGAACACTTTGAGCAGCACGTGGCCGGCGAAAATATTTGCCCAGAGGCGAACCGAATGCGACAGCGGCCGGCTGAAGAACGAGATGATTTCGATCAGGATAATAAACGGCAAGATCACGATTGGCACGCCCGATGGCGCAAACAGCTTGAAAAACTTCAATCCGTTCTTTGCGAAGCCGACGATCAGCACGGTGGCGAACACCATCAGCGCCAGCGTCGCGGTAATTACGATCTGGCTCGTGGTTGCGAACCAATAGGGGAACATGCCGAGCATGTTCGCCATGAAGATAAACATGAACAGCGTGAACACGAACGGGAAGAACAGCTTCACGCCTTCTTTGCCGGCGTTGTCCTTCACCATCGAATGGATGAAGCCGTAGGCGGTCTCGGCGGCGGTCTGCGCGCGGCCCGGGACCATCGCCTTCTTGTTCATCGCCCCGATCATGAAGATCGAAGCGACCGCCGTGCCGGCGACCATAAACAGGCTGGCGTTGGTGAATGATGCGTCCCACCCGCCGATCGAAAAGGGCGCGATCGGCTCGATGTGGAACTGGTGCATCGGGTCGTTGGACAAGGGCTTGCGCTCTTCTCAGTCTTCGTCGTCCGGGATGGACGGCGCGTTCGGATTGACCGGATGCCTCTGGGAATAGGCCTTGGCCGTGCGCATGACGTTCATAACGCCGGCGCAAAATCCCAGACCCATTCCGACAATCAAACCCAACGGCGACGTATGGGCCCAATAGTCGATCCCGAAGCCGATGATCGCGCCCACCACCACCGCGGCCCCGAACTCGCCGCCGAATTTCAACGCCAGGCTGGCGGCGCTTTCGGGCGGTTCGTTCTCGGGAACGCCGATCCCGCGCGCGGCGTCTACACGCCGGCGCAAATCGGAAAGTTCGTCCCCTGGCGGTGGCTTGGAATCGGCCATCGAACGGTCATACGCGATTGGAGGACGCGAATGCGCCCCCTTTTTCGCGCGCGCGGAACCTAGAGGCGCTCCCGGAGAGCGTCAAGCAAACGTCATGGATGGAAAGTACATTAAAATCAAATGGGTGACAGGATGTCACGCGCGGCTGGCGCCCATCCGCGAGCGAACGCCTCGCCGAGGCGATCTTGAAATCTAGCCAGACATTGGCTAGATTTTCGGCATGAAGGAAGTCGGCCTCTACGACGCCAAGAACAAGCTTTCCGCGCTGATCGCCGAAGTCGAAGCCAGCGGCGAGGAGATACTCATTACCCGCCACGGCAAGCCGGCCGCGCGGCTTGGCCCGGCGACAGCGCCGCAGATGACGCAGGCCGAAGCGGCCGCGCGGCTGCGGGAATTGCAAGAAGAGATCGCCGCTGCCGGCACGGATTCCGAGCCGCTGCCATGGGAAACGCTGAAGCGCTGGATGCGCGACGAGGAAGACGAGTGATCGTCCTGGACGCGTCGGCGGCGCTGGCGCGCGTATTGCCAAGCCAGCGCACCGTAGCCTCGCACGCCTTTTTCAACAGCGATACGCTTCCGCACTTTATCGCGCCGACGATTTTCGCATGGGAGGTGCGCCACGCGTTGCTTAAGGCTGAGCGCGGCGGCCGCACGTCGTCCGATCAAGTAAATGACGGCGTCCTTGTGTTGGACGGGCTGGCGAAAAGAATTTCGTGGGATGACAGCACCCAATCCTTCGCCCGGCTCGTCGCGCTTGCGCGCGCGGAAAACCTGTCCCTGTTCGACGCCGCCTATCTCGATCTTGCGATCGCCGAAAACGCCGGCCTCGCCAGCCGCGACGTGGGCCTGATCGAGGCCGCGAAGCGGCGGCGTGTGAAGGTCGTGGATCTGCGTTAGCAGCGCCTCGGCGTTCCCTTTGCCGCATTTCCGGCTAAAGTCGCCGCAAACAGGGGAGACCTCGCATGCGGCGGCTTCTAGGGATTTTCGGCGTGGGCGCGCCGGCATTGTTTTTGATCGCGGCAGCCGCAATGCTCATCGCCGCGCCGGCGTCCGCGCAACCGGCCGCAAAGCAATTCCGCGACTGCGCCGATTGTCCGCAGATGGTGGCTCTGCCGGGCGGCGCGTTCCAGATGGGCGCAATACCCGCGACCAGCCAACCGGCCAGTTCCGCGCCAGTCGCCCTTGACCACAACGGCACGCCGATCGGCGCCGACCGGTCCAATGCGCTGCCGGTCCATACTGTGACGCTCGGGCCGTTCGCGATCGGCAAATACGAAGTCACGCGCGCGCAATATGCCGCCTTCGTCCGCGCCAGCGGCCGGCCCGCGGGCGGCGATTGCGAGATCATCAACAGCGCCGAAGTTCAGGAAAAACGGGCGTCGGCCACCTGGGTCAATCCCGGTTTCGCGCAGACCGATCGCGAACCGGTGACATGCGTCAGTTGGGAAGACGCGAAAGCCTATGTCGCCTGGTTGTCGAAAAAGACCGGCAAAGCCTATCGGCTGGCCAGCGAATCGGAATGGGAATACGCCGAGCGCGCCGGTTCGCAGACCAAATATTGGTGGGGCGCAAGCGAAACTGACGCGTGCCTCTACGCCAACGGCGCTGACCAGAGCGCCAGGCGGAAATACGCAACCTGGACCCGCGCGTCGTCTTGCAACGACGGCTATGCCTTCACCGCTCCGGTCGGCTCCTACCGCCCGAACGCGTTCGGGCTTTACGACATGGCGGGAAATGTCTGGGAGTGGGTGGAAGATTGCTACGCCGACACTTTCGATCCGCAACCGCGCAACGGCGCGGCCTATACGCCCGAACATTGCAAGGAGCGCGTCAACCGCGGCGGCGGATGGTACAACGGCCTGACCGCCCTGCGCTCGGCGAGCCGGGACAACACCGAACCGGGCGGCCGGGCCAACAAGGTCGGCTTCCGCGTCGCACGGGATGAAAAACCGAAATAAGCAAACAACGGCGGCAAATCGTGCAACGATTTGAGCGGCGCCCCCGTAGCGCGCAATCACGCCTAGCGAGGGTAAAGCATGGATCGAAAAGACGTTCGCGAAAAGAGCAGGAGGATTTTGTCTGACGGCTATATGCGCGTGATCGATCTCGTGCTCGATGCGCCGCGTTTTTCTGGCGCCATGATGGAGAACGTCTCGCGCGAGATCGTGCTGCGCGCCGATGCGGCGGCGGCCCTGGTGCACGATGTCGAGCGCGACGTGTTCATCCTGGCCGAGCAGTTTCGTTTTCCCGCGTATGAGGCGGGCGAGGGCTGGCTGGTGGAGCTGGTCGCCGGCAAGGTCGATGGCGACGAGAAGCCGGAAGCCTGCATCATCCGCGAGATCGAGGAAGAGATCGGCTATCGCGCCAAAAAGCTGGAGTCCGTCGCGACCTATTTCGCCGCGCCGGCCTATTCCACCGAGCGCATCCATCTCTTCTACGCGCCGGTGAAAAGCAGCGATCTGGTCAACGCCGATGCGCGCGGCGTTGACGAGGGCGAAGATATCCGGCGCGTCGAACTGCCCCGCGCCGAATTTCTCGACCGGCTCAGCCAGCGCGATTTTCTGGACAACAAGCTGCTGGCGATGAGCGGCTGGGCGATCAAGCGGTTCGGCTAAGCGCGCCGGCAGGAGAGCGACACATGAGCGTGAGAGATATTCCGCCGGGGCGTAACCCGCCGCACGAGGTCAACGCCTTTATCGAGATTCCGCAGGGCGGCCTGCCGGTCAAATATGAGCTGGATCAGACGTCGTCGACGCTGTTCGTCGATCGCTTCCTGCACACCTCGATGCTGTATCCCTCGAATTACGGCTTCATCCCCAACACGCTCGGCGAGGATGGCGACACGCTGGATATTCTGGTGGTGACGCCGATGCCGGTCGTGCCGGGCTGCGTGATCCGCGCGCGGCCCGTGGGCGTGCTGCTGATGAGCGATGAGAAGGGCGTGGACGAGAAAATCCTCGCCGTGCCGGTCGATGCGCTCAATCCTTTCTACAAGGACGTGAAGACGCACGATGACCTGCCGCCGCTGCTGCTCCAGCAGATCACGCACTTCTTCACGCACTACAAGGATCTCGAGCCCGGCAAGAGCGCCAGCGTCGGCGAGTGGACGACGCTCGATGTCGCGCACGAGCGGATCATGCTGGCGATAAAGCGCAAGTAGCGCGATTTTAGATTGGCCGGACTGGCCCGCGCTCAGGACGCATGGGATGGCGGGAAGCCCGGCGAGCCGACATTTTATTTTCCCGGCCTATGGGTCAGAATGGGCGGGCCCTTCGGCCGTGAACGAATTGCGCACCGAATCGCGCTAGGAGCGCCAGATGGCCGATTCCGCCGAACGCATCCTGTCTCCTGCGCGCCAACAGGGCGAGGGGGAGGGTCGCGCCCTGCGCCCAACCGGGTTTGCCGAATTTACCGGGCAGGGGCCGGCGAAGGCCAACCTTCAGGTGTTCGTCGATGGCGCCCGCGCGCGCGGCGAGGCGATGGACCATGTGCTGCTGTTCGGCCCGCCTGGGCTCGGCAAAACCACGCTGGCGCAGATCATCGCGCGCGAGCTGGGCGTCGGCTTTCGCTCCACGTCCGGACCGGTGATCGCCAAGGCCGGCGATCTGGCGGCGCTGCTGACCAATCTCGAACCGCGCGATGTTCTGTTTATCGACGAAATTCATCGCTTGGCGCCGGCGGTGGAGGAAATTCTCTATCCGGCGATGGAGGATTATGCGCTCGACCTGATCATCGGCGAGGGGCCGAGCGCGCGCAGCGTGAAGATCGATCTGTCGCCGTTCACGCTGATCGGGGCAACGACGCGGGCGGGCCTGCTCGGCACGCCGCTGCGCGATCGCTTCGGTATTCCGGTGCGGCTGGATTTCTACAACGCTGAAGAACTCTCCGGCATCGTCGTGCGCGCGGGCGAAAAGCTCGGCGCGCCGATGACCAAGGATGGCGCAATGGAAATCGCCAAGCGCGCGCGCGGCACGCCTCGTGTCGCGGTGCGTCTGCTGCGCCGCGTGCGCGATTTCGCCGATAGCAGCGGCGGCGAGATCACCGCAAAACTCGCCGATGGCGCGCTCAAGCGCCTCGACGTCGATAGCGACGGGCTAGACATGCTCGATAGGCGCTATCTTACATCGCTGATCGACATGTACGGCGGCGGCCCGGTCGGCGTCGACACGCTGGCGGCCGCGCTAAGCGAAGCGCGCGACGCCATCGAAGACATCATCGAACCCTACCTGATGCAGCAAGGCTTCATCATGCGCACCCCGCGCGGACGGATGGCGTGCGCGAAGGCGTATGAGCGGCTCGGGAAAAAAGCGCCGCCGGTGGCCGTGCAGCAGGCGAATTTGTTCGATGGGGAAGAATAGGGTATTGTGGCGTCATGAACGCCATCTCCGTTCCCGTTGACGCCGCTACTGAAGAAGCCCTCGACAAGATCGCCGCCGCGACCAAACGCTCGCCGCAGGACATTGCCGCCGAAGCCCTCGCCACGTTCGTCCGCGAAGAGGCCGAAACGATTGAAGCTATTTTGAAGGCTCAGGCCGAGGTGCGGGCGGGAAAGACCGTCAGCCATGCAGAGGTCATGGCGCGCGCGGCGAAGATTATTGCCGGGGAATGACCGCGCGTTTAGTGACGTGGGGGCCAAGCGCCGCGGCGGATTACTACGCAACGCTCGAATTTCTGACTGATAGATCGCCTGTCGCTGCGCGCAAATTCGCCGACACAGTTCATGAAACTATAGCTGGTCTGGCGCGGCGCAACACCGGCAGGCCTGGGCGCGTATCCGGCAGCTTTGAGAAATCGATCAAGCGCTATTCGTATGTGATCGCCTACATGTATGACGGCGAAGCGCTCCATATTCTCCGCATCATTCATACCGCGCGCGACTGGCCAAGGGGCGGCTGGCCTAAGGAGTAGTGAGGGGCTAGTCTAGACCTCCGCCAGGGTCCCACGGTTTGGAGCAGACATTTCAACATGGTAGCGCGGGCGCACAATACAAATTCCGAACTTTAGCGGCGCTCGCCCATCCCGCCGCCGGTAAGCGCGCAGTAGGCGAATTGATTGAGGCGAAGAATAGCGTATTGTTGGCGCATGACGGACCTTACGATCGTCATCGACGCCGCAACCGAGTTCGCGCTGGAGCGCGTGGCGGAAGCGACCAAACGGCCTAAGGCGGAGGTGGCGGCGGAGGCGCTGGCTTCGCATCTGCGCGATCAAGCCGACCTCGAAGCGATGGTGCTGGAAGCGCGCGAGGATTTCGCCGCGGGCTGCACCTTTAGCGCCGATCAGGTTGCCGAAAGCGCGCGCGCTATTATCGAAGCAGCGCGGGCCCGTAAGGCTTGACGAATAGACGGCCACGCAGCGCTACATTACTCGGCTCCCGCGTAGGCGGTAGCCCATAATCCCAGCCTTTGCGGAATAATCGCCAACGCCTGCGATTATGGACCCCGGTCTTCGCTGCGCGAAACCGGGCCGAGCGTGTTTTCCTGCGGTGAGAGAAGGGAAAAGCGCAGGGAAACAAACGCGCGCAAGATACTTATCCCACAGCGCAAATTCGGCCGTACACTTCGCCTCGCCTTGACGTGGGAGGGTTTCGGAGACGTCCGAATTTTCGAAATGTCGGGGCGGCGATCGGCGTGGTGATGTCGGTGCGTCAGCGATGACGCATAGCAAGTACACAGACGCGAAGGTGCGAGAAGGCCTCTTTTGGGAAAGAGGTACGCCGGCCATTCGGGTTTGCCCGTACGAATCGAGCGGCGTCACATTGACCGCGGGGCACTGAAACCGCGGGGCCCGTGCGTTCGGAACGCGCATGAGCACGCACGTCCGGCAGTGCTACGGAGCTAAGGACCCAGGGGCACACGAATCCTGGTGAGCCGCTAACTCCCGATTGCGAACCTCGGTCGATAAACGATCGCTTGCGGGGCGCGGCCATCGCGCAGGCGCTGCGAAAGCAGCGCCCGCTAAAAACTAACCGGCGCGATGGACGCGCCCCGGCCTCCCGCTTGCGGGAGAACGATTGATCAAACACGGAGCGAAAGCCTGTGAATGTAGAAGCGCGTCTACAAACTTCCTCTCCGCCGCCGCAATTGCGCCGCGAGGCGGGCGCGTCATCCGCCGCGTTGGAGGCTTAAGATGCGCGGCGGGATGATCGCTTTGGCGTTGGTTGTCGCGCTCGGCGGGTGTGCGGTCGATACGGCGAGCAAATTCGCCAAGCCTGCTTTCGCGGGCGAGGATACGGCCGCAAGCACGGTCGATTACAAAGCCTTCTCCGCACTCACCGGCGATGTGGGCGCTTATCGTGCGGCGCGGCGTGTTTCGCTGGAGCAATTCCAGCGCATGGCGCGGGAGGACGGCACGCTGATATTGGACGCGCGCAGCGCGCAGGCCTATGCGCGCGGCCATATCAGCGGCGCGGTCAATCTGCCGTTCACGGATTTCACCGCGCAGAGCCTCGCCGCCACGATCGGCGATTCAAACCGCCGCGTGCTGATCTATTGCAACAACAATTTCGCCAATGACGTCCAGCCGGTTTTGATGAAGGCGCCCGCGCTGGCGCTCAATATCCCGACCTTCATCAATCTCGTCGGCTACGGCTATAAGAATATCTACGAACTGCGCGACGTCGTCGATTTCACCGATCCCAAGGTGGGTTGGATCAGTACGGCGCCGTAGGCGCGGGCGTCGCCGCTTCGCGCAAGAAGCACGGAGCGGCGGCGAAGCGCGCGAAATCAGCCCCCGAAAACCTTCTTCAAAATCGAAGTGGTGCGTTTTACGGGATCTTTGCGGATCGCGGCTTCTTCCTGCCCCACATAATAGAAGGCGCCGTCTAACGCTTTCGTGACAGCAAAATCGATCACCTGGCCTTTGAGGCTTGCGCCCATGTTCGCCCCTGCATTGCCAAGATTGGCGCCGCCGAGATTGATGCCGCCGACATTCATGCTGGAAGAGGCGCGGTCGAGTGCGGTGAACGCGCCGGTGGTTTGCAGCGTGGTTTCCATTTTCGGGCGCAGCAGTTTGGTGAGATCAGGGGCGGTCTTGCCGCGCAGATAATCGGTCGCCGCCGTATCGCCGCCGCGCAGGATCGAGAGCGCATCGGTGAGCGTGATGCCGCTGACGGCGTTGACGAACAAGGTTTTCGCCGCCGGCATGGACGCTTCGGCGGCGCGGTTCATTTTCAGTTCGACATCGTCAAGCGGACCGGCGAGGCCGAGGGGCTTCAGCGTTTTCTGCGCGCTGGCGAGTTTACCGGGCAGCGGGATATGCACTTTGCCATCTGCGAAGAAACCGTCGAGCTTGCCGAGGCGCCCGGTCGCGGCGATCGAACCGAGGCGCAGGGCCTCTTTCAGACCCGAGGCTGCGTCGCTCTGCGAAAGACCGGCGCCGAGAACTGAACTGCCGCCCGCGGAGGATGCGCTGCTTTTGCCGCTCGCGCCTTTGACGGCGCCGATAATGTCCTGAAGCGATTGCCCGTGCGCGAGGCCCGCCGCTGTCCACAAGCCCGCGCTGAGCAAAAACGTCCGCCGTTCGAGCATGTCTGCCTCCCCCGTTGTCGCAATTCCGCCGCGGCACATACATTACCAGTTAGAAACGGGCGTGCACGCTTTTCGCGTGCTATTCCGCGCCCGGATATTCCAAAGCCCGAGGGGGACAGCCATGAGCTTTGATTTTTCTAAAGTCATCAGCGAACTCGGCGACGACGTGATCGCCAAATGCGGCGAACCGCTCGGTCTCGACAGGGACAAGTCGGTGCGCGTGGCGCACGCGCTGGCGGCGCGGTTCAACCTTGGCGGCGAGGCGATGATCAAAGCCGCCGCCGAAGATACCGGCATCGCCGAAGACGCGGTCAGCGATATGAGCAAGAAGCTTATCGAAGCCGGTAAGGAAAAGCTGATGGACGAAAGCGGCGCGAGCGCCGCAATCGAAAAGGCCAAGGCCGACGCCGCCGCCGCTGCGCAGGCCGCCGCTTCGGACGTGGCCAAGAAGGCCAGCGGCATGTTCGGCAAACTGTTCGGTGGTTAGCCCGGTGCTTTCGGCATCGGCAACGGCTTGCCGGTTTCGAGCAGCGTCTTCAGGCCGGAAAGTATTTTCGGCCAGCCCTGACGGCCGCCTTCGAGCCATTTCGGATCGAGCGGCGCGGGGTGATGCTCGGTCATCGTGAGCTTCACCACTACGCCCATTGGCTCGATGTCATAGGTCACATCGCAATCGGGCAATGGCTCGGCGAGGCCATCCACCGCCCAGATCACTTTCAGCCGCCGCGGCCGGTCCGCGTCAATGACGGTTCCGTGCACTGTGCGCTTGCCGTTGGGCGCGTAGAGGACCCAGGGCGAGCCGGGACGCCAATCGCTCTCAATGCGCATGCCGAAAAAGTATTGCGTGGTGAACGCCGCGCTGGTCAGCGCTTCCCAGACTTTCTCGGGCGTTGTGTTGATGTAGGTGATGTAGATGGTGTCCGGCGTCATTTCGGCGGGCATCAAATTCCCTCCGGGAATTTGTCCGAACCTTCAAACGCCTTGCCGGTCTCTAGCAGGCTCTTGAGAGTAGCGAGGATATAGGGCCAGCCACTGGATACGCCGACGATCAACTGCGCGTCCTCGATATCCATTTCGTGCGTGACCGTGAGTTTGACGACGCCATGCGTCTCTTCGAGGTCGTAGGTGCAGCGCGAATAGCCTTCGGCTTTGACCGCCGGCTGGAATTCGTTGCGCCAGGAGAACACCAGCCGCTTGTAAGGTTCGATTTCGATGATCTCGCCGGAATCGGTAAGTCGGCCGTCCGGCGCGATCATCTTCCACGACGCGCCCTTCTTCCATTCGCTTTCCTGAATAGTGCCGACCCAATACTGCCGGGTAAATTCAGGCTCTATCAGCGCCCGCCAGAGTTTCTCTGGCGTGGCGCGGATATAGGTCACGTAGACGAAACGCGACATGGCCATGGCTCAGGCGCTCTTTTTTGCGCGTTCGGCCCATGTGGCGTAAGCGAGCGCTTTGCCGGATTCAAGCGTGGTCTTGAGCGCGGAAAGGATCGGCGGCCAACCTCCCGACACCGCTTGGCGAAGCTTGGAATCTTTCACGAAGCCGGTGTGCAAGACGGTTAGTTTGGTCGCGTCGCCGTCCTGGACGAGTTCGTAGGTAACTTGCGTCTCGCCCTCGTCGTGCATCGGGCCGGGGCCCTCGATGTGGAATGTGTGGACGAGCTTGTTTGGCGGATCGATTTCCTTGATCACGCCGCGCACATCGACCTTGCCGCGCCGGCGGAACGTAAGCGGCTCGCCCGGCTTGAATGTCGTATCGATGACCGTGTCGTCCCACCACGGGCGCACGCCGCGATCGGTGAGCGCGGCCCACACCTTTTCGCGGCTGGCGCCGATATAAGTTACGTAAACGAAATCCGGATCCCGTTCCGACATACCCTTACTCCTTTTCCAGACTTTTCTTGAGATCGCTGAGCGCGCGCAGGCGGCCTTGTTCGAATTTGCCGATCCAGCGATCGGCGATATCGAAGATCGGCACTGGGTTGAGGTAGTGCAGCTTCTCGCGCCCGCGCTTCACGGCGGAAACCAGATTGGCTTGCTCCAGAATGCCCAGGTGCTTGCTGACCGCCTGACGGCTCATCTTCAACCCTTCGCACAATGCCGCGAGCGTCTGGCCGTTTTTGGCGCGCAGGAGATCCAGCAGCTTGCGGCGACTGGGATCCGCCAACGCCCGAAAAACCAGGTCCATGCTCATCGGCCGGCGGGCAATAGGCAACTAAATGGTTGCATGGTAAGAGGGTGTGAGATAGCGCCTGCTTGTCGTCTTTCAGTGAGTCCTTCACGGCGTCTTTTGCGCCGCCAATGACGTTCTGCACCTTGCCAGCCACTTGCTGGGCCTGGCCTTCGGCTTTCAACTTTTCGTCGCCGAGCACCTTGCCGGCGGCTTCCTTGGCTTTGCCGCCGATAGTGTTGGCGGCGCCTTCCACACGATCCTTATCCATACGAGTCCTCCTGCCTTCCGCACCTGCGGCGGCTGAAAATCAAACGTGGCGGCGCCGCCGCCGGTTCCGGCCAAGACGCGGCGCATGGACGGTGCTAAGCGGGTAAAATGATCGACGAACCTTCGCAGGGCCGCCTAGAGGGGCGGGTGCATCGCCTGCCGGCGCGCGTCTATTACGAGGATACGGATTTCACCGGCCTGGTTTATCACGCCAATTATCTGAAATTCTTCGAGCGCGGGCGTTCCGACTTTTTGCGCACGATCGGGATCGGCCATGTCGAGCTTGCCGAAGCGGATACGGCTTTTGCGGTCACCCGGATCGATATCCGGTATCTGAAGGCGGCCCGGATCGACGACGCGCTGATCGTGGTGACGAGCTTCGACACGGTAAGCGGCGCGCGGATGGGGATCGCCCAAAAACTGCTGCGTGGGGAGGAAGTCATAGCCGGCGCCGCGGTTGAGGTGTGTTGCATATCGATGACAGGCCGGGCCAAGCGGGCGCCCGCGCTGCTTGTGGATAAGCTCAAACCTTATCTTGAACCAAAGCCATCCATGTTTTGAACAAATTCCAAGGCCTAATCCGTGACTGATATTGGTCGCGGGCCGGCCGGCAGAATGCTACCGGATGCCAATGCGCCCTTGCGGGCCAGTCCCTGGGAGAACGCATGGAGCCCGTTACTGCTGACTTTTCGCTGCTGGCGATGTTCGCCAAGGCCGACCCGGTCGTAAAATCGGTGCTGGTGATCCTGGCGATCGCCTCGCTCTGGTCCTGGGCGGTGGCCGCCGACAAATGGTTCCAGTTCGGCGACCTGCAAGGCAAGGCCAAGCAGTTCGAGAAGCTGTTCTGGTCCGGCCAGTCGCTGGAAGGGATCGACGAGGACGTGGGCGATCGCCCGCGGGATTCGTTTGCGCGCGTGTTCGCCGCCGCCTCGCGCGAATGGCGCGAAGCGCGCCGCGCCGGCGCGCTTCAACCGGCGCAGATCGCCATGGTGCAGGAACGCTGCGACCGGCTGATGCAGGCCCAGACGCAGCGCGAACTGGCGAGCGCCAGCAAGGGCCTCGCGGTGCTTGCCACGATCGGTTCGTCCTCGCCCTTCATCGGCCTGTTCGGCACAGTTTGGGGGATCATGAATTCGTTTACCGCGATCGGCATTGCGCGGGAGACCAATCTCGCGGTCGTCGCGCCACACATCGCGGAAGCCCTGTTCGCCACCGCGATGGGCTTGGCCGCGGCGATCCCGGCGGTGATTTTCTACAATAAGTTTTCCGGCGATCTCGATCGCTTCGCTGACCGGCTCGAAACGTTTGCCGACGAAGTCGCGGTGCGCCTGTCGCGACGCCTCGGCGAAAGAGGCGGCTGATGGCCGGCGGCATCATGGCGCGCGGCGGCGGCCGGCGGCGCGGCAGGCGCATGCGCCGGCGCCTGATGGGCGATATCAACGTCACGCCGTTCGTCGATGTGATGCTGGTGCTGCTGATCGTGTTCATGGTCACGGCGCCGATGCTGACGGCCGGCGTGCCGGTGGAATTGCCGAAAACCGAAGCCAAGCCGCTGCCGGCGGACAAGGCGCCGCTCACGATCACGGTGAAAGCCGATGGCGCGGTGTACATGCAGGAAACGCCGGTCGAGATGGAAGGCCTGCTGGCGCGGCTGCAGGCGCTCGCCGGCGCGGGCTACGAGCAGCGCATCTTCATTCGCGCCGATAGCGCCGTAGCCTACGGCAAGGTCGCCGAGGTGATGGCCCGCATCAACACGGCCGGCTACAAGAATATTGGTCTGGTCACCGAACCGCCGCACGGCGCCTCGCCCGCCGCGCCGCCGCCGGGCGGCGGGTAGGAGGCGCAGATGCGCCTCGGCTGGCTCGTTTCGCTTTGCGCGCACATCATCGTTGCGTGCGGCTGGTTTATCATCTGGCCGCACAAGACGCCTTCATTTGAAGCGAGCGTCGTGGTGCCGATCGAAGTCGTAACGATCGACGAAAAGACCAATCTGCCGGCCGTGGCGCCGGCGCAGGCGGAACCCGCGCCCGAGCCTGAAGAGAAGGGCGCCGCTTCATCCGCGTCAACGCCCGAAACTGAAGCGCTCGAAGCGATCCCCGAGAAGGCGCCGCCGCCAAAAAAGGAAAAGCCGAAGAACCAGTTCAACACCAGCGACATCGAAAAACTGCTGCTGAACTTTGACAAGGACAAGCCCGGCACAAAGCCCAAAACGACGGGGCAGGCAGCCAAAAAGGGCGAAAAGCCGACTTCGGCGTTCAACGACCAAAGCAAGCTTACGGCTTCGCTGAAGGATGCGATCGCATCGCAATTCGAGCAGAAGCGCTGCTGGCGCGCGACGGCGGACATGGCCAATCCGGAGCGCCTCGTGGTGCGCGTGGCCGTGGCGCTCAATCGCGACGGCTCGCTGCGCGCCAGTCCGCACGTGGTCAGCGCGGTCACGCCTGGCGATTCGCAGATGCAGGTTGCGGCGAACAATGCGGTAAGGGCTGTGCAGGTGTGCGTGCCGCTGAAATTGCCGGCCGAAAGCTATGACATTTGGCGCGATCTCGAGTTGACCTTCGACGGCCGGGGGCTGATCCAGTGATCCGGGCGCTTATCCAGACAGAAGCAGGAAAGAGACGGACATGACCGCACTTCGCCGCCTGGCGGCTCTCATCCTCGGATGCCTGGCGTTTTGCATGGCGCCCGGCGCGGCGCATGCGGCGCTGCAAGTGGACATCACCAAGGGCAATCTCGATCCGATGCCGATCGCGACGGCGGACTTCACCGGCGCCAACGATCAGCCCGCGCAGGTCGGCGCTGATATTGCGCGCGTGGTCCGCGCTGACCTGGATCGCTCCGGTCTGTTCAAGTCGATCGACCCGGCCGCGTTCATCGAGCGCAATCCGAACGCCACCGCCCAGCCGCGATTTGCGGATTGGAAAATAATCAACGCGCAGGCGCTGGTCGTCGGGCGGACGACGAATTTGCCGGACGGACGCCTGCAAGCTGAATTTCGTCTGTGGGACGTTACCACTGAGGCCTATGTGATGGGCCGCGAATACAAAACGACGCCGGAAAACTGGCGGCGTCTGGCGCACAAGGTTGCCGACGCGATTTACGAACAGCTCACTGGCGAAAAGGGCTATTTCGATACGCGCATCGTGTTCGTTTCGGAGAGCGGTCCGAAAACGCGCCGGGTGAAACGCCTCGCGATCATGGACCAGGACGGCGCCAACCCGACATTCCTCACCTCCGGCGATTATCAAGTGCTGACGCCGCGGTTCTCGCCCACGACGCAGCAGATCACCTACATGTCATTCGAGACCGGCAAGCCGCGCGTGTTCCTGTTCAATATTGAAACCGGGCGGCAGGAAACCATCAGCGGCTTTTCCGGCATGACGTTCGCGCCGCGCTTTACGCCTGACGGCGCCGCAGTGCTGCTCACGCAGGAAAACGGCGGCAATTCCGAAATCTACCGGATGGATTTGCGCTCGCGCGCGATGAGCAAGCTGACCAACGATCCGGGCATCGACACCTCGCCGTCCGGCGCGCCGGACGGCTCGCAGATCGTGTTCAACTCCGATCGCGGCGGTTCCCCGCAACTTTACGTGATGGGCGCGGACGGCGGCGGCGTGCATCGCATTTCATTTGGCGACGGGCGTTACATGACGCCCGTGTGGTCGCCGCGCGGCGATCTGATCGCCTTCACAAAACAGATGGGCGGGGAGTTCGCAATCGGCGTGATGCGCCCCGATGGTTCGGGAGAGCGGATTCTGGCCAAGTCTTATCTGGATGAAGGGCCGACATGGTCCCCTAACGGGCGAGTAATCATGTTCTTCCGTCAGCCCCGGCCCGGCGCGGCGCCGTCAATCTGGTCGGTCGATCTGACCGGGCAGAATTTGCGGCAAATCCAGACGCCCGGCGATGCGTCCGATCCGGCCTGGTCGCCGCTTCTGCCCTGATCATGCCGACAATTGGCCTTGTCGCGCGCGATTGTGGCCCGTAATGTTAAACACAGCGCCGAGAAGGCGTCACAACTGGCGCGTTGATGACGCCGGTCTTGATGGAGAAGGGACTGCCCAATGCGCACCGTCGCCAAATTTGCTTTCGCGCTCGCAACCGTCACCGCTGTAGCGGCTTGCGCCAGCAAGCCGCCGCCCGCGCCGCCCGCGCCCGCGCCTGTCGCGGCCGCACCGCCGCCCGCGCGCCCAGCGGGGCCTGTGCCCGGCTCGGCGGAGGATTTCCGCGTATCGGTCGGCGATCGCGTGTTCTTCGACTACGATCAGTACACGTTGCGGGCCGATGCGCGCGCCACGCTCGACAGGCAGGCCGCTTGGCTGAAACGCTACGGCGCGGTGCGCGTCCTGGTTGATGGCAACGCCGATGAACGCGGCACGCGCGAATACAACCTCGCGCTCGGCACGCGGCGCGCCAATTCCGTCAAGGAATATCTGGTCTCCAACGGCGTCGCCGCCACGCGGGTCGATACGGTCTCCTACGGCAAGGAACGGCCGATCGCTACCGGGTCGGACGAAGCCTCCTGGGCGCAGAACCGTAACGGCCATACTGGCATCGTCAGCGGCGCGGTAAGCTGATCGCTGCAATGCGTAGCCCTCGGGCCGTATTTTCGCCCGAGGGCGCGCGCATTGGATTTGCCATGAACGGTTCTGGCTTGCAGCGGCGGACGAAGGCGCCCTTCGTCGCTGCTCTCATTTTTTCGGTTGTCGCCGGTCTCGGCGCCGCAGCGGCGCAAACGGTCATTCAGACCGCGCCGCCCGATCCGCTGGTCTCCAGCCTCCGTGACCGCATCGATACGCTCGAACAGCAGGTGCGCACGCTCACGGGCGACAATGAAAAGCTGCAATTCGAATTATCCCGCGCCAGGGAAGAGAACGCTCGCCTCAACAAGGCGATCGACGATCTGAACGCCCAGACCGCCGCGGCGCAGGCGCCGCCGCCGCAGGCTGCCGGCAAGCTGGGCGACATCCCCGCAACAGCCGCAGCCGCGGCCTCTGGCGATGCGGCGGGCGATTATTCCCGGGCCTACAATCTCGTCGCCAAGGGCGATTCAAAGGGCGGTGAAGACGCGTTCACGGCGTTTCTTGCCGCCTATCCGAGCGACGCCAAGGCGCCGGACGCCCATTACTGGTTGGGCCAAAGCCTGTTGGCGCAGAACCACGCGCCGGACGCCGCGGCGCATTTCCTGAACGTGATCCAGAAGACGCCAAAGGCGGCGATTGCGCCCCAGGCGATGGTCCGGCTGGGCGTGGCGCTGAACCGGATGGGCCAGAAAGAGCAGGCCTGCGGCACGCTCAAGGCAGTGCCGACGCAATATCCGAAAGCCTCAGCCGAAACCCGCGCCGCCGCCGCCGCCAATATCAAATCGATTGGCTGCTAGCGTCAAAGCCGTTTCAATTGCGCGCCGGCATGCGAAGTTTGCCCGGTGAAGCCGCTCGCCCATTCCGCGATCGAAAAGCCGTCCGCCGAAAGCGCGCCGCTGGTGATCGGCTATTCCGGCGGCGGCGATTCAACGGCGCTGCTGCTCGAACTGGCGTTGAGCGGGCGCAATGTGATCGCCGCGATCGTCGATCATGGCTTGCGCCAAGGCTCCGCGCAGGATGCGGCGCGCGCCGCCGCCATTGCGCGGGAGGCTGGCGCAGCCGCGGAAATTCTCACGCTCGCCTGGCCGAAGGGCGCCAAGCCGGCGCAGCAGGCCGCGCGGCGCGGCCGGATGGCCGCGCTCGCCGCGTTCGCGCGCAGCGCTGGCGCTCACGCCATCGCGCTGGCGCACACGCGCGACGACCAAGCCGAAACCGTGCTGATCCGCCTCGCTGCGGGCTCTTCTTGGTTTGGCCTTGCCGGCATGAGCGCGGCGGCGCCGGCGCCGCTCTGGCCGGAGGGGCGCGGGCTTACGCTGCGCCGCCCGCTGCTGGGCGTCAGCCGCGCGGCGCTGCGCGCACGCCTCCAGGCGGCAGACGCAAGCTGGATCGAAGATCCTGCCAACAGCCAGACGCATTATGCGCGTGTGCGCGCCCGCCGCCGCCTGACTGAATGGGCCGATGCCGGCCTCGGCGTCGCGCGCTGGGCCGCGCTGGCTGACCGGCTTGCGCCGCAAGCGGCGGCGCTCGACCAAGCCGCCCGCGCGCTGATCGGCGCTTGTGTCCGCTTCGAGGGGCCGACGGCGCTGCTGGACCCGCACGGCTTTTCTGACGCCGGCCCGGATGTGCAGCGCCGCGCCCTGGCGGCGCTCATCGCGGCGGCAGGCGCGAGCGCCCGCCCGCCGGACGAAGCGGCGCTCGATCGCGTGCTCGGCGCGCCGGAACAGGGCCGCACACTGGGCGGAGCGCGGCTCAGGCCAAGAAAAGGACTGATCGAGATCGGGCGCGATCCGGGCGGCGTCGCCGGCCGCAGCGGGGCGCCGGGGGTGGCGCCCCTGGACCTGCCCGCGGGCGAAGAGGTGGTTTGGGATGGTCGGCTGGCGCTGAAAGCGGCCGAGCCGGGCTGGCGCGCCGAGCCGGGGCCGGGCGGGCAGAGCCCGCTTCTGCGCCGCGGTAACCACCTGGAAAGCCTTGAAGACGCCTCGAAAAGCGGCGCGGTCGCCGCCTATTGGGTGGTTCGCGAACGGATCGCTCATCTTTTGTGGCGATAAGGTTAGGATGATCGCTGGCCTGGGTGCATCACGCGCCCTGTTCAGCACCGCCGCAGGCGCCTATCTTCAAGGGCCCGTGGCGATCGTTCGCCAAGCCGGCGCGGACCGCGCCCCGTAAGGTTTACTCAATGCCGATCCGCAATCTGGTCATCTGGGGTGTCATCGCGCTGCTGCTGGTGGCGCTGTTTTCGATGTTCCAGCCGCAAGGCTCCAAACGCGGGGCGGAGTGGACCTATTCGGAACTGATGAGCCAGGTGCGCGCGGGCAACGTCCGCGACGTGACGATCCAGGGCAATGAGGTGATTTCAACCGCCGTCAGCCCGGCTGGAAAATTCATCACCTACGTGCCGCAGCAGGCGATCGACTTCACGCAAAAGCTGGAAGCCGCCAATGTCGGCATCAAGGTCACGCCGGCGCAGACCGGGCCTTCGCTGCTCGATCTTCTGATCGGCTCGCTGCCGATGCTGCTGATCTTCGGCGCGTGGTTCTTCTTCATGCGCCAGATGCAATCGGGCGGCGGGCGCGCGATGGGCTTTGGCAAATCGAAAGCGCGGCTGCTGACCGAAAAACAGGGCCGCATCACGTTCGACGATGTCGCCGGCATCGACGAAGCCAAAGAAGAATTGGGCGAGATCGTCGAGTTCCTGAAGGACCCGATGAAATTCCAGCGCCTCGGCGGCAAGATTCCGAAAGGCGCGCTGCTGGTCGGCCCGCCGGGCACCGGCAAGACGTTGCTGGCGCGCGCCATCGCCGGCGAAGCCAACGTGCCGTTCTTCACGATCTCGGGCTCGGACTTCGTCGAAATGTTTGTCGGCGTCGGCGCCAGCCGCGTGCGCGACATGTTCGAGCAGGCCAAAAAGAGCGCGCCGTGCATCATCTTCATCGACGAAATCGATGCGGTCGGCCGCCATCGCGGCGCCGGCCTCGGTGGCGGCAATGACGAGCGCGAACAGACCCTCAACCAATTGCTCGTCGAGATGGATGGCTTTGAAGCCAATGAAGGCATCATCCTGATCGCGGCGACCAACCGGCCTGACGTGCTCGATCCGGCGCTGCTGCGGCCGGGCCGGTTCGACCGCCAGGTCGTGGTGCCCAACCCGGACGTGGTCGGGCGCGAGAAGATTCTTAAGGTTCACAGCCGCAACGTGCCGATGGCCTCCGATGTCGATCTGAAAGTGATCGCCCGCGGCACGCCCGGCTTTTCCGGCGCGGACCTCGCCAATCTGATCAACGAAGGCGCGCTCCTGGCCGCACGCCGCGGCAAGCGCGTCGTCACCCAGCGCGATTTCGAGGACGCCAAGGACAAGGTCATGATGGGCGCCGAACGGCGCTCGATGGTCATGACCGAGGAAGAAAAGAAACTGACCGCCTATCACGAAGGCGGCCACGCCCTGGTGGCGATCACGGTGCTGAACACCGATCCGATCCACAAGGCGACGATCATCCCGCGCGGTCGCGCGCTCGGCATGGTCATGCAATTGCCTGAACGCGACAAGCTGTCGATGAGCTACGAGCAGATGATCTCGCGCCTCGCCGTGCTGATGGGCGGGCGCGTCGCCGAAGAGATCGTGTTCGGCAAGGACAAGGTCACCTCCGGCGCCGGCAGCGACATCGAACAGGCCACGCGCCTTGCGCGCATGATGGTGACGCGCTGGGGCTATTCCGATGCGCTAGGCCTGGTCTCCTATGGCGAAAACCAGGACGAAGTGTTTCTGGGCATGAGCGTGGCGCGCACGCAAAACGTGTCGGAGGAAACCTCGCGCACGATCGACAGCGAAGTGCGCCGGCTGGTCGATGGCGGCTATCAGGAGGCCAAGCGCATCCTGCTTGAGCGGCGCGACGATCTGGAAAAGCTCGGCCGCGCGCTGCTGGAATATGAAACCCTGTCGGGCGAGGAAATTTTCAAAGTGCTGCGCGGCGAAAAGCTCGACCGGCCGGAAGATCAGCCGCCGGCCGCTACGCCGCCGACGCCGGCTCTGCCGGTAACCGATGCGTTCCCGGCGGACCCGCGCCCACGCGGTTTCGGCGGCCCGGAGCCAGCGCCGGCTTAAGCCCTTCCGGCGTTCCCTTTTGCCCGTTTCCCGCTGAAGTCGCCGCAGGCAGGGGGATATCTCATGCGGCGGCTTCTGGGGATTTTGGTTTTTGCGCTGGCGGCCATGCTGGGCGCCAGCAGCGCGCAGGCGCCGGCCAAGCGCATCGCGCTGGTGATCGGCAACGGCGCCTACCAGCGCCCGGCCTGGGTGCTGACCAATCCCCCGCGCGATGCCGATCTGATGGCCCAGCGCCTCGCCGCGCTCGGCTTTCAGGTCGATCTGGTCAAGAACGCCGATCGCGAAGCGATGCAGGGCGCGTTCACGCGCTTTGGCCAGCGTCTGCGCGCCGGCGCAAGAGCGCCGAGGGCGTGTTCTATTATGCCGGCCACGGCGCCCAGCAGGACGGGGTGAATTACCTCGTGCCGGTGGACGCGACCGCGCGCACCGCCGATCAGCTCCGCTTCCAGGCGCCGGCGATGCAATTCCTGCTCGACGATATGGCCGCCGCCGGCAATGCGTTGAACCTGATTATTCTCGATGCGTGCCGCGACATGTCGCTGGAGCAGGGCTTCCGCTCCGGCGGCGGGGGCCTGGCCGATACCGGCAAGCTGCCGAACGTCTTCGTCGCCTAGGCCGCCGCGCCGGGGCGCACCGCGTCTGACGGCGGCGGCGCCAATTCGCCGTTCACCGCGACGTTGGCGAATTATCTCGCGACCGAACCGGGCGAAACCATCGGGCAATTATTCGCCGACGTGAACGCGGCGGTCTATTCCACCACCGGCGGCGCGCAATCGCCGGAATATCGCAACGGCCTCGTGCGCGCGCCGCGCTGGAGCTTTGCTTTGACGCGCACGCCGGCGCCGGTCGTTGCCCCGCCAGCGCCCGCGCAGATCGCATCGGTCGCGCGGACAACGGCGATTGCGCCGCAGCAGCAGCCCGCCTGGGAGCCCGCGGATTCCGGCTCGCAAAGCACCTGTCCAGCGCCGCCGGCGACTTTCGCGCTGCCCGATGGTCAAACGGCTACCGCCCAGCAGATGCAAGCGGGCGACAAGGCCTATCGGGCATGGGTGGCCGCAGCCAATGCAATTATCCAATGTGAGAAAGCCGTCCTCAAATCCCGCGAGGGGCAGGCCGACGTTTCGAGTTATATTCAAGCTGCGGCGGAGCTAAAGTCAGTTCAAGGTACGCCATCCGTTGTTCGATACTTCGAGGAGGTGGATGCAATCAATGCATCCACATCTCCTGCGATGGAGGTTAGACTAGCAAGCAATGGGGACTTTCCGTTGAGGCGTTCAATGGGCGAGCGACCGGCCGGACTCCGCATAGCAATTCAATTGAGCTCGCTAATGCAATCGCGAAAAGTCGCGGACTCGGATCGTTCGAAGGCTGCGCGCCGATACCGCCTGCGCCAAATTTGCCTGACGGTGCAGTCGCTTCATCTGGCGAAATGCAACAAGGTGATAAGGCCTATACATTGTGGGTGACGAGCGCCAACGCTACCGTTCAATGTACCAAGTAGAAGTTGTCGCGGCTGATGGACGACGCGAGCGTTGCTCAATACGTTTCGAGCGCTGAGAAGGTCAAGCGTCTGCAA
>DASZPV010000087.1:0-10190 GCA_035549875.1 Caulobacterales bacterium
AACAGGTTTTCCTCGCCCATGTAGACGTCAGAAACGACTAGATCGCCTTCGCCGTCACGCACCCATTTGCCAAGTGTCGCGACATTGGACGTGGCCCTGACGGCGTATCCCTCCTTCGAGAGGGCCTGCGACAAAACCAGCCGCAGGCTGGCGTCGTCATCGGCGAGCAAGATTTTTGCAGTCAAATTCCGTCCTCCAGCCGATCGATCGGCAGTAAAATTCGAAATACGGTACGGCCGGGCGCGCTTTCGCACTCGATGCGCCCGAAATGACGCGCAACGATTTCGGCCGACACGGCCAAGCCAAGCCCCATGCCGCCCATCTTCGTCGTCACGAACGGCTCGAACAGGCGCGCCTGCGTCGCCTGGGAAATCCCTTCGCCGTTGTCTTCGATAAGCACTTCAAGCTGCGCGCGTGGGGGCGTTCCCGATGCGGAGCGAATTCTAACGCCCGGCCGATAGGCCGTGGCGAACATGACCGCGCCATTTGGTTTTGATCGCGCCGCCTCAGCGGCGTTCTTGGCGATGTTTAGGAACGCCTGGATCAATTGATCCAGATCCGCATTCACATGCGGCAGCGAAGGATCGTAGCGCTCTTTGAAAATGATCTGCGGAAACGTCGAAGAAATAATTTTCCGAACGCGCTCAAGCGCCTGGTGCACGTTCACCGGCGTTAATTTTGGCGTCGCCAACCCGTCAAGCGCGCCGATCCGGTCGGTGAGCCGGCGGATGCGATCCACTTCGTCGATGATGAGGTCGGTCAGCGGCCCGATTTCCTCTTCCGTGCTTTTCAAAATCAGTTGCGCAGCGGCGCGGATGCCGGCGAGCGGATTGCGCACCTCATGGGCAAGCGTTTTTGCAACGGCCGAATTTGGCCGCGCCTCCATGCCTGCGCGGGTACGGGCGCGCGGGATGATCGCAAGCGCTACAAACCTGTCGTCCTCTATGGGCGCGGCCCACAAATCGGCGCGGCCAAGTGAAAATCCTGGGCCTTCCAAAAGTACATCGGTTTCGTTCGACGTCTGTGCATGGGCCAGGGCGCGCCTGGTCAGATGAACAATCGGCGTGTCGGCGCCGAACAGTTCCGACAGGCGCCGCCCAACCAGCCCTCGCCCCGCGCCGGCGAGCAGGTCGGCGGCGGCGGCGTTCACCAGCCTGATCCGCTCCGCTGCGTCAGCCCCGATGATCGGCAGCGGCAGCGAATCCAGCCATTTATCGGCGCCAGGCAACAGAAACGCGCGCCGCAGATCGGGGGCGATCGCATCGGTCATGCTGCGATCGCAAAGGGCTGGAACAGATCGACGATCGCAGCCCGCACATCCCGCCAGTCCTCGATCTGGCAAATCCTTGCGCGCGCCGCCCGTCTGTCAGTCTCGGAAAGCTCACTCAATTCAGCGTCGATCGTTGCCGCGATGTGCTTTCGCGCGATACGCACACCATGCTTTGGGCCGTAGAAATCGTGTGCGTCCTCCTGCAAATCGAGTAACGATTCCAGGATCGCGCGGCGTGACGGGGCAATGATTTCTCCATCGGAGTCGAGCGCGCGCTCGATAGCGGCGGGCAGCCAGGGTCTGCCCTGCGCAGCCCTGCCGATCATTACGCCCGCGGCGCCAGAAAGCGCCAAAGCCCGCCGTGCGTCGGCGGCGTTTCGGATATCGCCATTGGCGATCACCGGAATGCTAACGGCGCCGGCAGTCGCGCTGATCGCACGCCAATCGGCTGCGCCCTTGTAGAACTGCTGGCGCGTCCGCCCATGCACGACGATCATCGCCACGCCGGCCGCTTCGGCCCGCCGCGCAATATCCGGCGCATTAAGCGCGCCGCAATCCCAGCCAAGGCGCATCTTCAATGTCACCGGCACGCGCGCGACGCGCACAACCGCCTCGATCAGCCTTAACGCGTGGTCTGGTTCGCGCATTAACGCTGAACCGGAATAGCCGTTCGTCACCTGCCGCGCCGGGCAGCCCATGTTGATGTCAATGACGTCGGCGCCGTGATCTTGTGCGATCTGGGCGCCGCGGGCCATCCAGGTTTCCTCACGTCCGGCAAGCTGGATCACCAGCGGCGCATCCCCAGGCGCTCGCGCCAGGCGACGCATGGCGTCGGGCTGGGCCTGCGCCAGTTGCGCGCCGGCCGTCATTTCGGCAACCACGTAGGGCGCACCGAACCGGACGGCCTGACGTCTGAAAGGCCAATCGGTGACGCCAGCCATCGGCGCCAGAAGGACGCGGCCGCCGAGTCGTAAGGGAAAGCGCGTAAGGTTCATGACTGAGTGTTATGGCGCCCAAAAGGTGGGCGCCCCTCCTGGGGATGCAGAGATAGTACAGGCTTTTCGCATAGGGCGCCCATGTTTTAGGCGCCCTAGCTCGCACGGCTGGAGACTTTAGGCATGCACGCAGCGGGTCTCGTCGTCGCGGCAGGCAAAGGCGTTAGGGCCGGCGGCGCGATTGCCAAGCAGTACGCCTCCGTCGGCGGCAAGCCGTTGCTTCGCTGGTCTTTGGAGGCGCTAAAGGCTTGCCCGGAGGTTTCCCGGTTGATTGTGGTGATCGACCCCGTTGATGAGGCGATGGCCGCCGCCGCCGCTGAGGGGCTTGGTGTCGAACTCGTCGAGGGCGGCGCCGTTCGGACAGCCTCCGTCCGCGCCGGCTTGACGGCCCTATCTCGCGGCCTAGCGCTCAAGGCTGTCCTGATCCACGATGCCGCGCGCCCCGGCCTTACCCCAGAAATCGTCCATTCCCTTCTCGCCGCCCTGGAGGAGGCCGATGGCGCAGCCCCGGCCTTGCCTAGCCCTGACGCGCTGAAGCGCGTGGATGCTAATGGGTTTGTCGAGGAGGATGTACCACGCGCCGATCTGCGCCGCGTGCAGACCCCGCAGGCATTTCGATATGAAGCGATCTCGCGCGCCTATGAAAACCTTGCCCCTGACGGCGCGTATGAAGACGATCTCGCCGTCGCGCGCCTGAGCGGCCTTCGCGTGCGCCTCGTCGAGGGCGATTTCAAGCTGGCGAAGGTGACGTTCGCCGAGGATTTCGTTATGGCCGCGCAGATGCTGGCCCCGACTACCCCCGTGATTGGCGCGGGCTTCGATGCGCATCGCTTCGGACCTGGCGACCACGTCGTTCTATGCGGCGTGAAAATCCCGCACGGCGCGGGACTGCTGGGCCATTCCGACGCTGACGCCGCTTGGCATGCGCTTACCGACGCAATACTCGGGGCGATCGGCGAGGGCGATATCGGCGAGCATTTTCCGCCAAACGATGTGCGCTGGCGCGGCGCTTCTTCCGAATTGTTTCTCCGTCACGCCGCCGACCTCGCCGCCAAAGCCGGCGCCAAAATCGTCAATGTCGATATGACTTTGATGTGCGAGGCGCCAAAAATCAAACCGCACCGGGAGGCGATGCGATTGCGCACCGCCGAAGTGCTCGGCCTACCGCTAGCGCGCGTCAGCGTAAAAGCGACGACGACCGAAGGTCTCGGCTTTCTGGGCCGGCGCGAAGGACTCGCGGCGCAAGCCAATGTTCTTTTACTTCTTCCGCAATGACATTGTTCGCGCCCACCCTTCTAGCGATGACCGCTAAAGTGCTATCGGGCGCGCAAGCGCGAAAACTCACGATTTGCACGGCTGAAAGCTGCACGGGAGGATTGCTCGCCGGGTGCCTGACGGAAATCGCCGGCTCCTCAGCCGTGATCGATCGCGCCTTCATCACATATTCCAATCGCGCAAAGGAAGAGATGCTGGGCGTGCCGCCAGACATTATGGTCGCGAGCGGCGCCGTCAGCGAACCTACAGCGCGGGCAATGGCTGAAGGCGCGCTGCGTAAGTCAGGCGCCTCGCTTTCCATCGCGATTACGGGGATTGCCGGACCGGGAGGCGGCTCGGCGGAAAAGCCGGTAGGCCTGGTTCATTTTGCGATCGCGCGTGCGGGTGAAACGCGCCACAAAGTCGAACATTTCGGCGAAATCGGGCGAACGGAAGTGCGTTTGAAAAGCGTTGAAACGGCGCTCAACATGCTGCTGGAAATGCTGGATTAGCGCGAAAAACGTCGGCGCGCCTCAGTTTCAAACGCTTTCATGATCCGATCAGAAACGGTTGACCGGTTGGCGTTGACCAGCGCCTGCAAAAAATGGCTCTTGAACTCATAGATGATTTTGAAGCGAATGATCGAGCCGCCCTTTCCATCCGGCTCGAAACGCCAGCTATTTTCCAGATGTCTGAATGGGCCATCGACGAGCCCAACATCCACCGATGTTTCCGTTGCGCGGATTTTGCTGGTGAACCGTTCGTGGATCGCCTTCCACCCCACCTCGGCGCGCGCCACCAGTTCGCGTACGCCGTTGGCGGCGGACTCTGACACCACCGTCACCGATTGAAGCCAAGGGATGAAAGTTGGATACGCTTTAACATCGCCAACCAGCGCGGCTAGATCAGCCGGCGGATACGGCATGCGCCGCTCGGCTTCGATCGTGGCGCGCGCCATCAGCGCGCAGCGGCTTCGCGCGCTGCTCTTAGCCGCGCAAAATCTTCGCCGGCGTGATGGCTTGATCGGGTAAGCGGCGAGGCCGAAACCATCAGGAAGCCTTTCGCATACGCTATTGTTTCCAGCGCCTTGAATTCGTCGGGCGTCCAGAACCGGTCGATGGCGGCGTGCTTTCGCGTCGGCTGCAAATATTGCCCCACGGTCAGGAAATCCACGCCGGCGCTGCGCAGGTCGTCCATCACCTGCATCACCTCTTCCTTAGTCTCACCGAGGCCGACCATTAGACCAGACTTTGTGAATTGCAGCGGGTCGCGCTCTTTTACGCGATCGAGCAGACGCAGCGAGTTGTAATATCGCGCTCCCGGCCGAATGGAGAGATAGAGGCGCGGCACAGTTTCGAGATTGTGATTGAAGACATCTGGCCGGGCATCGATCACGCGCTCCGCGGCGCCGGTCTTGCGCAGAAAATCCGGCGTGAGGATTTCGATCGTCGTGGCCGGAGACGCCGCGCGGATGGCGGCGATCGTCTGGACGAAATGCGCGGCGCCGCCATCTTCCAGGTCGTCGCGGTCAACGCTGGTGACGACGACATGCGCCAGCTTCATTGCTGCGGTCGCGTGGCCCACGCGCCGCGGTTCGTCCAGGTCTGGCGCGCCTGGCAGGCCGGTTTTCACGTTACAGAACGCGCAGGCGCGCGTGCATGTATCGCCGAGGATCATGAACGTCGCGTGCGACTTGTCCCAGCACTCGCCGATGTTAGGGCAGCCGGCCTCCTCGCACACCGTCACCAGCCCTTGCGCGCGGACGATGTCGCGCGTCGCGGCGAAGCCCGCTCCATTCGGAGCGCGTACGCGAATCCAGTCCGGCTTACGCAGTAGCGGGCTTTCGGGGCGATTACGCTTTTCCGGGTGCCTATGCTGTGGCGGCCCGCCAGCGCGTGAATCGATCAAATTCGCCATGGAAACAACATGGACCCCGCCGGCCAAAGGCGCAATTGCACTGCCGCAAAGGAGCCCTGCCGCTTGCCTAGGCCGCAGGAACGATTAGGTTTTGTTTCAACCGTGAAACAAAGATCACGCGGGAGGGCCTGATGGCCGCGCACAAGTTCGATCGCAGCCAAGCCAGGATGAGCGTTTTCGACGCGCTGCTCATGGCCAGCCGGAAGCGCGGCGCGGCATTTTCGGTCCTCGAAGATCACGACCGCAAGGCCCTGACCTATGGCGACGTCATTCGCGCGGCGTTCGCACTCGGCGGGAAACTCAAGGCAATCTCGGCGCCGAAGGAACGGGTGGGCGTTCTTCTGCCATCGAGCGCCGGCGCGGCAGTGACCTTCTTTGCGCTGCACGCCGCCGGCCGCACGCCGGCGATGCTCAACTTCACGTCGGGCTTGATGAACCTGCGTGCGGCCGTAAGGGTCGCTGGCGTCAAGACGATCCTCACCAGCGCGCGATTTCTCGAACAGGCAAATCTCCAGGGCCTCGCCGACGAACTGGCAAAGGACGCTACGATCGTTCGCCTAGAGGATATTCGGGAGAAGATCGGCGTCGCCGACAAACTCGGCGCATTCGCTGCTGGCCTCGCCCCCGGGGCGTTCGCAAGTCCGGCGCTTCCGGACGATGAAGCGGTAGTGCTGTTCACGTCCGGCAGTTTTGGCGCGCCGCGCGGCGTGGTGCTCACGCACGCCAACCTCGTCTCCAATGTCCAGCAGATCGCCGCCCATATCGAGTTCGATCCGGATTGGGTTTTCTTCAATCCCCTCCCGGTGTTCCATTGTTTTGGCCTCACGGGTGGGCTGCTGTTGCCCTTGCTGACGGGCCACAAGGGCTTTCTTTATCCCTCGCCGCTTCATTTCAAGCTCATTCCAAAGTTGGTGAAGGAGGTGGGCGGCAACGTGCTTCTGGCGACCGATACGTTCGCCTATCAATACGGGCGGGCTGGAGACAAAGACGATTTCGCGGACCTGCGCTTCATCGTCTGCGGCGCCGAACACGTGCGCCAAGAGACGCGCGATTTGTTTGAGAATCGCTACGGCGTGCTCTTGCTTGAAGGCTACGGCGCGACCGAGGCCTCTCCTGTCCTTGCCGTCAATCAGCCGACCCGCAATCGGCCTGGCACCGTGGGACCGATGCTCCCAGGCATCGACATCCGGCTCGAAAACGTGCCGGGAATCGAGACCGGTCAGAACCTGTTGGTGCGCGGCCCCAACATTATGAAGGGCTATCTGGACGAGGACGGCCTCTCGCCGCCCAAGGATGGCTGGCATGACACCGGCGATGTGGTGACCGTAGATGGTCATGGCTGCATCACGATCCAGGGGCGCGTGAAACGCTTTGCCAAAATCGGCGGCGAGATGGTTTCGCTTGCCGCGGTCGAGAACTATGCGGCCTGCCTGTGGCCCAAGCACCGCCATGCGGCGGTCGCGCTACCCTGCCCGCGCAAGGGCGAACGGGTGGTGCTGGTTTCGGACCAGCCCGAGGCTGAAGCTGCGGCGCTGCTGGAATGGGCGCAAGCCAACGGCGCGCCTGAGATCGCCATTCCCAAGAAGATCGTCGCCGTGGGCGAGGTGCCGGTCCTGGGATCTGGCAAGACCGATTACGTCGCGGTGCGCGACATCGCGGTCTCCAAGGCCGGAGAGGACGCGCGCGCCGCCTAGGCGATCGGCCGCGCGCGCAGCGCCACCGCAAACGCGCCGAGACCAAGCATTGTCGCAACAGCGCCGATCAGCCAGCCTACGAACGGCGCCATCGCCAGAACCGTTACGATCGCGATCCCCAAGGCGAGCGCCAGGCTCCGTCCCTGCGGCGTGTGGCGGTGGATGATGGCCGCGCCAATTGCGCCTGCGCCGACGGCGTAGCCCCACAGCATGAAGATCGGCAGCGACAGCAGCGCCAGTATGCCGAGGGGAATGCCGACGATCGTGAGCATCATGATAAAAGCCGCGATCGGCGCCAGCAGAAGCAGACCGAAGCCCCACGCGACCGATACCGCCCAGCGCTCGCGTACCGTGGCGAATACGCGATCCATGTAATGGGGGGTGAGCAGCACGAGGAACAGGCCGAGCACGAACGCGCTTAGCGCGACCATGATTCTTCCGGCTGCTTCGCCGGCGAAAATAGCGGCGCGCGGTGCGCCATGAAGCGGGGAGGCCCAGCTCAGCACGCCTTCACGCTGCCACCCTTTGACGATTGCGCCATCGACGCTGCCTTGCACGACCGTCTCTTGCGGGATTTCGGGCTGGTTGGGCGAACGCCAGACCAGCCGTCCGCCAATGAGGGCGTCCGGTCCCAGAATAATGTGGCGCGCATGAATGGTGACATCGCCAGCAATCCGGGCCGAAATCGCCACGGTTTCCGCCGAGACATCGAGGTTTCGGCTGATCCGCCCCTTGATCAGAACGTCCTCGCCGAAGATGCGCGCGTCCTGCCCGATACGGGTGTTTTGCCCAAGCTGAACATCTTTGCCGGCGACATAGAGATCGTCGCCCACGCTACCGTCGATGTCCGTTTTGCGCGCAGCGACGGCAAGCTCGCCGCCCACTGCGCCATCCAGCTTGAACGTATCGGCAATCACGCGCGCATCGTCGCCGACTTCGCCGTCGATCCGCGCGGTTCCCGCCATGATCATCGCGTCGCCGCCGATGCGGCCCGGTACGGAAACCGCCGAAGCGGCGTAGGCGGCGTCGCCGTCCCGGTCGGGCGCTTCAAGCGCGCCGCCCAGCCAGGAACTTTGCGACAGCGCAGGCGAAACGTTCAGCGCGATGGCGCAGAACGCTAGCAGGGCGAGCGCGCGTCTCAAGCGTTGATCACCCGCCCGTACGCGTCGAGTACGGATTCGTGCATCATTTCCGACAACGTCGGGTGCGGAAACACCGCGTCCATCAATTCGGCTTCAGTGGCTTCGGCGGTCATCGCCACAGCATAGCCCTGAATCAGCTCGGTGACCTCGGCCCCGATCATATGGGCGCCGAGTAATTCGCCGGTCTTGGCGTCGAATATGGTTTTGACGAAGCCCTCCGCCTCGCCGAGAGCGATGGCTTTGCCATTGCCCTGAAACGGAAATTTTCCGACCTTGATCGCCCTGCCCTGCTCCTTGGCCTTGGCTTCAGTCAGGCCGATCGAGGCGACCTGAGGGTGTGAGTAGGTGCAGCCGGGGATTTTGTTCACGTCCAGCGCGTGCGGGTGCTGGCCGGCGATGGCCTCTATGCAGGAGACGCCTTCGTGTCCTGCTTTGTGAGCGAGCCAGGGCGGGCCGGTGATGTCGCCGATGGCGTAGACGCCTGGCACATTGGTCTTGCCCAAGCCGTCGGTGACGATGTGCGTGCGATCGACTTTTACGCCCAGCGCTTCGAGGCCGAGGTTCTCGACATTGCCGACGATGCCGACCGCGATGATCGCGTGGCTGGCTTCGAGTGTTTCGCTCTTGCCGCCAGATTCAATCAGCGCCGAAACGCCGGTTGCGGTCGCCTTCACGTTTGAGGCTTTGGCGCCGATGCGGAAATCGAGTCCTTGTTTCTTGAACTGCTTCAACGCAAACGCCGAGACTTCCGCGTCTTCAACGGGAAGAATGCGGTCCATCAATTCGATCACGGTGACCTTGACGCCGAGCGCGGCGTAGAAGCTGGCGAATTCGATGCCGATGGCGCCGGAGCCGAAGACCAGAAGCGATTGCGGCCATTCCGGCGGCGTCATGGCATCGCGATAGGTCCAGAGGCGTTTGCCATCGGCTTTCATCCCGAGGTCGGGCATTTCGCGTGCGCGGGCGCCGGTGGCGATGATGATATGCTTGGCGGAATAGCTTTCTTCGCCCTTCTCGCCTTTGACGATTACCTTGCCCGCCTTCTCGATTCGTGCATCGCCCATCAGCACGGCAATCTTGTTCTTCTTCATCAGGAACGAGATGCCGGTGGAAAGTTTGTTGGCTACGCCGCGGGAGCGTTCGACCACGGCTTTTGAGTCGAAGCGGATGTTGTCGGCCGCGAGGCCGTATTCTTTTGCGTGCTGCATGTTGCGGTATACTTCAGCCGAGCGCAGCAGCGCCTTGGTCGGGATGCAGCCCCAGTTGAGGCAGATGCCGCCGAGCTTTTCGCGCTCGACAATGGCGGTCTTGAAGCCGAGTTGGGCGGCGCGGATGGCGGTGGTGTAGCCGCCGGGGCCCGAGCCGATGACAATGACGTCGAATGAATCTGGCATGTTCCTATCCTGGGCCCGCTACATAGCAGGCCGGGCCCGATTCAGAAGCGCCGGCGCGCGATGCCAGCCCTGCCCAAATGAAAAGCGCCCCGGCCATTCCCGCAAGGGAGGGGCCGAGGCGCTTTGCTTGGCATTTAGCCGGCTGGTCTTAGACCAGCGACAGATTGCCGGCGGCTTCCTTGCCGCGTTCGTTCAGGACTTCAAAATTGACCTTTTGGCCTTCGTTCAGCGAGCGCAGGCCCGCCCGTTCGACGGCCGAGATGTGCACGAAAACGTCCTTCGCGCCATTCTCAGGCTGGATGAACCCAAAACCCTTGTCCGGGTTGAACCATTTAACAGTACCAATCATTTACTCACTCCATGCGCGCACGGGGCGCGCCTCCCCACGCAGGATGCGCGGGCCTTACAACCAAATTTCCGGAAAACACCATCGCGCCGGCAGGCGCGGTAGCCGTCTCATGCCGGCGTAACGTGATCGTGGCGGGGGCATAGCAGAGGTTTGTGGCAATAACAATGCGGGCGCC
>DASZPV010000088.1:0-2389 GCA_035549875.1 Caulobacterales bacterium
GCGTTTTCCCTGACCCGCTTGGGCAAAATCAGGGATTGAGAGGGTTTTATCCGCATGACGGACGTTGAGTCTGTTGTTCGCCGATAGCGGACGTGCGCCGTCACAACCTCTCACATGCAGCACCCAATCCTTCCCCTCGACAAACAAGGTGTCGCGCGGCGAAGCCGCGTGACGGATGGGGCGCTCGCGCTAACGTCAGGTTTGAGCCTCATGAGGCACATCGCCAAGCTCACGGTCACGCCCCATCCGCCTCGCTTCGCTCGGCACCTTCCCCGTCGAGGGGAAGGATTGGCGCAAGGTGCGCTTTGTTCTGCGAATGATCACCGTCGAATTTCGCCGGTAGCAGACATCTGCCAATACGATACTGTCTGTGCCCGGAGGCGAGAATGAGCTTCGATTACTACGTCGCGGTGCGCCGGGACAAATGGCCGACCGCCCAAGAAGTGCAGGATGCACTTGAGCGGCTGTCCTACCCTGTTTCACTTGAATCGCCGTCAGCCGAGCCATTCTCCGTCTCGGTCAATCTTTCGGTAGTGTTCGAGGGCCGACCTGTCGCACTGGAAGCTAATGTCGAAAAGGCGACGGAAATAGACGACGGAGACACGCTTTGGGGCTACATAGCGCAATGTTCTGCGTCGAACTTCCTTATCTCGAACGGCGATTACTTCCTCACCCTGACATTTCGATCTGACGCGGATCAAATCCGCGCCGGACTTTATTTGGCAGCGGCAATGATTCTGAGCTTTGACGGCTACGGTTTCGAAAATCAGTTCGAGAGCCACGGCGGCACGGAGTTTGCGCAACAACTCGCGACTGAAGCCGCCGACGTCGCAGCGTTTGAAACCCCGTAGGCATCAACGTCCGCTTCGGGCCGAGGCTGTGTGAAAACTCGTGCGTAAGCCGATTCCGACCAAAGAATCGCAAATCATTCGAATTCGTACCCAATGAAATCAATGGCTTAATTCATCTGTACACTGATTAATTGGGTGGTTTTAGGTGCTGGAGCGTAGTTTTCACACAGCCTCGGCCAGGAGCGGACCAAAGGGCGGCCTAATACACCCGCTTCTTTGGCGGGATTGGCGCAATGTCGTTGGTCAGCGGGTTCATGTGGACGGGGCGGTATTCGATCGTCACGCGGCCGGTGGCGTCGTCGACCCAGGAGAGCGTGTGCTTCATCCAGTGTTCGTCGTCGCGCTCGGAGAAATCCTCGCGGGCGTGCGCGCCGCGGCTTTCCTGGCGGTTGAGCGCGCTTGATACGGTGGCTGCGGCCTGAACGATTAAATTCTCGAATTCGAGCGTTTCCATGAGATCGGAGTTCCAGATCAGGCTCCGATCCGTGACGCCGATATCGCGGCGTTTGGCCTGCACTTTTGAAAGCCGCTCGACGCCCGATTGCAGCGAGGCGCCGGTGCGGAACACGGCGGCGTCTTCCTGCATCGCGTCCTGCATTTCGGCGCGCAGCTTCGCCGTCGGCATGGAGCCCTTGGCGTAACGCAGGCGATCGAAGCGCGCGAGGTGCGCGTCTGTGGTGGCCTTTTGCGGCGTGGCGGGGATCGCGCCGGGCTTGACATTTTCCTTGCAGAGCAGACCCGCCGCGCGGCCGAACACGACGAGGTCGACCAGCGAATTGCTGCCCAGCCGGTTGGCGCCGTGCACCGAAACGCAGGCCGCCTCCCCCACCGCCATCAGGCCCGGCACCACGACATCGCCTTCGCCGCCGAGCTTGGTGACGACTTCGCCGTGGGCGTTCGTGGGAATGCCGCCCATGTTGTAATGCACGGTCGGCACGATCGGGATCGGTTCTTTGGTAAGATCGACGCCGGCGAAAATCTTGGCGCTTTCGGAAATGCCGGGCAGGCGCTCGTGCAGCACTTTCGGATCGAGGTGATCGAGGTGCAGGTTGATGTAGTCCTTCTTCGGGCCGCAGCCGCGGCCTTCGCGAATTTCGATGGTCATCGCGCGGCTGACCATGTCGCGCGGGGCCAGATCCTTCACGGTCGGCGCGTAGCGCTCCATGAACCGCTCGCCGGTTGAATTGGTGAGATAGCCGCCCTCGCCGCGCGCGCCCTCGGTGATCAGGCAGCCGGAACCGTAAATGCCGGTGGGATGAAACTGGACGAATTCCATGTCCTGCAACGGCAGGCCGGCGCGCAGCGCCATGCCGCCGCCATCGCCGGTGCAGGTATGCGCACTGGTGCACCAGGTGTAGGCGCGACCATAGCCGCCGGTCGCCAGGATCACCGTCTGCGCGTTGAAGCGATGCAGCGTGCCGTCATCAAGTTTCCAGGCCGTCACGCCGCGGCACGCGCCCTCGCCGTCCATGATCAGGTCGAGCGCGAAAAATTCGATGAAATATTCCACATTGTGGCGCAGCGATTGCGAATACATC
>DASZPV010000089.1:0-3461 GCA_035549875.1 Caulobacterales bacterium
AGATTTGAGCGGGGCGAATTGCCTAGTGCTGGGGCGCTCAATTTTGGTTGGCAAACCGGCCGCGGCTTTGTTCCTGGCGGAAAACTGCACCACCACCATCGCCCATTCCAAAACGCGCGACCTGCCCGCGCGCTGCCGCGAAGCGGACATTCTTGTCGCCGCGATCGGCAGACCGGAAATGGTGCGCGGCGATTGGGTGAAACCCGGCGCCATCGTAATCGACGTCGGCATCAACCGCGTGCCGAGCCTGAAAAACCCCGGCAAAACGCGGCTTGTCGGCGATGTGAATTATGCGGAAGCGGTAGAGGTCGCGAGCGCGATCACGCCGGTCCCGGGCGGCGTCGGCCCGATGACGCGCGCAGGATTGCTGCGCAATACGCTCCGCGCGGCGTGTGCGCGGCGGGGCTGGGATATGCCGGCGATTTAAAGCTGCGGGTCTGCGCCGTCGCTCGTCGAGGCGCGCCCGCAGACAATGAGGTGCGGGGGGAACCAATGGAATACACGCCGGTTCGGGTAAGCGACATCATCAGGCAGATAAATCGCGATCTCTACCTGCCAGCGATTCAGCGCGAGTTTGTCTGGAAGTCAGAGAAAGTTGCGCGCTTGTTTGATTCAATCATGGCCGACTTCCCGATCGGTTCATTTCTCTACTGGCGACTCGACCAGAAAAATAAAGATCAATGGCCTATCTACGAATTTGTCAGGGAGTTCGATGAGGAATATCCGCACAATTCTCCGGCAAATCTGGCGGGGATCACAAAAGATGTGACGCTTGTGCTCGACGGTCAGCAGCGCATCACTTCGCTGTACGTCGGTCTCAAGGGATCATTTCGCGACTTTTATTATCGCTATCGCACGACGAGGCTGTATCTCAATCTCCTGAAGACGCCCGTGCCGAACGAGGACAACCCCGAGGAGCTGACTTACGGCTTTGCGTTCCGGGAGAACGCGGAAACGGATGGAAGCACGCCACAGCTCTGGTACGCAGTCGGTCGCATTCTCGATTTCGAGGATGCCGAAGACGCCAAGTCGGACATGAAGGAGCAGCTGGCCTCATTAACGGAGGACCAGCGAGAGAATGCCAACAAGCTGATTGGGCGCCTCCACAATCGCATTCACACCACGCTTGTTGGAAATTCGTACGAAGAGAGGTCTCAGGACTACGACAAAGTCCTGCAAGTCTTCGTCCGGGCAAATTCCGCCGGACAGCAACTTGAGTACTCAGATCTCTTGCTTGCCACGGCAACCGCCAAGTGGGAGCGATACGATGCGCGCAGTGAAATTCACGATTTCACCGACTCGCTGAACGAGATCGGACACGGTTACAATTTCGGCAAAGATTTCGTCCTCAAGGCCTGCCTTTACCTCTCGGACGACCTACCCGTTCAATACAAAGTCAAAAACTTCACGCGCAAAAACCTGGGCGTGATCGAAGATCATTGGGATCGAACCAAGGAAACGCTGAGCACCACCGTGAGGCTGATTTCGCGGTTTGGCTTCACGTCGAAAAACCTGGTTGCGCCTTTGGCGTTGTTGCCCATCGCCTTCTTCGTGATGAAGAGGCAAAATCACGCATTCGACACTTCGTCGGAGGCCAGCGACGCCAACGCTCAGGTCGCGATCCGAAAGTGGTTTGTGTTCGCGACATTGAAGAATGCGTTCGGCGGGTCGTCCGACACCACGCTGACGCGCCTTAGAGAATTATTGAAGCCACGGTCGGCGGCGCATCCGTTCCCGGAGCATGAGCTGTACCAGGCGCTGGCTATTGAGCCCCGACTGACCGATGCGGAGATCGACCGCCTGCTTGGGTCGGCATATCAACAAAGATACACGGGCTTGGTGCTGTCATTGCTCTATCCCGATCGCGACTGGAAGGACGCGGTCTTCCACGAAGACCACATTTTCCCGCAATCGCAATTCAAACCGGGCTTACTGAAGCGAAGAGGCTACGATGAAGCCAAAATTCAAAGCTTCATGAGCAAATACAACTTGCTCGCCAATCTGCAGCTACTCACCGAATCTGAGAATATATCGAAAAACGCGACGCCGTTCGATGAGTGGATCGAGCCCCGTGATTCCACGTTCCGGAACAGGCACCTAATACCAGACCTTCCGAGTTATTCCTTCGATGATTTCGAAGCAGTGTATCTTGCGCGCGCAAAACTAATTCGCGCGTCCCTCGGCGCCATTTGACGCCTTCAGAGAACTAGGCCGCATACCTCGTAAACGCCAGCGTCGCGTTGGTCCCGCCAAAGCCGAAGCTGTTGCTCACCGCGCAGTTGATTTCTTTCTCCACGCGCTTTCTCGCGATCGGCAAATCGGCGAACGCCGGATCGATTTCGTCGATATGCGCGCTCTCACACACGAAGCCGCCGTTCATCATCAGGATCGAGTAGATCGCTTCCTGCGCGCCGGCGGCGCCGAGGGAGTGGCCGGTGAGCGATTTGGTGGCGGAGATCAGCGGTGCGTTATCGCCCCAGACGGCGCGCACGGCTTCCATCTCCTTGATGTCGCCGACCGGCGTCGAGGTGGCGTGCGGATTGAGATAATCCACCGGGCGATCGAGGTCCTTGATCGCCTGTTTGATGCAGCGCACCGCGCCCTCGCCCGAGGGCTGGACCATGTCGAACCCGTCGCTCGTCGCGCCATAACCGGAAAGCTCGGCATAGATGCGCGCGCCGCGGGCCTTGGCGTGTTCCAGTTCTTCGAGCACGACAACGCCGGCGCCGCCGGCGATCACGAAGCCGTCTCTGTTTTTGTCGAACGCACGGCTCGCGCGCGCGGGCGTATCGTTATAGCCGGCGCTCATCGCGCCCATCGCGTCGAACAGAACCGACAGCGTCCAATCCAGGTCTTCGCCGCCGCCAGCGAACATGATGTCCTGCTTGCCCCATTGAATCTGCTCATACGAATTGCCGATGCAATGGGCGCTCGTCGCGCAGGCCGACGAGATCGAATAATTCACGCCCTTGATCTCGAACGGCGTGGCCAGCGTAGCCGACAGCGTGCTGCTCATGCTCTTGGGCACAGCGAAAGGCCCTACGCGCTTGGCGCCTTTTTCGCGCGTCGCATCCGCCGCCATCACGATGGCGCGCGTGCTTGGCCCGCCCGAGCCCATGATGATGCCGCTGCGCTCATTGGAGACTTCGCATTTCTCCAGGCCCGCATCGCGGATCGCCTGTTCCATCGCCACATAGGTCCAGCCTGCGCCCTCTCCCATGAAGCGGTAGATGCGCTTATCGACCATTTCGGAAGGATCGAGGCTCGGCTTGGCGTGCACCTGGCAGCGGAAGCCCTTGTCGGCATAGCCTTCCGCCGCAACGATCCCGGAACGCGCTTCACGCAGCGAGGCCGTCACCTCCTGTGTGTTGTTTCCGATCGGGCACACAATGCCCATGCCCGTGACAACCACCCGACGCAAACGGGGCCTCCTCCTGTTTCGCGGCGGCCTATTTCATGCC
>DASZPV010000090.1:0-4121 GCA_035549875.1 Caulobacterales bacterium
AAGATGCATGTGTTCGAAGCGCCGGGAGAGCGCGTCGTCGTGCTGATGACGGCGGGTAATCTGGCGATCACGCAATCGGTGATCTCGCTGGTCGCGGAGGGATTGGAAAATCCCGAAACCGGCGAGCGCGAGACGCTTTACGACATGGGTTCCATGTTCGACACCGCCCGCTTCGTCGGCCGCGCGATCCGCGATGTGTTTGACAAAGACGCGCCCGCACTCGAACAACGCGGCGTCAGTTTTGACGCCTCCTTCATCGTCGCCGGCCAATTGCACGGCCGGCGCATGCGCATGTTCCAGGTCTATACCGCCGGCAATTTCATCGAAAGCTCGAAGGACACGCCGTTCCTGCAAATCGGCGAGCACAAATACGGCAAGCCGATCCTAGACCGCGTCTGCAAATACGATACGCCCTTGCGCCACGCCGTTTCGCTGGCGACGATCTCGATGGATTCAACCCTGCGCTCCAACCTCTCGGTCGGCCCGCCGGTTGACCTGGTAGTGATCCGGCGCGACAAAATCAAAGTCGCGGTGCAGGAGCGGATGGAAGAAGACCACCCCTATTTCCGCATGATCCGCGAAACCTGGTCAGACTCATTGCGCAACGCGTATCAGAAGCTGCCGGATGCGCCGTTTTTCAGCGAAAGCGCCTCCGCAGGCTCCGCCCGCGCAGAACGCAGCAGCGCGCGGACGAAGAAACAGAGCTGACCCTTCTCCCGCGCGCGGGAGAAGGAATAGCTACACCTTCGCATACCCCTTCAGCGTGATGTAGTTCTGGATGTCGGCGATGCGCGTTGTCGGGCTGGGGTGTGTGGAGAGGAATTCCGGCGAGCGCGCGCCGCCGGCTTGCGCCATCTTTTCCCAGAGATGGACCGCTTCGCGCACGTCATAGCCGGCGCGGTACATGTAATCGACGCCGAGGCGATCGGCTTCGCTTTCCTGCAAACGCCCATTCGGCATCAGCAGCAGATATTGCACGCCGACAGCGCCGAGATCGCCGCCGCCCGCCGCGCCGAGAATGGTGCTCGCCAGCGTCGACTGGCTCGCGCGTTCGGCGGCGTGGTGGGCGGTGACATGCCCCGTCTCATGGCCGAGCACGGCGGCGAGCTGGCTGTCATTGTCACAAAATTCCATGAGGCCGCGATAGCAACCGACACGCCCGCCCGGCAGCACGAAGGCGTTTTTCTCGGCCGTGTCGAACACGACGAATTCCCACGCCTCGCCGCCGCGCCCGGCCGCGTTCTGGATTTTCGTGCCGACATTCACCAGCCTCGCGCCAAGGCGCGGATCGCGCGAGATCGGCGTCTTGGCCTTCGTCTCGGACCAGGCGGCGACCGACATCTGCGTGAGCTGCGCGTCGCTCACCAGCAGGAGCTGCGAGCGCCCGGTTTCCGGATTGGTCGCGCAGCCCGCCAGCGCCCCCGCCGCGCCCACGCTGGCAAGACCGAGCCCCGCCACCAGGCCGCGCCGTGTCAAACTATGGGCTGAATGATGCTCGCACATGCCAGATGCTCCCGGTTGATCCCTGGCCCTCCCTTAGCATAACGGCGCGGGCGCGGCAGGGCGTGGACAGAGGTTCGAGCCCCTACTATAGAACCCGGCCCGCCTGACCGGCCGGTCGAGCGCTTTGGGCCTGGGTAGCTCAGTTGGTAGAGCAGCGGACTGAAAATCCGCGTGTCGGCAGTTCAACTCTGCCCCCAGGCACCACTTGCTTGCGCCGGCGCGCGCCTGTGTCTATGCCTCAAGCCGCGCGCCGCCTTAGCTCAGTTGGTAGAGCGCTAGCTTGTGGAGCTAGATGTCGCTGGTTCGAGCCCAGCAGGCGGTACCAGCCTTCCCCTTAAGTGTTTGATTTTTGCGGGGCGGCTCTGCTGATTGCGGGGCCGCGCTTGCCCGTTCAAGCCGGAATGGGCGGCGCCGTTTTCCCTTTCCCCGTCCACGCTCCACGCCCTAAACTCCCGGCCAGCGAAACGCGGGAGACGGCGATGAAGAAGGTTCTGCTGATCGTCGGCGGCATCGTGGTTCTGCTGCTGGCCGCCCTCGTTGCAATCCCGTTCCTGATCCCGGCTTCGCAATACAAGGCGCAGATCGAAGCCTCCGCCTCGCAGGCGGTCGGCCGCGAGTTCAAGATCAACGGGCCGATCCGCTTTGCGTTCTGGCCCACGCTCGGCGTCACCGCCGACGACGTCACCATCGCCAATGCGCGGGGCGGCAAGGCGGCGTTCTTCGCCAGCATCGGCGAACTCGATATCGGCGTAAAACCGATGCCGCTGCTGACCGGCGACATCCAGATCGAGCGCCTCGTCCTGCGCAAACCTGCACTGGCGCTGGAGGAAGACGCCGGCGGCAAGCCGAACTGGATTTTCGACACGCCCGCCCAACCCGATCAGAAACAAAAGCCAACCGAACTGAAAAGCCTCGGCCTTGACGACATTCGCATCGAAGACGGCGCGCTGACGTATAGCGACAAGCTCGGCAAGACAACGGCGATCAGCGCGCTCGGCGCGCAAGCCAAGCTTGAAAGCCTGGACGCGCCGTTCACGCTTGCCAGCGATTTTATCTACAACGCCGACAAGACCAGCTTGAAGATCGCCCTGCAATCTCCGCGCGCCATGCTGAAACAAGCGCGATCGCCGCTCAAACTCGATATCGACGCGCCAAAGCTGGGCGTGAATTTCGACGGCATGATCGATTTCAAGGATTTTTCGCTGGACGGAAAATTCGACGCCAAGGGCCCCAGCCTGCGCCAGCTCTGCGCCTGGAGCGGCAACCCGATTGGCGAGGGCGGCGGCTTCGGTGCGTTCACCGCCGCGGGCGGCTTCAAAATGGCCGGCCCGCGCATCGACATCGCGCACGCCTCGTTCGCGCTCGACGCCGCCAAGGGCAGCGGCCACATCGCGATCACCCTGGACCCAACCGGCAAGCCGCCGTACGTGGCCGGCACTGTCGCGCTCGATTCACTCGATATGAATCCCTATCTCGGCCCGCCGCCCGCGGCTGGCGCGGCGCCCGCCGGCGTCAATGTCGGCGCGCCGTGGGGCAATGCGCCGCTCGATATGTCGGGCCTGAAAGCGATCAACGCCGATCTCAATCTCACGACCGGCCCGCTTCTGTTCCAGAAAATGAAGCTGGATTCCTCCGAGATCGTCGTCGCGCTGAAAGACGGCGTGATGACCGCCGCTCTCAACAAGCTCGTGTTTTATGGCGGAACCGGAACCGGCGTGCTGATCATCGACGGACGCAATTCCGGCATGCGCCTGGGCAACAAGCTCGCCGCGCGCGGCGTTTCCGCCGAGCCCTTCCTCACCGACGCGATCGGCTTCAACAAGGTGCAGGGCAAGGCCAATATCGATCTCGACATCAAGGGCCTGGGAACCACGCAACAAGGCCTGATGAACACACTGGGCGGGACTGGAAAATTTTCATTCCAGGATGGCGCGCTGAAAGGCGTAAACCTCGCGCAGGTGGCGCGTCAGGTGCAGTCCGTGCTCTCCGGCGCGGCGGTAGGCGAAGCGGCGAAAACCGATTTTGCCGAAATGGCCGCGAGCTTCACGATATTGAACGGCGTGGCGACCACAAAGGACGGGCGCATGCTCAACCCGTTCATCCGCGTCACCGGCGCCGGCGATCTCGACATCGCCCGTCAGCAGATCAACATGAAAGTGACGCCCACCGTGGTGAAAGCCGCCGAAGGCCAGGGCGGCGCGCTCGATCTTAAAGGCCTGACCGTACCGTTCATCGTGAAAGGCCCGTGGTCGAAACTGAGTTTCGCGCCAGCGCTGGGCGATGTGTTCCAGAACAAGGCGCAATCGGAGATCGGCAAGGTGCTAGAGAAAAACAATCTCGGCGGCATCCTCGGCGGCAAAAGCGCCGATGGGAAAACCACCAACCCGCTCGGCAATCTGTTCGGGAAGAAGCAATAGGAAAAACACAGAGCGCGCGCGCCATCGCAGAACGCGCGCAAAGTTTGCGGGATAAAAAATACTTGGGGCTGTCCTAGGAAACGCTGCGGTTTGAGAGCCTGATCCACGTTCTAAGGGTGCGCAAGAGCTTTGCTGGCGAGCCGTAATTGAAGCGCCACTCGCATTCTTTGAGGAAGAGATGGAAGTGGTGGCGCGGAACGC
>DASZPV010000091.1:0-1945 GCA_035549875.1 Caulobacterales bacterium
CCGCGATCAGCCCTTCGTACTGAACGGGCATGTCATAGCCGCTGAACGGCGCGAATTTCGCGCCGAGGCTGCGATGCAGCCCGTCGAGCGGCAGTTTCAGTAGCGGGGAGTCGGAACTGTCCAAACGGGTACGCCTCGCCCGGCGCCATACGCGCCGTCAGGCCCCCGCTGTCCTTTGCGCCTGAAAGATTCACGATCCCAATCTTCCGCAAGAAGAGGCGGACCGCTTACTTCGTCGGCGGCCGCATTCCTGCGGCGCTTTCCAGCGTGTTGCTCCCCCCGCGGTCCATTTCCCTGAGCGTTTCCGGGGCGGTTGCGCCTTCGGGGCCGGGCAGAACCCGGACTCTCCCGCGGGGTTCAATCACCCGAAATTGGCCGATCCGACCTTCAAGTCAAGGCGATGCGCCAGCAGGGGCTGAGGAAGACCGCCTACATGCGCTCCGGCGCCGCAATCCCCAGCAGGCCGAGGCCGATCTCAAGCTGCTTCAGCGTCGCCTGCGCCAGCGCCATGCGCGAGCCGCGTACGGCCAAATCCTTCTCCGGCAGTATCGGACACTGATCATAGAATGCCGAAAACGCTTGGCTCAGCGCATAGACGTGCTCGGCTAGAAAGTGCGGCGCGCGGCGGTCGTAAGAAGCGGCGAGCGCGCCCTCAAACGCGTCCAGCGCCAGAGTTAGCGCGCGCTCGGCGGGCGCGGCGATCACGATGGGCCCGGTCGTCACGCCCTGCTCGGCCGCTTTGCGTAGGATCGATTTGATCCGTACACACGCATAAAGCAGATAGGGCCCGGTCTTGCCCTCGAAACTCATGAACCGGTCGAGATCGAACACATAGGATGTGCCGCGGAAATTACCGAGGTCGGCGAATTTGATCGCCGCCACCGCCACCTTGTCAGCCACGTCCTCGAATTCCTCAGCGGAGAAATCCTTGCCGATGTCGGCCTCTTTCAGCCGCGCCCGCGCCTTCTCGCGCGCCTGCCCGATCAAATCGTTGAGTTTCAGCACGCCGCCGGCGCGCGTCTTGAACGGCTTGCCGTCCGTCCCGTTCATAGTGCCGAAACCGATATGCTCGAGCTTCTCGCGCGAATAGATGCCGGCGATGTCTGCTGCGCGAAACACCTGTTCGAAATGATCGGCCTGGCGCTGATCGACCACGTAGAGGATCAGATCGGGATTATAGTCGCGCACGCGCTCGACGATCGTCGCCAGATCGGTGGTGCCGTACATGGACGAGCCTTCCGACGAGACCACCAGCAGGGGAGGCAACTCCTTCTTGTCGCCCTCGCGCGCGACGCGAACGATCTGCGCGCCCTGATCCTCGACCAGCAGGCCCTTGGCTTTCAGCGATGCGATCATATCCGCAATGAACGGATCGGCGTCGCTCTCACCCAGCCAAAGATCAAAATTTACGCCAAGCGCGGCGAATTCACGCTTCAGCGTTTGCATCGTCACATCGCGCATCACGCTCCAAATCGCGCGATAGCTTGCTTCGCCGGCCTGCAATTTCGCCGTCGCTTTGCGCGCCAGATCGCGAAACGCGGGATCTTCCTTCGCACGCGCCGCGGCGGCGGGATAAATCTCCTCCAGCAGATCCAGAGTAATCGCGCTTTTCGCCGCTCGGCTGTCGACGCCGCCAAACCGCTCCTCAAGAACAACGATCAGCAGCCCCATCTGAAAGCCCCAATCGCCGAAATGGGCATCGCCCCAGACGGTGTCGCCGCGGAAGCGGAACAGGCGCTTGACGCTCTCGCCAATAATCGAAGAGCGCAGATGGCCGACATGCATCGCCTTGGCCACGTTCGGCCCGGCGTAATCGACGATCACGCGGCGCGGGTTCACACGCTCGGCGCCGGCGCGGTCGTCATCGGCAATCGCTTGCGCGCGCGCGCCAAGCGCGGTTTCGTTCACCGTGATGTTGATGAAGCCGGGGCCGGCGACCTCGGCT
>DASZPV010000092.1:0-32622 GCA_035549875.1 Caulobacterales bacterium
GCTCGTCGCCATTGGCGCAATTTCCTGTGCGTTTGCTACTGCGCTAGTTGTGTTTCCGCGAATAGGCGATCTGTTGGCGGGGGGGCTGCGCGGAACACTGCGCGACGCCTTTGCGTGGGTGTTGGTTGTGTTGTCCGCTGCAGTGATGCTGTGCGGTGGTTTCCTGCAAGCATCAAAGTACATTGGTCGAGAAAGTCTGCGTTGCGATACGGTTGAAGGCTTGGTCACGGACTGTTGGGGGCCGGTCAGCTGCTTCCTTGGTAGGGAAATCGCCATCGCCCGGCGCTAGACCTCTTGTGCGCCATGGAGTTTTGGGTCGCCATTCCGTCGTGGGTGCGCGCTCAGCTGGCGATTTTCGCTGTAAATCGGCGGTTATCAGCGAACCGGGAGTGCGAAACGGAACTGCTTTGCCGGGCGAGCTGAGACGATGTCTCGAAAGATCTCCGCGAAGTCCGCTAACGACGACGAAATAGCCGTCTCAAGTCACTTTCGCTTCGCGAAAATTCCCTAGTAACAGGAGTTTGCGGAGGCGCCCCGTCGCGCCCAGTTGGACTGCCGACTGGCTGGCGGAGAGGGGGGGATTCGAACCCCCGATACCCTTGCGAGTATGCCGCATTTCGAGTGCGGTGCGTTCGACCACTCCGCCACCTCTCCTAGGGGGTGGGGCTCTAGCTTGCGGCGGCGCGCTCGGCAAGGCGCGCCGCGCGGACCGGCCGACGCCATCGCCAGGCGCTTGCGTCCTGGCCGGGTTTCTCCGATCAACGCGCCGAAGCGCCGCATTAGGATCACGCCCATGAAAACGCGCGCCGCCGTTGCGTTTGAAGCTAAAAAGCCGCTCGAAATCGTCGAAGTCGATCTTGAAGGGCCGAAGGCTGGCGAAGTGCTGGTCGAGATCAAGGCTACGGGCGTTTGCCATACCGACGCTTACACGCTCGATGGCTTGGATTCCGAAGGCGTCTTCCCCTCCATCCTCGGCCATGAGGGCGCGGGCGTGGTGGTCGAGGTCGGCGCCGGCGTCGCCAGCGTGGCGCCGGGCGATCACGTGATCCCGCTCTACACGCCCGAATGCCGCCAGTGCAAAAGCTGCCTGTCCGGCAAAACCAATCTCTGCACCGCGATCCGCGCCACGCAAGGCAAAGGCCTGATGCCGGACGGCACCAGTCGGTTTTCCTACAAGGGCAAGCAGATCGCCCACTACATGGGCTGTTCGACGTTTTCCAATTTTACCGTGCTGCCGGACATCGCATTGGCCAAAATCCGTACCGACGCGCCGTTCGACAAGGCCTGCTACATCGGCTGCGGCGTCACCACTGGCGTGGGCGCCGTCACCAACACGGCGAAGGTTGAGCCCGGCGCGAACTGCATCGTGTTTGGCCTCGGCGGCATCGGCCTCAACGTGATTCAGGGCCTGAAGATGGTCGGCGCCGACAAGATCATCGGCGTCGATGTCAATGACGCAAAGGAGGAATGGGGCAAGCGTTTCGGCATGACGGATTTCGTCAACCCGACAAAGATCAAGGGCGATCTCGTCGCCCATCTTGTCGAGTTGACAGCCGGCGGCGCCGATTACACGTTCGACTGCACCGGCAATACCGGCGTGATGCGCACCGCGCTCGAAGCCTGCCATCGCGGCTGGGGCGAGAGCATAATTATCGGCGTAGCCGAAGCCGGCAAGGAAATCGCCACCCGCCCATTTCAACTCGTCACCGGCCGCGTATGGAGAGGCAGCGCCTTCGGCGGCGCACGCGGGCGCACCGACGTGCCGAAAATCGTCGATTGGTACATGACCGGCAAGATCGCGATCGATCCGATGATCACGCACACATTCCCGCTTGAGCGCATCAACGAAGCTTTCGACCTCATGCACGCCGGCAAAAGCATCCGCAGCGTAATCGTATACTGACGGGCGCGTTTAACGCTGTAGCGGCCCCTCGTGATAAACATTCATGATTCCGGGAATGCCGGTATGATCGAATCCCATGGCGATCTGCTGGCGAAACAGCGACGTGACGATCGCCTGCATCGGCATCGGCGACTTGGTCAATTGCGCCATGTCGCCGACTACATCGAGATCCTTCAGCATTGTCCACGCCTGCCCTGGCGGATAATCGGCGCTGATCATGCTTGGCGCGTGCAGCCGGCGCACCGGCGAATCCGACCAACTGCCCTCCAGCGCCTCAACCACGCGCGCCGCATCGGCGCCGGCACGGTGAGCCAGGTTCAGCGCTTCAGCCCAAGCGGCCAAAGTGGCGCATAGCACCGTCTGGTTCACGCATTTGGCTATCAGGCCCGCGCCGGATTCGCCGACGCGCGTAATTTTCGCCGCATAAGCGCTCATCACGTCGCGTGCTTTTTCCAGATCGGCCTCCTCGCCGCCGACGAAAATCGACAACGTCCCCTGTTGAGCGCCGATCGCGCCGCCCGACACCGGCGCATCGAGCCAGCCCATCCCGGTCTCCTCGCGCAGCCGCGCGGCCAGCGCACGCGACCGCAGCGGGTGGATCGTCGAATGATCGACCAGCACTTTTCCCGGAGATGCGCCGCGGGCGACTCCCTCGGCGCCGAACACGGTCTGCTCTACTGCATCGGCGTCGGTAATGCAGAGAAATACAAAATCGCAGGCGGACGCGAGGTCCGCCGGCGACGCGGCCAAGCGCGCGCCGCGATCGGTTGCGGGCTTTAGCCGCGCGGCCGTGCGGCCCCAGAGATGAACCTCATGCCCTGCAGCGATCAACTGCAGCGCCATTGGCTCGCCGATTTCGCCAAAGCCGACCCAGCCGACTCTCGCCATATTCTACTCCGTGCGTTTCGCCACGCGCTCAGGGCCGGCGGATCGTGTTGCGCAGCGCGCCGATTCCGGCGATTTCGCAGACGACCACATCGCCATCGTTGAGCAATTGCGGCGGCTTCATCGCAAAGCCGACGCCTGCGGGCGTTCCGGTCGCGATGATATCGCCAGGCTCCAGCGTCATGCCGATCGAGAGCGTCGAAACAAGGGTGGGAATGTCGAAAATCATCTGCTCGACCATGCCCGTCTGGCGGCGTTCGCCGTTGACCGTGCAGGTGAGTTCAAGTTTGCGCACGTCGGCGATCTCGTCGCGCGTGACGATCCACGGGCCTATCGGGCAAGTCGTATCCAGGCCCTTTCCGCGAAACCACTGGCCGTGCAGGGCCTGCAGATCGCGCGCCGTTACGTCGTTGATTACCGTATAGCCAAAGATGTGATCGAACACCGCGTCGGGCGCAATATCGCGGCCGCGCTTTCCGATGATCAGGCCCAGTTCGACTTCGTAATCCACCGCGCTGCTCACCACGAGCGCTACGCTTACCTCCGCCTCCGGCCCAATCACGGCGGTCGGCGGCTTGGAGAAATATTGCGGCGCCTTGGGCAGATCGAGCGCGGTATTGCGGACCTCGGCGCCCTCCTTGACATGGTCAAGGTAGTTGCGCCCGACGCAAAACACGTTTTTCAGCGGGCGCGGAATGGGTGCGAGCAGTTTGACCGCGCTTGCTGCGATCACAGCCCCGGCGGGCGGCGCGGCGGACCATTGGGCGGCGGCGGCCAGCGCCGCCTGCCCGGCGGCGATAAAGGCGAGCGCCGAATCCAGCCCGACCCGCCCGCCATCGGCGGCGGCGATATCGATCACCCTGTCTCCGAGCCAGATGCCCGGCCGGACCTTCCCCGCCTGCTCGAACGTGACAAGTTTCATGGCGAGACCCCCGATTTGGCGCCGGCTTGCCCATACCGGGCGCGCGCGTCAACACGGGTGATGGAAGCGAATGCGTCGGGAGGTATTGTAAGCTCATGTTCGGCCGCACCACGCCCAATTGGATCGTCGCCATCGCCGCCCTCGGCGCGGTGCTTTACTGGCTGCGCGACACGTTGGCCCCGTTCGCGCTGGCGCTGATCCTGTGGCTGGCCATCGACAGCCTGGCCGCCGGCTTCAAGCGCGTCATACCCACCCTGCCGCATTGGCTTGGGCTGGCGATTTCCATGATCCTGGTGCTCGGTTTCCTGACCCTGGTGTTTTGGGTTCTGGCCCGGAATATCGGCGTGTTTGTCGGCGATGCGCCGGCATATCAGGCGCGCCTGGAGGCCATGGCGGTGGCAATGCAGCGGCGCTTGGGCTTCGGCGGAGAGGCCTGGACACTGAACACCATGCTCTCGCAGATCGGGCCGGCGGCCCTGATCGGCCAGATCGCCGCCGCCCTGCAGGCCGTGATCGGCAACACAGTGTTGATCCTGATCTACCTTGCCTTCCTGTTTCCCTCCGCCGCCGCGTTCAAACGCAAATTGCCGGTTCTTGCGGCCACCGCGCAGGGCCGCGCCCGCGTGCAGGCGGTGGTGGGATCCATCCGTCACTCGATCCAGCGTTACCTGATGGTGCAGACGCTGATGAGCGCAATCATCTCGATCGCCAGTTATCTGACGCTTGTGGCGATCGGCCTGCCCTATCCAAACTTCTGGGCTCTGCTTATTTTCGGCCTCAACTACATTCCCACGATCGGGTCGATCATCGCGGTTCTGCTGCCGACGCTTTTTGCGCTCGTCCAGTTTCCCGGTTGGGGCCATGCGGCGGCTGTCGCGCTCGGTCTGCACGTCTGGCAATTCGGCATCGGCACCTTCGTGCAGCCCAGGGTAACCGGCGAATCCATGAATCTTTCCACACTGGTGGTCGTGCTATCGCTGGCGATCTGGGGCAGCCTCTGGGGCGTAGCCGGCGCGTTTCTCGCAGCGCCCCTGACGGTACTGGTGATGATCGTCCTCGCGCAATTTCCCGACACGCGGTGGATTGCGGCGCTGCTGTCGGCAAACGGGCGCCCGCTTGGACGCCCCCCGCGCGCTGAAGAGACGCACGTTTCATGAGCCGCTGCATCGGACGTAAGCAAAAGCGTCATTCTCCAGCGGGCGAGAGCAAGAGAAATTCTCGTATGCGATGATTTTTGTACGCGGTTCTGGTGACGCGTTTTGGTCTATGCCATAATTTTCCAGTCAACCGCGGAGCACGAAACCAGTGCGCGCCACACCGTTTACGCGCGTGGGAACGGCGGCCGCATGCTATTTCGTGGCGGCCGCGGCATGCATTGCGCTCACGCGATTCGGCGCGCAGGTCGCGCCGATCTGGCTGGCTTCGCCGATCCTCGTTTATGCCCTCATCTCCACGCCCGGCCGGTCGTGGCCGATTTTGCTATCGCTTGGCGCCGTCGCGCACATTCTCGCCAATATGGTCAATCGCGAGCCGGCGGCCTTTGCCGCGCCGTACCTCGTCGCCAATATCGCCGAGGCGCTGCTCGCCGCCGCGCTCCTGCGCCGCACTAAAGTCGAACTCACATTCGCCGACCGCGCCGAGGTGTTTCGCTTCCTCGCCATCTGCGGCGTCGCCGCGCCGACCACTTCGGCCGTGCTGGTGAAGATCGGACTGACGCTGACCGGCGAGACGATTTCCGACGGCGACCTGATGACCTGGTATCTGGCGATCGCGCTTGGCATGGTTTTGTTTCTGCCGTTGCTGAAGGCGATCAATACCCGCGCGTGGGGCCGCTTGCTGCGCCGCCAGCCCTTGCGGACGGCAATCCTGTTCGGGATCCTCATTGCGGCATGCGCGACGGCGATGATCGGACCGAGCGGAATCCCGCCGCTGTTTCTCATCTTTCCGATCCTAATTCTGATCGCTTTCGACTTCGGGCTGGCCGGCGCCGAAGCGGGCCTCGGCCTGGCGGCGCTTTTGCTCATCACTGGCGTCGTGCTCGGCTACCGGCCTGATTTCGGCGCGGATGGTCCGCGCGAAGACATTATCCGGCTGCAGCTTCTGCTGGCGATCCTGTCCGCCGGCATCCTGCCGCTTGCCGCGATCGTCGAGGAAAAGCAGCGGCTCTACGAATCTGCCTCGCACGCGCATGAGGAAGCCCAGCAGGCCTGGGGCGACGTCATCGCCGCCGAAGCGAACTACCGCCTGCTCGCCGACAGCACGCGCGCTTTCGTGCTGCGCATCAATGCGCACGGCGCCATCGTTTCGGCCTCCGCCTCGTCGCCTTTTTTGGGCTTTGACCTGAACAGCCTGGAAGGCACGATCCTTTCGGACTGTCTGGACGAAGCGAGCGCGGCGGCGCTTCGTGACGCCCTTGTTGCGCCTGGCCCCGCCGAAGAAAATGGCGCGAACACTTTGCTCTTGCGCGTACGCGGGCGGGATGAATCTTGGCGCATTCTCGAGGCGGTGATCAGACGGCCGCCGTCGCCGTCCGCGCATCAGCGCGAATTCATCTTGATTCTCACGCCAGTGGATTGATCCGCGCGGGCGGGCTCTTGCGCTCGCCGTCAAGTCGCTGAGCCGGCTGCGCTTCAAGGTCAGGCTGAGCCGAAAACAGGCTCGTCGGCGCCGCAAGCGGGGCGCGCAGCATCACGATCAGCGCCCCATCCTTCACCTCGATCGAGGCGCCCGTCGAGCGTCCCAACACGGCGAGCGACTCTATCTCTACGCCCGACAGGTGAAGACCGCCTTCAGCGCCGAGGACCAGGCGCAACATTCGCCGGCCGCCATGGGCGTCGTAGAAGTTCGCGCGCAGGCTGATCGCGCCGGCCCGGCAATGACAAACCGCCAGGTGGATGCACCGTCGCATCAGCGCGGCAAGCACCGCCGGCGCGCCAAACATCGTAAAGTCCGCGAACGAGCACACGTAATCGATTGCAACGCCGCGCTTGCCAGCCCCCGCCCTCTCGGCGGCGACTACGCCGTCCAGGATTATATCGGGGCGACAGAACTCGCCGTCGCCGGCGGCGGCGAACGCGCAATCGGCGTTGCTTGCCAAAGCATGCAAGGTCGCAATCTCCAGAGCGACGTCATGCAAAACCTGCGCGGGTTTGCCGGCCGCGCCGGCGATGCGGTTCAGCGCGGCCTGCGCCGTCTGCCGCACCTGCTCGACCAGACGCGCATGCGCCCGCAGCGCCTCGCTCGCCTCGTTTGCCAGCCGAGTGGCCGCCAGAAGCGCCACGCGCCCTTCATCTTCCCCACCGCGGCTGCGGTGCTCGTCTTCCAGAGGATCGGCTCGCGGTGATGACATTTCCGATCGCGCAATTCTTCCGTAGAGTTCGCCGCCGAGGCCGCAACGCGCGCTGACGCGTCCGTCACTTTTCTCCCGAAAATGGTTAATTTTCTCCCTATAATGAGAATATTATCATGCGCCATTATGTACTTTCGATCGGAGACACGGATTACGCTGGGGTAGTGAGAATTTTCTAGTATAATAGAATCTCTCCCGCATCCAGCGGCGGCGTTACGTCGTATAGCGTTGCGAACGTCGGCGGCGGATGCTCGGCGTGGAGGGCTGGCGTGGACGGAAAACCGCTCGGCAAACTGAATGGGCGCGCCGCCGCTTGGTAAGCGGCAGAGCGACCGGGCAGGCCGGACAGGCCGTGCGTAAGCTGCGCTTGGCCAAGGGGTTCACCCTTGCCGAATTGAGCGAGCGCACAGGCGTTCCGTTATCGACGCTCTCAAAGCTCGAACTTGGCCAGTCAGCGCTCGGCTACGAGAAATTGCTGCTGATCTGCCGCGCGCTCGGCGTCGATCCCGGCCTGACCATGCTGCAGGACCCGCTGAGCCCAACCGCACCATCGGGGCGTCGAGCAGTCAGCCGGGCCGCCGAAGGGGCGCCGCACCGGCTCGGCCCGCACGAATGCCGCATGATCGCCGGCGATCTGCTCTCGAAGTGCTTCACGCCGCTCATCATGCACATCAACGTGCGCAGTCTGAGCGAACATGGGCCGATGCACACGCTGTCCGGCGAGACTTATCTTTACGTGCTCGAAGGCGCGGCTTTGGTTCACACCGATATTTACGCGCCGCTGGCGCTGGACACTGGCGAGTCGGTGTATTTTGACGGTCGCATCGGACACGCAATCCTGGCGAACGGGCACGCGCCGTGCCGCGCGTTGCTGATTGTGGCGGGAGATGAAACGCCCTCCCCGCCGGAGGCGTAGGAGCCGCGCGGTCGATCTGTTCGAGCCGATTTTCACAGCGTAGTAAAACGACCTCGTCTAGCGATCCTGCCCCTGCGCCGCCGAGGCGACCGCGAGCAGTCCAAGATCGCGCAGCCGGCGTCCCTGTGTTTCAGAGAGCTTGCGGAGCGCGCGCGCGCGCTGGCGCTGGGCGTCCAGCACGTCAATCAAGCTCACCCCACCCTTTTCAAATCCGGCGCGCGTCGTACGCAGGTTGGCGTCAGCCGAATCCAGCGCCGCCTGCCGCGCCGCCAGTTCTTCTTGGTCATGGGCGAGGGCTTCGAGCGTGTCGGCGACCTGCGCGAATGCAGTGAGAACAGTCTGCCGGTAGCGCGCGAGCGCGGCGTCCGCTTCGGCTTCGGCGCGACGCTTGTCGGCGCGCAATTGGCCGCCGTGAAACAGAGGTGCAGTCAGGCCCGCGCCGACCAGCCATCCCGACGCACCGCTCTTGAACAGATCGGTGGTCGTCAGAGACGTCTGCGTCAGCGATGCGGTCAGGGAAATGCTCGGATAGAGCGCGGCCTCCGCCACCCCGACATCGGCGAGCGCGGCGTGCAATTCAGCTTCGGCCGCGAGGATATCGGGACGCCGGCGCACCAATTCGCTCGGTACGCTCACCGGCGCGGCCGGCGCGCCGGTGAAGGCGGCAAGATCGAAATCCGGCGCCGACCACTCGGCCGGCGCTTTGCCGACGAGAATCGCCAATTGATGACGCGCGGCGGCGAGACGCTGTTTCAGGTCAGGCAGGTCGCCGAGGTCTTCGGCAAGTTGAGCTTGGGCGCCGAGCCCTGCCACCGGCGCAGCCCCGCCGGCTTCCTGGGCCTGATGCACCATATCGACATTGCGCCTGTCGTCTTCGACGATAGCGTTCACCGCATCGATCTCGCCGCGCAGTGCGGCGATATCGAACACCGTCTGCGCGACACGCCCGGTGAGCGCGAGATAGGCCGCATCGACCCGCTCGGCTTGTGCTTCGCGGCGTGCGCTCGCCCCTTCGATGCGACGCTTGCGGCCGCCAAACAGGCCGAGGTCATAAGATACGCCGCCGCCAACCGTGTACAGTGAGACCGTCGGGCTCGGAAACCCGGTGAAGCCGAACGCCGTGGTGTTGATCTTCTCGCGGCGCGCGCCGGCGTTGAGATCGGCCTGCGGCCACGCCCCGCCGCGCGCGAAAGCTTCGCCGGCTTGGGCGGCGCGCAATGTGGCTTCGGCGGCGGCGAGATCCTGGTTGCCGGCCAACGCCTGGGCCATCACGCCATCCAGCACCGGCGCGTTGAACGCCCGCCACCAAGCGCCAGCCTGCACCGTAGCAGAAGCGGCGGGCGCGACCGCATCGTCGCCCTGCATCGTGTAGCCGGCCAAGTTTGGCGCCGGCGGGCGCTTGAAATCGGGGCCGGCGGCGCAGCCTGCAAGCAGCACGCCGGCGGCGAGTGCGATCACGGGTTTAATCGGCGACGGCATGGGCCACCTGCGGCGAGGTCTTCTTCGGCGTGCGCATCAGGAGAAGCAGCGGCGCGGATAAAAGACTGACGATAAAAAGGATGCGAAAATCGGCGACATAGGCCTGCATCGCGGCTTGCCGGTACACCATGCCTTCCACCATCGCCTGCCCTACCGGCGCAGTCAGATCGGCGCCGAGATAGGCGTACACATTGGGATTGTCGGGGCGCAGATGCTCGACGAGGCCGGCATGCGCGCCCTGCACCTGATTCACATGAAGCGCCTGCAGCAGCGAAATGCCGACGGCGCCGCCGAGATTGCGGATCAGGGTGAATAGCGAAGCGCCCTCGGTGCGCAGCATCGGCGGCATGGTGGCGAACGCCAACGCCGAAAGAGGGATGAAGATCAGGCCGGTGCCCAGCCCCTGAATGAGTCCCGACGCAATGACAATCGAGTCATCCATCTGCAGGTTGATCAGGGTCATCATGTACGTGCCGATCGCATTGAGCGACAAGCCGGCGAAGGCCAGCGCGCGCAAGCTGACACGACCGATCAACTGCCCGACAAGAAACATAGAAATAAAGGCGCCGAGTCCGCGCGGCATCGAGATAATGCCCGCCGTCGTCACCGGATAACCCATCAGCGATTGCAGCATGGTCGGCAACAGCGCGATCGATCCGAACAGCATCGTGCCAACGAAAAACCCGATGATCGAGGACATGACGAAATTGCCGTCCGCGAATACGCGCGGATCGAAGAACGGATGTTTCGCGGTCATCGTGTGGATCACGAACCAATATGCGCCGAGGCCGGCGATCGCCAGATACGTCCATATCTCGGCGGTGCTGAACCAGTCGCGCGTCGGCCCGCGGTCCAGCATCAATTGCAGACCGGCAAGCGCCAGCGTCAGCGCGCCGAAACCGATGAAGTCGAACGGGCGCTGCACGCCCGCCCTTTCGCGCTTGATGTAAAACAGCACGCCCATGAACGCGAAAATGCCCACCGGCAGGTTGATCAGGAACACCCAGCGCCAAGTCAGGTGGTCGGTGATGTAGCCGCCGAGGACCGGCCCAAGCACCGGGCCGAGCACCGTGCCCGCTCCCCAGATCGCCATCGCCTGGCCGTGTTTTTCGGGCGGGTTAATATCAAGCAGTTCGGCCTGGCTGAGCGGAATAAGCGCGGCGCCGCCAAGCCCTTGCAGCACACGGAACAGCACGATCTGCCACAGGCTGGTCGCGACCCCGCACAGCACCGAAGCGCCGGTGAACAGCGCGATGGAGATCAGGAACAACTCCTTGCGGCCGAATCTCTGCGCCAGCCACGACGTCATCGGCGTCATGATCGCGGAAGCCAGGATGTATGAGGTCAGCACCCATGAAATCTGTTCCTGCGAGGCCTGAAAGCTGCCCTGCATATGGGGCAGCGCGACATTGGCGATCGTCGTGTCGAGCGAGTTCATAAGCGTGGCGAGCATGATCGACGCGGTGATCGCCGTGCGCGTGAACGGAGAAATATCCGCGTGGGTCACGGCGCGGCGTCAGCCACCTGCGGCGATTGCGGCCCGGCCTTGCTATCGACCTTCACGCTCGCGCTGAGGCCGGCGGCCAGGAACACGTCATCGGGCTTTTCGGTAATTTCGATCTGCACCGGCAGGCGCTGGGACACCTTGATCCAATTGCCCGTAGCGTTTTCCGCCGGCAGCAGCGCGAAGCTGGAGCCGGTGCCGGGGCTGAAACTGGCCACGCGGCCTTTAAGCACTTTTCCGGGAAACGCGTCGATGCGGATTTCCGCGGGCTCGCCGGGCTTCAGCTTGGCGAGCTGATCTTCCTTGAAATTGGCTTCGATCCACGGTTTGCCCGAAACCAGCCAGAACAGGGGCTGCGCAATGTTTACATAGGCGCCGATCTCAACCTGATCGACCTTGGTCACGACGCCATCGGCGGCGGCCAAAATCTTGGTATGGCCGACATCGTTCCTGGCGCGATCGGCGACGGCCTTGGCCGCGAGCACTGTGGGATGCTGGTCGGTCTTGATGCGCGGATTGCCGCCGAGCGCGGCCTGCGCCGCGATTAGAGTCTGCAGCGATGCGCGGGCCTGCGCGGCGGCGTTGTCGGCTTCATGCACCGCGCGGTCGTAATCCTGCCGCGACGACACGCCGACATTCATCAGATCCTTCTGGCGCTGGGCCTCGCGCGCGGCGTACGCCGCGCTCTCGCGCGCTTTCTGGAGATCGGCTGCGCTCTGTAGATAGGCGGCGTGCAATTGCTCTACCTGCATGCGCGCATTGGCGAGTTGGGCCTGCGCCTGCTGCATCGAGGCGCCAAGATCGGCTGCATCGAGTTCGACGAGCACGTCGCCTTTCTTCACGCGCTGGTTTTCCTGCACCGCCACGGCCACCACCCGGCCCGGAACGCTGGCGCTGACGGCCACGCGGGCGGCGCGCACATAGGCGTTGTCGGTGCTGACGAAACGCCCGCCGAACAGCACGACATAGCCGACGATCAGCGCGATCAGCGCGGGCCCGCCGAACACGAACCAGGGCCTGTAACGCCGGACAAAATCGGTCTGGCGGCTGAACCTGCCGGGTGCGGCGGGCTCCGGCGGCGCATTCTGCGTATCCGCGTCGGTCACAATCGCTCTCCTGAACGCAAGAGAGGACGCCGCTTCCCAGCCCGCGCCGCTCTTCGATCTCTTATTGTATTAATGGGTTACAAATGAATGGATACATCACATGTTTCGGATGATATTATCTCACTTACGTTATGAAACACGTTCATCTTGGCGCGCTTGACCTCAATCTGCTCCGCATCCTGAGCGTGATGGCGGAGGAACGAAGCGTCACCAAAGCTGGGGATCGGCTGGGCCTTACGCAATCAGCGGTCAGCCACGCCCTGGCCCGGCTCAGGGCGATTTTCGGCGACCCGCTGTTCGTGCGCGGCCCCCTGGGCATGCAGCCGACGCAACGGGCGATCGAGTTGGCCGCTGGCGTACAGCTTGGCCTGGCGCAGATCGAAAGCGCGCTCGCGCCCCGGTTCGATGCGGCGACAACCGACCGGCGCTTCACGGTCGTCGGCGGCGCCTATGTCTGCATGGTGCTTGCGCCTTTGCTGGTGGAGCGCATGGGCCGGCTCGCACCTGGCGCGGAATTGCGGCTGCACAACTATGGCGCCGACATGTACGCCCTGCTCGACACCGGTCAGGCCGACGCCATGATCGGCGGCTATACCAAACCGCCGGACCGATTTGCGAGCGCCGAACTGTTTCAGGACGATTTCGTCTGGGTCGTGCGCGCGGACCATCCGATCGCGCGCCGCCCGCTTACGATCGAAGCGCTCGCGGCGCTATCGGCCGTCGTGATTGATCGCCTGCCGGCGATCCAGGATGACGCCGGCAACGCCGGCGCCGCGCCCGTCAGCGGCGTCTGGTATGACCGCGGCGCCTTCGACGCCGAACTAGCGCGGCGCAATTTGAGCCAGCGCGTCGGCGCGACGGCGCCGGATTCGCTCTCCGGCCTGGCGATCGTAGCGCGCTCCGACATGGCCACGCTCGCGCCGCGGCGGCTGGCCAAAGCGCATTTGCGCCAGGAGCAATTTGCTCTGCTCGATCCGCCTTACGTATCTCCGACCTTGGCGATCAGCCTGATCTATCGCCGCGACAGCGCCAACGATCCCGCCCGCGCGTGGCTGCTGTCCATGCTTTCCGAGACCGCCGCCACACTCGGATAGCGCACTCCTTGCGCCGCCGGCCTCCTACCTCAGCCGCGAAGCAAATCCGCCAGCGCCAGAATTTCAACCGGCGCGTCTTGATCAAAGCGCGGCGCAGCCACGACAAGCCCGGTGTGAAGCTGACGTAGGCTGGCGACCGTATCGGCCAATGGTTCAGCGCCTGCGGCCGACTCGCTCACGACAGTCGCCATCACGCGAACCCGCCGCGCGCGCAGCGCTTCGATCGCCGTCAGCGCATGGCTGATCGCGCCCAGATATGTACCCACAACCAGCAGCGCAGGCAGGTTGAGCGCGGCGATCAGATCGAGATTGGTCTTGCCTTCCGCAAGCGGAGACATCACCCCGCCCGCCCCTTCGATCAGCAATGCGCCCTCATGCGCCGCGATCCGCACCTGGCACGCCGCCACCACATCGCCATAAGGGACGAAGCGCCCCTCCGCGCGCGCAGCGGCGGGCGGGGCAAGCGCGGGCCCGTAGCGCCACGGGGAAATGGCGGCGATTGCTTCTGGATTTACCGGCGCGCCGAGAGCGGCCAGCAATCTTGCGGAGTCGCTGTCTTGTATCCGCGCCGGATCATAGCCGCTCAGCACCGGCTTGTACGCCTCGCACGCAGATCCGCTGGCGCGCCAAACCCGCAGCAGCGCGCAGGCGATATGCGTCTTGCCGATATCGGTGCCCGCGCCGGTGACGAAGACTGCGCTCACGCGGCCAGCGCGCGCACCGCACCGGCAAGCCGATCGATCTCCGCTTCCGGATGCAGCGCAGTGAACGCAAAGCGCAGACGCGCCGTGCCCTCGGCCACGGTCGGCGGACGGATCGGCACGGCGAGGAATCCCTCGGCCTCAAGCGCGCGGGCAGCAAGCAGCGCGCGGTCAGCCTGCCCGATGACAAACGGCACAATCGCGCTTTGCGCCGCCGGCAGGTTCAGCGCGGCGGTGAAACGCTGCGCATGGCGGCGCGGCGCGGCGACGCGTTCAGGTTCGGCCTCGATAATATCCAGCGCCGCGAGCGCCGCCGCCGCGCTCGCTGGCGGCAGGCCGGTGGAATAGATCAGCGTTCGGGCGCGCGTCTTCATCAGATCGATCACGGCGCGCGAGGCGCATAAATAGCCGCCGAGCGAACCGGCTGCTTTCGACAGCGTGCCCATCTGCAAGGGCACATCGGCGCCGGGAAATTCATACGCCGCCCCGCGCCCGCCGCCCACCACGCCGAGCCCATGGGCATCATCCGTCATCAGCCAGCAATCGTATGCGGCGCAATGCGCCGACAGAAGATCGAGCGGCGCCAGATCGCCGTCCATCGAGAACACGCCGTCGGTCAATAAAAGCGCACGGCGATAGCGCGCGCGCTCTGCCTTCAGTATTTCGAGCACCTGATCCGAATCGTTGTGCCGGACCACGCGCAAAGCCGCGCCCGAAAGCTGCGCCCCGGCCCAGAGGCAGGCATGCGCGCGCTCATCGATCAGGATGACATCGTCCAGCCCCGCCAGACTTGGCACGATTCCGACATTGGCCATGTAGCCCGACGAGAATACGCACGCCGCCTCAGCCCCTTTCCAGCGCGCGATCCTTGCTTCGAGCGCTTCAATCAGCGGATGATTGCCCGTGACCAGGCGCGAGGCGCCGGCGCCGGCGCCAAATTCCTGGATCGCCGCGCAGGCCGCCGCCTTCACCGCCGGATGATGCGTCAGGTTCAAATAATCGTTGCAGGAGAACGACAGCAGCCGTTTTCCCTCCCGTTCGATATATAGCCCGTCAAGCCGGCGATCTTCTTTCAGCGTACGCCGCAAGGATTGCGCGGTCAGCGCCGCCAGCTTGGCGTCCGCGAAGGCGTTCAGCGATTGCATGGCTTCGTGCTGCCGCGCCGACGCTGGACATGCAAGCCCCATTGCGCGAAAGCCGCGCGAATGAGCGAACAAACGCCCGACTGGCTGCGCGACGGCCTTGCCCATGTGTGGCGGCCATATACGGCGATGAAGGGCGCGTCGCCGCCCCTTCCCGTGGTGCGCACCGAAGGCGTACGGCTTCACCTGGCCGATGGCCGCGTGCTGATCGACGGCATCGCTTCGTGGTGGACCGCAGCGCATGGCTACAACCACCCGCACATTCTGGCCGCGCTCTCACGGCAGGCGCAGGCGATGCCGCATGTGATGTTCGGCGGGCTCGCGCATGAGCCGGCCTATCGCCTGGCCAAGCGGCTCGGTGCTTTGCTGCCCGGCGACCTCAATCACGTGTTCTTCGCCGAATCCGGCTCGGTCGCGGTGGAAATCGCGATGAAGATGGCGCTGCAATACTGGCTGAACCGCGGCGCGCGCGGGCGCACGAAATTCGTTTCGTTCCGCGGCGGCTATCACGGCGATACGCTGGCGACGATGACGATCTGCGATCCCGAGGAAGGCATGCATGCCATGTTCGCTGGCGTGCTGCCGGCCCAGTATGTCGTGGATTTGCCGCGCGACGAGGAAAGCGCAGCCGCGCTGGACCGCCTGTTATCCGAACAGCAAAATGAGATCGCCGCGATCATCGTCGAGCCGCTGGTGCAGGGCGCCGGCGGAATGATTTTCCACGATGGCGAAACGCTGCGCCGGTTGCGCGCGCTGGCCGACAAATACGATCTGCTGCTGATCTTCGACGAAATCTTCACCGGCTTTGGCCGCACCGGTGCGTTGTTCGCCATGGAGGCCGCCAGCGTGACGCCGGACATCGTGACGCTCAGCAAGGCGCTCACGGGCGGCGTGCTGCCGCTTTCCGCCGCTATCGCCGGCAAGCGCGTGTTCGAAGCGTTCTGGAGCGAGGACCCGGAACGCGCGCTGATGCATGGGCCGACCTACATGGCCAATCCCCTTGCCTGCGCCGCCGCCAATGCCTCGCTCGACCTGTTCGAGACGGGCGCCTGGAAGACGGACGTGCCGCGCATAGAGCGCGGGTTGGGCGAGGGCCTGGGGCCGTGCGCGCACTTAGCCGGCGTGCGGGCCGTACGGGTGATGGGCGCAATCGGCGTCGTCGAACTTGAACGCGAGCCCGACCGCGCGGCGCTTACAGCGCGCTTCGTAGCGCAAGGCGTCTGGATCCGGCCGCTCGGCCGCGTCGTCTATCTGACGCCAGCTCTCAACATCGCTGATGACGATCTCACCATTCTCACAAGCGCGATCGTGCAAGCGCTTTCCGCGCCGACACGGTGAATTTCCGCACTCGGCAATTGTGGGCAAAATATCGGCGCCGCAAACTTTCGACTTCTTCTCGTCCGGTTTTGATCGACCGCGCCGAATCGCCATGCTACTTTCAGGTGTGGCGCGGCGCTCGACCAACCGCGCCAGGCCCCGCGCCGCCAACGCGGCGGCCGCTTCCTCCGCCGCCGGCGCCTCCCCCTTCTTAGCCGGCGGCGGAGACCTTTTTCAGCGCTTCAAGGCGTGATGAAGCCCTGGCTTCTGAAGATCGCTTGCGCCTTGGGGCCGCGCAGGAACGCAGCGAACGCCTTGGCCTCTTCGCTCTGCCCGCCCTTGATCGCCGCCAGCGGGTAGGAAATCTTTGGAAAGCTCGATTGCGGAAATTCGCCGACGATGACGACCTTGTCGCCCGATGCGCGCGCATCGGTGAAATAAACAATGCCGGCGGCTGCGTCGCCGGTCTCGACGAACCGCAGCGCCGCGCGCACGTTTTCGGCGCGCGCCACATCAGCCTCCACGGCGTTCCAGGCGCCGAGCGCCTGCAGCGCCGCGCGGCCGTACTTGCCCGCCGGCACGCTTTCCGGATCGGCCATCGCCAGCTTGCCGCCAGCAAGCGCGCCGTTGAGATCAAAGCCCGGGGCGATCTTCACCTTGAGCGGCCGGTCGGCAGGCGCGACCAGAACCAGCTTGTTGGACAGGATCGACACGCGGGTGGCCGGTTCGATCAATTTCCGTTCGGCCAGATAGTTCATCCAATCCTCATCGGCGGAGATGAACAGGTCGGCGCGGGCGCCCTGCTCGATCTGCCGCGCCAGGGTTGAACTGGCCGCATAACTCAAGGTCGGCCGGACGCGCCCGGCGGCGGCGTAAGCATCCGCGGCCTGGTTGAGCGCATCGGTCAGGCTCGATGCGGCATAGACCAGCAGCGGCTTTTTTTCCGGTTGCGCATTAGCCGGCGCCGCCAAACCAATGAGCGCCGCAATGCCAAAGGCAAGATGCAGAAAATGCCGTTTCAACATGGCGCGCTCCGTTATACGCATATCCATATAACGGCTGGCGCCTATTTCAGCAATGCCGCGAATTCCTCAAGGAATGGCGCAGCATGCTTGTCCAGCCGGGCCTGGAGCACACGATAGCGCTTGACCACAATGCGCCCGGTTTCGGTCACGCGCGCGCCGCCGCCGGCCTTGCCGCCGGGCGCGGCCTCGACGAGCGGCGTCTTGAACGCCCGGTTCATCGCATCCACCAGCGCCCAGGCGCGGCTGTAGCTCATATTCAGTTTGCGCGCCGCGGCCGAAATCGAGCCCGTGCTCTCGATCAGATCGAGCAAATCGGCCTTGCCGGGGCCGAGCGCGCGCTCGCCGCCTTTCACAAGGCGCGGCTTCAGATCAATGGCGACCGGTCCCTTCATTGCTTCAACTCCGCCACCAGATCGCTTGCGCCATACACCTCGGACAACGCCGCCAGAATCGCCGTGGACGCGACCGAAACCGTGCGGTTGAGCCGGCCATCGTAAATATAATTGCCGCCAAGCGAGTGGATATTGCCATCGAAGATCGCGCCAGCAACACGCCCTTCGCGATCGATCAGCGGGGAGCCGGAATTGCCGCCGATAATATCGTTGGTGGTCGAAACGTCGAAAATTGTACCGGGTTCAAGCGATGTAATCCGCTTTTCCCAGGAGGGGGCGAGCTTGAAGGGAGGAGCGCCGGTGGCGCGCGCGCTAAGGCCAGAGAAATAAGTGAACGGTTCAACGACGCGCCCGGAAGGTTCGGTCCAGCCGCGCACGCGGCCGTAGGACAGGCGCAGCGTGAACGTGGCGTCAGGAGAGAGCGCATCGCCGTAGAGCGCGAACCGCGCTTTCGCCAGGCGCTGATGGGCCAGCACGATCGGCCCATCGACCTCTTCCTCATAGCGCTTGCGTATGGCGCGCGCATCTTCATCCCAATTGCGGACGAACACGATCAGAGGATCCCTTGAGTCGGCGATCGCTTTCGCACCGCCCTTCCAGAGCCGCGCCCGCTCGGCGCGATCACCGAGTTTCGTGCCGACGACCAGGCGGGCGGCGAGCCCCTCGGGGCTCTCCTTGCCGAGGAGCTTGCGCACGAATGGATCGTCTGCCGTCAAGTATTCGCGGGTCTTTGACAGCCAGAACGAGATCAGCAGCGTTTCCAGCGGCTTTTCCACGGGCGTCGCGGCCAGGAGGTCGGCTTCGGTCTTGCCGATGGTGGCATCGGTGTAGCCGGGGAGCCTTTGACCGTCGGGCTTGGCGCGCTCGGCCGCGCCGCGCACCAGCGTGCGCGCGAAATTCATCAGTTCGGAGCCATAGCCTGGCGCCTGCTCGGCGTAATAATAAAATTGATTGAATGCGCTGAACGCGGACGTCGCCCTGGCGATTTCGCCAAACGCATCGCCCACCTCGGCCTTCAGCTTCGCGTCGGCGCCGATGCGTTTGATGAGATCAGCCTCCTCGGCCTGCTTGACGCCGAACACGGCCGGATCGACCAGCGCAAGACGCATGCCGATCCGCGCTTTGAAACTGTTTTCCTGGCTGAACAACGTATCGGACGCGATGCGCTGTTCCTCGGCGCCAAGCGCAGCAAAGGCCAGCAGGCGACCGCGCAATTCGGCGTGCATGTTGAGGCGCCAAGGCAGAACGTAATCGCGCTGGAACGCCAGTTCCGCCGTGGTCAATTGCCGGCTGGTGCCGCCGGGATTTCCGGAGACGAATACCGGCTCTTCGGCCGCAAGCGGCGCAGCGCGCAGTTTGAAATGCTCTGGCGTGGATGCGGGCTTGCCGTTTTCGTAGAGCCGCACATAGCCGACATCGAGGCAATAGCGGGGGAAATTGAAATTGTCCGGATCGCCGCCGAAGAACGCCGTGCCGAGTTCCGGCGCGAAGACGAGGCGGATATCCTCATAGCGCTTGTAGCCGTAGAGATTGTATCTGCCGCCCTCATACAAGGAGACGACTTCGCATGAGCGACCCTCGCGGTTTTTCATGCATGCTTTTTGCAGCCGCGACTCGGCTGCGTTGCGCGCTTTGGTGAGCGCCGCGCCGGTTGCGCCGGCGGTGGCCTTGGCGATCTCGGCGGTGATGTCGGTGATGTCTGTAAGCACTTGCAGCGCCATGCCAGGGCAAGGCCGCTCCTCCGCCCTGCCTCTGGCCAGATAGCCGGTGACCACGAGGTCGTTGCCAGGCGCGGAGAGATTTTGCACGCAACCGACCACACAGTGATGATTGGTCTGCACCAGCCCTTCGGCGCTGACGATGGCCGAGGAACAACCACCCTCGATCCGCGCCGAGGAGAGCCGCACATGATCAAGCCAGGCCTGGTCAGGAGCCCAGCCGAGGTCGGCCTTCACCTTGACGCTTGGGAATTTGTCGAAGGTCCACATGCCTTCCTCTGCGCCAGCGGGCGCAACCGCAAGCGCGAGGAAGGCCGCCGCCAGGCCGAAAGGTCTCTTGACGTTCATCTTTCTCACCCAGTAAGGCCCGATCTGCTTTTGTCGCAAGCGCGTGTCTCGCCAAAATCTAGCCTCATCAATATACTTTTTGGAACGAGGGACGCTGGGAGGTTGCATGAGGCGCGTTGGGGTTTCGGTTTTGATCGGGTGGGCGCTGCTTGCCGCGCCCGCTCTTGGGCAATCGGCGGTTCCGCCAGTGGTTGCCAAGAAGCAGGTGGCCACTCCCACCGCTATGGCGCAATTGACGGCTTCTCCGGCGGGGGATGCCTCGAACGGCAAGAAACTGTTCAGCCAGTCTTGCTCGGGTTGCCATCAGGTCAAGAGCGGCTCTGTCGCCCCCACTTTGATCGGCGTCTACGGCCGCAAGGCCGGTACGGCGCCTGGTTACAAATATTCGCAAGGGATGGTGGAGTCCGGCATCACCTGGGACGCAGCCAAGCTGGACGTGTTCCTCGCCCAACCGGCGAAAGTCATCAAAGGCGGTCGCATGCCGATCAACGTGGCCAAGCCTTCCGACCGGGCGGACGTCATCGCCCATCTGAAGACGCTGAAATAGCGGCGCGTCCAGCTAAGCGCGCGCAAGGCGAAAAGGGTCGCGCCGATGAGGCGCGGCTGCAACTTATTTTGGCCCTCAGACGGCGCGGCCTCTGATCACGTTGAGCAATACAAGCAGCACAACCGCGCCAACAGTCGAAACGATCAGGCTGCCCCAGACGCCGGCAAAGCCAATCCCGAACATATTGGCCAGAAAGCCGCCCGTCAGCGCGCCCAGCAATCCGACGATAAGGTTTGTCAGCAACCCGTCCTTGCGGTGCATGATCTGCTCGGCGATCCAGCCGACGAAAACACCGACGATGACCGCACTTAGAAGTCCGATGCCATTCATGGCGTTGATCTCCACGATTCCTGTGGAAACTACGCGGCGGCGGGCCGTTTCGTTCCACCCGCGCCCGGCTGTTCGCGCACGCGGCCAGCCTCTATCCTGCGATCTGGAGGCCACATGCTGAGTCGCACCGCGCCCGACGGCGAGACGTGAGTACGCGCCCGCCGCGCCCGCGCGGCGTTCTCCTTTCGCTGGTGTGGCTGGCGCTGTTTACAGCGCTGTCGATGGGCGTGCTGATCGCGGCGTCGGCGGCGCTGCTCATCGGCTTTCGCGGCGGCTTCGCCGTCCGCGGCATGCTCCCGACCGGCCTGTTTGAAAACATCCTTCGATTCTCGGTCGTCATGGCCGTTTTGAGCGTGGGCATGGCGGCGGGGATCGCAATCTTTTCGGCCGCGCGCGATGGCCGCGGCCTGCGCGCGCTTGGCATCCGCAGCGCCGGCTTGCGTCCGGGACTGGCGTGGTTCTGTGCGCTGTTGGCGATTCACATTCCCCTCATCGCCCTGCTGGCTGTCGCCTACGGGCCGGCGGTCGTGCTGCAGAACCTGCCCTATCTGCTGGCGATCGCGCCGTTCATCGCGGTGCAGGCCGGCGCCGAGGAGGTGATGTTCCGCGGCTGGCTGATGCAAACCGTGGCCGCGCGGCACGGGCCGGCGATCGGCGTCGCAGTCAGCACGCTCGCGTTTTCGGCGGCGCATTTCGGCTATGGCGGCGACGCGCTGGGCATGGCGATGAGCGTCGCCGTGCGTGCGCCGCTGGGCTGGGCGCTGGCAGTGCTGGCGCTGCGGCACGGCAATCTCGGCCCCTCGATCGGCGTACACACGGGCCTCAACACCGCCCTGTTCGTGTTCGCGCAGATCACCGCCGCGGCAGAGCACAAGCCATTGCTGGCGGTGGTCAGCGAACAAATATCCGCCGGCAGTTTCGACACGCCGCTAGACAAGCTGATGTTTGTGCTGAGCTGCACCCAATCCATCCTCGCGCCCGTGCTCTGCGTCTGGTGGTTCAGCCGGAAGGATTTGGGGCAGATTTTCAGCCGACGAGCCAATCTGGCCGTTTGAACGGCTTCCCCAAATCCCGCGCCACAGCCTCATGCGCCACCGCGCCTTCGGCGATGTTGAGGCCCGCCGCGAGATGCGCATCTTCCCGCAAAGCGCGGCGCACGCTCTTATTCGCCAGCGCCATCGTGAACGGCAGCGTCACGTTGTTGAGCGCGAACGTGCTGGTGCGCGCCACCGCGCCGGGCATGTTGGCGACGCAATAATGCAGCACGCCATCGACCACGAACACCGGCTTGTCGTGCGTCGTGGGATGCGAAGTTTCAAAACAACCGCCTTGGTCGATCGAAATATCCACCAGCACCGCGCCGGGGCGCATGGTTTTCAGCATCGCGCGCGTGACCAGTTTGGGCGCCGCCGCGCCGGGGATCAACACGGCGCCGATCACCAGGTCGGCCTCCGAAACCGCCTCCTCCACCGCCGCGCGGGTTGAATAGACCGTCTCCAGCCGACCGTTGAATTCGCGATCGAGTTCCTCCAGCCGCGCCACGTTCATGTCGAACACCGTCACCCGCGCGCGCATGCCGACGGCGATCTGGGCGGCGTTGTAGCCGGCGACGCCGGCGCCTAGGATAACCACATCCGCCGGCTTCACGCCCGGCACGCCGCCAAGCAGCACGCCGCGCCCGCCGTGTTCCTTCTCCAGGAAATTCGCCCCCACCTGGATCGCCATCCGCCCGGCCACTTCGCTCATCGGTTTCAGCAGCGGCAGGCGGCCCTGCGCGTCGGTGACCGTTTCATAGGCAATGGCGGTAACGCCCGATTTGAGCAGCGCCTCGGCCTGGGCCGGATCGGGCGCCAGGTGCAGATAGGTGAAAAGGGTCTGGCCCGGTTTCAGAAGCGCAATCTCGACCGGCTGCGGCTCCTTCACCTTGACGATCAACTCGCCCGCCTCGAACGCCGCCGCAGCATCGGGTACGATCTTGGCGCCGACGCGCTTATAGCGCTCGTCCGTCGCGCCGACGCCCTCGCCGGCGGCGCTCTCGATGAACACCTCATGCCCCGCGCGCACCAGTTCGGCCGCACTCTCCGGGGTAAGCCCCACCCGATATTCCTGCGGCTTGATCTCTTTTGGACAGGCGATGCGCATGGATGCTCCGGCCCCCGCAAGATGGTATCACAGCACCCTCCCGACGAGGGTGATCGCAGTTTCTTTCTGTTAGCCGCCGCACTAGTTTGCGCGCCAATCTGGGCAGGAACCGCATGGCCGACACAATCATCCCCGTCCCGCAATCGGCGCTCGCCAACACCCACGCGACGGACGCGGCCTATCGCTCGATGCACGCGGCGGCGCTGGCCGATCCGGAGGCGTTCTGGGGCGTGCAGGGGCGGCGGCTGGACTGGATCAAGCCGTACACCAAGGTGAAGGACACCTCGTTCAAGCGCGAGGACTTTCACATCCGCTGGTACGAGGACGGCGTGCTCAACGTTTGCGTAAATTGCGTGGACCGCCACCTGCCCGCGCGCGCGGATCAAATCGCGCTAATCTGGGAAGGCGACGATCCGAAAGATTCAAAACACATAACCTATGCCGAATTGCACAAGGAAGTGTGCCGCTTCGCCAACGTGCTGAAAGCGCGCGGCGTGCGTAAGGGCGACCGGGTGACGATCTATATGCCTATGATCCCGGAGGCGGCCTATGCGATGCTGGCCTGCGCGCGGATCGGGGCGATTCACTCGGTGGTGTTCGGCGGCTTTTCACCGGAGAGCCTGGCGAACCGGATTGGCGATTGCGACTCAAAAGTCGTCGTCACCGCCGATGAAGGCGTGCGCGGCGGCAAGACCGTGCCGCTGAAAGCCAATGTCGATGCGGCGCTGATGCGCGTTTCCGGCGTGGACACGGTGATCGTCGTTACCCGCACCGGCGCGGACGTGGCGATGCAGCCGGGCCGCGACGTGCGCTACGAGGAAGCCGTGCGCGACGTTTCCGCCGATTGCCCGGCCGAACCGATGGGCGCCGAAGATCCGCTGTTCATCCTCTATACCTCCGGCTCGACCGGAAAGCCGAAAGGCGTGCTGCACACGTCCGGCGGCTATCTCGTTTATGCGTCGATGACGCATGAATATGTGTTCGATTATCAGCCGGGCGAGGTGTTCTGGTGCACCGCCGATGTCGGCTGGGTCACGGGGCATACCTACATTGTATACGGCCCGCTCGCGAACGGCGCGACGAGCCTGATGTTTGAAGGCCTGCCGACCTTTCCGACCAGCTCGCGGTTCTGGGAAGTGATCGACAAGCATCAGGTCAACATTTTCTACACCGCGCCCACCGCCATCCGCGCGCTGATGCGCGAGGGCGAGGCGCCCGTGAAAAAAACCTCGCGCGCCAGCCTGCGCCTGCTGGGCAGCGTCGGCGAGCCGATCAACCCCGAAGCCTGGCTCTGGTATTACCGCACAGTCGGCGATGGGCGCTGCCCGGTGGTCGATACATGGTGGCAGACCGAAACCGGCGGCGCGCTGATCACAAACCTGCCCGGCGCCACGGCGATGAAGCCCGGCTCTGCGACGCGGCCGTTCTTCGGCATTCAGCCGGCGCTGGTCGATGCGGAGGGCAAGTTCATCGAGGGCCCCGCGAGCGGCAATCTGGTGCTGCTGGATTCATGGCCGGGCCAGATGCGCACGGTCTATAACGATCACGCGCGTTTCTTCGATACATATTTCAGCGCCTATCCCGGCACATATTTCACCGGCGACGGCGCCCGGCGCGACGAGGACGGCTATTGGTGGATCACGGGGCGCGTGGACGACGTGATCAACGTCTCCGGACACCGCATCGGCACGGCGGAAGTGGAAAGCGCGCTGGTGGCTCATTCAAAGGTCGCCGAAGCCGCCGTCGTCGGCATGCCGCACGACATCAAGGGCAGCGGCATCTACGCTTACGTCACGCTCAACGCCAACGAGATTCCAAACGCGGACTTGCGCGCCGAACTGGTGAAATGGGTGCGCCAGGAGATCGGCCCGATCGCCAGCCCGGACGTGATCCAGTTCGCGCCCGGCCTGCCGAAGACGCGCTCAGGCAAGATCATGCGCCGCATCCTGCGCAAGATCGCCGAAAACGATCTCTCCAATCTCGGCGACACCAGCACGCTCGCCGATCCGGCAGTGGTGGATGACCTTGTAAAAAATCGCGCCGGGGCGGCGCCTGGCCTAGGATAAGCGGCCCGATCCGCTACTGCCTATATTTACATATGCCAACAATCGTCGCGCTGGGCGTGCGCGGTGCTTGGCTGAACCGCGCCAAGGACCGTTCCCATGAACGATACTGATTTCAGCGCCAGACTCGCGCCGCTACGGAAATTCCTGCCGCCGGTGGGAAGCTGGCAGGCAGTGCTCTGGGCGATGGGCTTTTTGAGCCTGGGCGCGCTGGTGCGCCTGCCGTTCGATGCGGCCGTAAACGCGCGCCTGCCGCCGTTTCTGACGGTCTACCCCGCCGTCGTCCTGGCCAGTTTCGCGGGCGGCCTGCGCGTCGGCGCGGCGACCGCCGTGGTCGGCGGGTTTCTTTCCTGGGCGCTTTGGCTGGCGCCATATGGCTACGAAATCCCCTCTTATGGCGCGATATCACTTGCCGCCTACGCGGTGGCGGTCGGCATTACGGTCGCCGGCAGCGGGATCGCGCGCCTGCTCCTTGACGAGTGCGTTGCAATCGAAACCCAACGCGCGGTGCAGGCAAAGGAAACGGTCCACCGCATCAAGAACCTGATCGCCGTGGTTCAGGCGCTCTCGAACAAAATCGCTTCGGAGACCGACGACAAGGATGTCTACGCCGGCCGGCTGAACCGGCGCCTCGCGGCCCTTGCGCGCGCGCAGGACATCCTGATCCAGACCGACTGGCGCCCAACCGACTTAAAGACCGTTGTCGACTCCGCGCTGGAACCGTTTCTCGCCAACCCGCGCCTGCAGGTGCGCCAGGGCCCCGCAGCCACAACGCCGGCCCGGCTGGTCAGCGGTCTGTCCATGGCGCTCTACGAACTGGCTGCCAACGCCGTTAAACATGGCCCCCTCGCCGGCGACGCCGGCCTCATCGCGCTGTCCTGGCGCAAGGAAGCCGGGCGCTGCAAAGTGGAATGGCGCGAGACCGGGATTGTCCCGCACAAGATCGAAGAAGGTCTCGGCTTCACTTTGATCCGCGGCGCGATGAGCGCGGAGAAGGATGCGCACGTCTCCTACGCGATGGGTGCTGACAGCTTGACCTGCGTGTTCGACTGGCCGGAACAAACGCCTTAGCGCCTTCACGCGACACCGTTGCAGGCCGCGCCGAACACGGTAGAATCGCGCGCGTTACAAACGGAGGTCTCCCCATGGCCAAAGGTCAGATGAAGTCCAACAAGGAAGTCCGCAAGCCGAAGAAGGACAAGGCCAAACCGGCCGCCGCCAAGAAGTAGGATCACTGCCTGGCGTCATGCGTCCGGCGCGAAAGCCCGGCCATGACGCCAGCGCTATTCATCGCCCGCGCAGCCCGGCTTCGCGCCGACTGAACGTCAAACGTGCCGCGCCGCGCCAGCGCCGTTGGTCAGCGGCGGCGCAGCGGCGGCGGATTTTTCCATCGCGTCGCGTTGGGCCAACGCCCCCGCAAGGCCCAATTCCTGCGCCGTAACCACGACCAACTGGCCTGAACCGGCCAGCGCTTCGGCGATGTTCTGGCGGGTCTGCATTTCGAGGATCGCCAGCATCGCCTGGGTCGAAGCCGGATCGCGGCCTTTGAACACGTCGGCGATCAGGTCCAATTGCTGCGGCCGCAATGACAGCACGCCCAGCCCGCGCGTGATGGCGCGAACGCCTTGCGGGGCTCCTGCCTCAACCGAACCGGGCGCGCCCGTCGCCGCGGCGACGCTCATCGCGGGGGCGGCGTCATAGGTATCGGCGTCGGCGTAAGTGAAGCTGGCGGAGTGGAAGTTCACCCCCAGCGCCATGCCCGGCTCGCCCGCCTCGTCGCCGTCGCGTTCGCCCTTGCGCAAGACTTCGATGGCGGCGGCTTCGACCTCGTGCAGCGACGCGCGCAGCACTTCGTCTTGCCGCTTTCCGATTTCGGCGCGGAAGGCGCTCTGGATGCGGGTTTCCAGCGCCAGGCCGAAATCATCGAGCTGATAGACGTATTTCAGCAGGTCGCGGTTGAGGCTGAACTGCACCCGCGCCTCGACCATCATGCGGTGGCCGTCCGCGGTGGTGGCGGCAAACGGCAGCGGCACGCAATATTGCGGGCGCAGATTGATCGAGCCGGTGCGCGGATCGATCAGCTTGCCGGCGCGGCGTAAGCCCGTGGTCGGATCGGCTGCGACATATTCCAGGCGCGGCGCGTCCGGCCCTTTGACCACGCTCTCCTCGAAATCCCAGAGCACGCCCTTGCCGCTCAGCGCACGTTTGAAGCCGCGTTCGTCGTGCGTCATGAACGTGCGGTCGGTGCGGGCGATATAGCCGCGCCGGACGATGAAAACGATCAGCGCCGCCAGCAACAGACCGCCCGCAGCTACCCCACCCAAAACCAAAGCGGTTGACATGATCTCCCCCCCGATCTCGCCACGCCGCCACTATAGGCCCGAACCCGCCAACTGACACGAAAAACTCACACGGGCCCCGTCGCCGCCCCACCGCCGCCTTGTTACCCGGCCGCGCTGGCGATAGGCTCGCGCCTCCTCCGGGGAGCCCCCGATATTGGGCTGAGAGGCGGGAATTGGCCCCGCGACCCGCCGAACCTGATCCGGCTCATACCGGCGAAGGGAGAGACAGATGGCTTACGACCCAGCCGACCGTACACGTATCCTTGCCCGCATTGTTGGGCCTTACCTGATCGTGCTTGGCGCCATGCTGCTGGTGCGCGGGCCGACCCTAGATCTTATGCTGCCGGCGTTCATGCAGGATGGCCCGCTTGTTCTAGCCGCCGGCGCATTCACGCTGATGGCGGGGCTGACCATGTTCGCGCTGCACCACCACTGGACCAGCGCGCCGGCCGTCGTGCTGACGCTCATCGCCATCGGCGCAGCGCTCAAGGGCGCGATGCTGATGATCGCGCCGGAATTGGGCGCCACGCTTTCCGTCCTTGTCGCGCGCACGCCGCCGCTTCTGGTCGTCGTCGCGCTCATCGTTCTTGTGATCGGCGCCTGGCTGGCTTTTGTCGGCTGGGCTGCGAAGGAGACATCTGCGAAATGAACAAACCGCTCGACCCCAAAACATTCGACAAGGTCAGCAACGAGCCAATCCCTGGCTCGCGCAAGGTGTACGCCGCCGGCTGCGCCCATCCCGATCTGCGCGTGCCGTTCCGCGAAGTGGCGGTGCATCCGAGCGCGAAAGAGCCGCCGGTGACGCTGTACGATCCCAGCGGGCCGTACACCGATCCGAGCATCGCGATCGACATCAACAAGGGCCTCGCCCGCCCCCGCACGGAATGGGTGAAGACCCGCGGCGATGTGGAAGAGATTGCGGGGCGCGAAGTAAAGCCGGTCGATAACGGCAACGTCTCGGCCGAAAAGCTGACGCCGGCGTTCCCGAACATGCCGAAAGTGCTGCGCGCCAAACCCGGCAAATGCGTCACGCAACTTGAATACGCCCGCCGCGGCATCATCACGCCGGAGATGGAATTCGTCGCCATCCGCGAAAACCTCAACCGTGAGATATCCTCCCCCGTTTACGGGGGAGGTGGATCGCGCGAAGCGCGAGACGGAGGGGGCGGCCCCCTCAGTCATGCTGCGCATGACAGCTCCCCCGTAAACGGGGGAGCGCAAAGAGATGGAGAGGATTTCGGCGCTTCGATCCCCGATTTCGTCACGCCGGAATTCGTCCGCAGCGAGATCGCGCGCGGCCGCGCCATCATCCCCGCCAACATCAATCACGGCGAGCTTGAGCCGATGATCATCGGCCGCAATTTCCTGGTGAAGATCAACGCCAATATCGGCAATTCGGCGGTCACCTCCTCGATGGCCGAGGAAGTGGAGAAGATGGTCTGGGCGATCCGCTGGGGCGGCGACACGATCATGGACCTCTCCACGGGGCGCAACATCCATAACATCCGCGAATGGATCATCCGCAATTCGCCCACGCCGGTGGGCACGGTGCCGATCTATCAGGCGCTGGAAAAGGTCGAGGGCGTCGCCGAAGACCTCACCTGGGAAGTCTATCGCGACACGCTGATCGAGCAGGCCGAGCAGGGCGTGGATTATTTCACCGTCCACGCCGGCGTGCGCCTGCCCTACATCCCGCTCACCGCCAGCCGCGTCACCGGCATCGTCAGCCGCGGCGGTTCGATCATGGCCAAATGGTGCCTCGCGCATCACAAGGAGAGCTTCCTCTACGAGCACTTCGAGGACATCTGCGAGATCATGGCGGCGTATGACGTCTCCTTCTCGCTGGGAGATGGCCTGCGCCCCGGCTGCATCGCCGACGCGAACGACCGCGCGCAATTTGCCGAACTCGAAACCCTTGGCGAACTCACGCAAGTGGCGTGGAAGCATAATGTGCAGGTGATGATCGAAGGCCCCGGCCACGTGCCGATGCACAAGATCAAAGCCAATATGGACAAGCAGCTTTCCGTCTGCGCCGAGGCGCCGTTCTACACGCTCGGCCCGCTGACTACCGACGTCGCGCCCGGCTACGACCACATCACCTCCGCGATCGGGGCTGCGATGATCGGCTGGTTCGGCACGGCGATGCTTTGCTACGTCACGCCGAAAGAACACCTCGGCCTGCCCGACGCGAAGGACGTGAAGGACGGCGTGATCGCCTACAAGATCGCCGCCCACGCCGCCGACCTCGCCAAAGGCCACCCCGCCGCGCGCCTGTGGGACGACGCGCTAAGCCGCGCGCGCTTCGAATTCCGCTGGGAAGATCAGTTCAACCTCGGAATCGACCCCGAAACCGCCCGCGCCTTCCACGACGAAACGCTCCCGAAAGAAGCGCACAAGACCGCGCATTTCTGCTCCATGTGCGGCCCCAAATTCTGCAGCATGAAGATCAGCCAGGAGATACGCGACACGGCGCGGGCTCAGAATGATGTGGCGAGCGCCGAGGCCGGGATGGAGGAGATGAGCAAGAAGTTTCGGGAAGGTGGTGGGGAGATAGATGTGAAGCTTGACTGACGTGACGCGCGCTTGTATGTTCTTGTAATGTTCCAGGTGAGTCGCGCTCGTGACAAGAAAATCGCAGAGGATCCGCGACCCTTTACATAATGTGATCCAGTTCGCTGATAACGACCTCGATCAGACGTGTTGGCGAGCGCTTAATACCCGACCGCTTCAACGGCTACGGCGCATTAAGCAGCTGGGTTTTTCGGATTATGTTTATCCGGGCGCGACGCATTCGCGGTTGGCCCACAGCATCGGCGTATTTCATACAGCGCGGCAGTTGGCAGCAGAAATTTCAGACCGTCTAGGCGGCCCAAGCAACCGCTTTGACCCTCGAAAAGCTCACGTTGCCGAATGCGCCGCGTTGGTACACGACATTGGGCACGGTCCATTCAGCCATGCGTTTGAACACGCGCTGGACGCCGTGAAGCTATCTCGAAAACATGAGACGCGTACCGAAGCTCTCATCCGGCAAACGGAGCTTGCTGGCGTATTCGACGAGGGGTTCGACTCCGACTTCGCAAGCGAGGTTGCGGCGGTAATCTTGAGCAGCGATCCGGCGAATATTTATGCGTCCATCGTCTCTAGCCAGTTCGATGCTGATCGTCTCGACTACATGCGACGCGACAGACTGATGACCGGCTCCCAGCAGTCAGTAGTCGATTACGAGTGGCTTCTGAAAAATCTTGAGGTTCGCAAGGTTAACGTAGGCATCGACGACGAGAATGTCAGACAAGTCGAAACTCTTGTCGTGAACCAGAAGGGAATCGTCGCTGCGGAGGGTTACGCGCTAAGCTTACTGTACCTCTACATAAATGTTTATCTGCACAAGACGACGCGCGGTTTCGAGAAGATTTTTTCGGCTTTGCTCGAGCGTGTTGCGCAGATGACAATTGACGGCTCATTCGCCAGCACCGGCTTGGATGAGAAGCACCCGATTGTGAGTTACCTCAAGCAACCGGATGACGTCGAGCGGTTCCTGAGGCTGGACGACACGGTCATTTACGGAGCGCTCTCTCAGTTTGTTGATGCCAGTGATTTTGCGATCAGCTCGCTCGCGATCCGCTTGCGAGACAGGGCTCACTTCGAGTGCATCGACGTCTCGAAAATTATGGCTGCGAAGTTTGAGAAACCAGATAGCGCTGATGCGGCCACTCGCGCAGTTGCTCGTAACGAGGCGCTCGTAAGAACTGCTAAGGCAGCGGAAATTGTTAAGGGGCGACAACTTACCTTAAAGCGCGAGAAAGACGTTCCGCTCGTGCTTGAGGATGAAAGGGCGCGAAGAGCTGCCTACAAGCAGCGAGGTAAGCTTTCCTCAATCTATTTGATAGGTCCTGATGACAAGCTCCACGACCTCGCGAACGTGTCGCCTGTTGTGGAAGCCGCAGGAGAATTTCAAGCTTATCGGCTGTATGCACTAAACGACTCGGGCAAAGCACTTATAAACGACGCACTTCAGGAAGCTTCACGATGACCACTCCAACCGCAAAAGACGTCGCTGACGTTATCGGCCGTGTTGGTTACCTTGTTGGCAAAACACGCCTGCAAAAGACGGTAGCTCTTCTTGAGCTAACCGGTTTGGGTTCTGGCTTCTCTTTTTCTTATCACCTTTATGGCCCCTACAGCGAAGAGCTGTCGGCTGCCGTCGAGCGCGGCGTGCTGCTTGGGCTTATTGAAGAGAAAGAGCAGCAGGCGAACTGGGGCGGCAGATACTCGGTATTTACCTCCCATAGTCGCACCGTAGATATCTCACCAAAGCAAACTCTCATTGAGTTATGTAACGACGCTAATGCTGTCGCTCTCGAATTAGCGGTGACCGCGGCCTTCGTTGCCGAAGGCGGCGAGGATGATGCATGGTTGCGCGTTTCCGAGCTAAAGCCGGAAAAGGCAAAGCCGGAAAATGTTCGCAAGGCTAAAGAGCTTTATCGGAAGTTCTTGGACGTCCAAGTTCCGCGTAAATTGCCCGCGATCGTTTAATTCATCATCGCCGGCCTGAACGGCGCGGGCAAAACGACGTTCGCCAGGGAATATCTCTCCGCCGAATGCGTGGGCGTCGCCTTCGTCAACGCGGACGAGATCGAGCGCGCGCTGCGCGCCGCCGATCCGGCCGCCAGCGAAATCGCCGCCGCGCGCGAAATGCTGGTGCGGATCGATGCGCTCATAAGCGCCGGCCAATCCCTCGCCATCGAGACAACGCTCGCCTCCCTCACCTACGCCCGCAAAATCCCCGCATGGCGCGCCGCTGGCTATGCCGTGCGCCTGATCTACGTCCGCCTCCCCAACGTCGAGGCATCGCTCGAACGGGTCCGCCGCCGCGTCGCATCCGGTGGCCACAACATTCCCGAGGCCACGATCCGCCGCCGCTTCGGCAGAAGCCTCGACTATCTGGAAAAGTTCTACAAACCGCTGGTCGATAAGTGGTATGTTTGGAAAAGCCTCGAGGGCGGCTTCCGTCTGGCTGAATCGTGGGACGATCAATGACCCGCAAGACCGAAGTCGAAGAAATGGACGCCGCCTTCAAGCGCGCCGCCTGGAAAGCCGTTCACGGCACGCGCGAAGATAAAGCCGGGCGGTTTGCGCCGGAGCCGAAAAGTTCAGCGGTGAAAGAGCCCGCGCCCACGGCGTTTGACGCCGACAGAAAGCCAGAACGCTAAGCCCTTCTCCCCTTGTGGGAGCAGGAAACCGTGACCCAAAAAAAAAACTTGGGGCTGTCCTAGGAAACGCTGCGGTTTGAGAGCCTGATCCACGTTCTAAGGGTGCGCAAGAGCTTTGCTGGCGAGCCGTAATTGAAGCGCCACTCGCATTCTTTGAGGAAGAGATGGAAGTGGTGGCGCGGAACGC
>DASZPV010000093.1:0-1529 GCA_035549875.1 Caulobacterales bacterium
GCGCGCGCTCGCCTATATGGATTTGAAGCCCGGCCAGAGCCTGGAAGGCGTGCCGGTGCAGCGCGTGTTCATCGGTTCATGCACCAATGCGCGGATTGAGGATTTGCGCGCCGCCGCGGCGATTGCGCAAGGGCGCAAGGTTGCGCCGGGCGTGCGCGCTATGGTGGTGCCGGGCTCGGGCCTCGTGCGCCATCAGGCGGAGGAAGAGGGGCTCGATCGCGTGTTCCTCGAAGCCGGCTTCGAATGGCGCGAGCCCGGCTGCTCCATGTGCCTCGGCATGAACCCGGATAAACTGGCGCCCGGCGAACGCTGCGCCAGCACCTCCAACCGCAATTTCGAGGGGCGGCAGGGGAGAGGCGGCAGAACGCATCTGTTAAGCCCCGCCATGGCGGCAGCTGCGGCGGTGACGGGCGCGCTGACGGATGTGCGGAAGCTCGGGTGAACAATGGAACAGGTCGTCATCGCGCTTCTTGCCGCAGGCCTGGCGCTAGCCGGCGCTTTGGCGCAGGCGTTTATCGCCCGAATGCACTCGCAAGAGGATCGTAGAAAAGAGCTACTTATCGAGGCCTATACCGATTACCTCAAGGGCTTAGCAGAGTGGGCCACTCGCGATCAGCGGTCGAAGGCTGAGGCCGCAGGTAAGGCCTCGATCTTGACCGGCAAGCAGAAGATTGCCGCTTATGCGCCATCGCAAGTTGTCAGGAAGTTGGCGGCCCTGGAACGAACGTCGCTCAATATGAGTCAGCCTGACGCGCAGTCTGCGATGGTGGCGCTTGTCTCTTCGATGCGGCAAAGCGTCGGCGTAAGGTGGCGGGGCCTAGAGGCGGACATTCGCCTAATTCTAATGGGCTCTAGGCGTAATGAGACGACTTGAGGCGTTTCCTCAGCCGCTTGTTGGACGCCTCGGCGAACAATGGTACAATACGCGATGGACGATGCCTCGCTTTCCGTACGGCCCGATTTCGGTCTGAAGTCATTTCACCGCTTTGGCGCGGAGGGGCCGATCTACGAAGTATTGGGCGTGGGCGCCACGCCTAAGACGGTTCGGATTCGCGTCGTCGAAAGCGGCGAGGAGCTGGACTATCGCCTTGACCGCGCGTTGGCCGATCCAGAGGCCTGATGTTCGCGATCGCTTTTGATCTCGTCGTGAAAGACACCGAGATCAATCACCCAAAAGGGACGACACAGGCCTACGTCGATATTGGCAAAACGCTGCATGAGTTTGGTTTCCGACGCGTGCAAGGGTCGGTTTATGTCGGTGAAATCGAGGATTTGGCCAACCTGTTCGCCGCAATCGGCGCGTTAAAGGGACTGCCTTGGTTCCTCGCTCCCTGCGCGACATCCGCGCCTTCCGGATCGAGCAATGGTCGGATTTCACGGACTTTGTTAAGCGCCAATAGCGTTGCGGCCTTCGGCGCGGGGCGCTAAGTCGGCCCCATGACTCCCTTCACCACGCTCACCGCCGTCGGCGCGCCTTTGCCGATCGCCAATATCGACACTGACCAGATCATCCCGAAGCAATTCCTCTC
>DASZPV010000094.1:0-12001 GCA_035549875.1 Caulobacterales bacterium
CGATCAGGAAGGTAAAATGCGGCCTTACAAACCATATATCCCGCAGACTGTGGGCGAGATCGTCGATAAACTCGAATGGATGGACTACCATACGCCGACTTTCGAGGATCCGTCATTTGACGAAATGCATCCCGGCCGAGATTTGAGCGTCGTTTTCTTTGAGTTGAAGGAAGGCTTGAATGTTGTTCGCCAGAAGCTCGGCGAGGAGCGATATCGGGCTGCGACGATATTGGCGGACCGTATGCGGGCGCTTTTTGAAGCCGACCCCGAAGATAAAACGGGACAGGCGCGTGAGGGAACGAAGCTGCTCGAAGAGATGAAAAACCTATTGAAAGGGAAGACGGCAAGAGCGTGAGCCGCCACGCGGGAACGCCAGCTCCATCATTTCGCCGAAAGCCGTGGCGCGCCAGCGGTCCATGAACTCGCGCAGACTCGCGGACGGCGATCACATAAGCGGGCGTGAGCCAGGCGGGTGGGGCGCTGCCGAGAGGCGCGCCTCATTGCGCGGCGGCGCGAGGTTCGGTGATTACCTCCAGTGAGACCCGGCTGGTTTCAGGGACCAATAGCCAAGTTAGAACCGCTCCCAACACCGCCAGGGCCGCGACAACCCAGTAGGCGCCCGCCTGGCCGATGCCGACGAAGAGCAGGGGGAAGGCGAAACCGCTCACCGCCGCGCCGATGCGCCCGCCCGCCACGGTTATACTCTGCGCGACGGCGCGAACGCGCGTGGGGGCACAAGCTCCACGCCGAGGACGCCGGCGCCGGAGACAAGCCCGGGCCCCGTCATGGCCACGTTCAGCAGACCATACACCGCAAACGCCAGGATCGGCGTCGCCAGCAATTGGCGCTGCATCAGTGCGAAGACCGCGAGCAGCGCCGCGCCGGCTAGAAACCCCCAGCCCTGCAGAGGCTTTCGCCCGAACCGGTCGATGACGAACAGCGAACCCAGGATCGACGCGGGGAGAATGAACAGGACCTGCGTGAGCAAGGAGAACGTCGTCGCCGACAATCCCAAGCTCCGGGCGATCAAATTGGGACCGAAAAGAACAAACACATAGATCACCAGGTCGTAGACCAGCCACAGCAGCGCCGCGGCGAAGATTCCGCGGGCGTGCAGCTTCAGAACCTCGTGAAATCCGCGCGCATCGACGCTTGGCGCCGTGGCGTCGGCGCCGCTGACCTGCGTCATGACCCGTGACGCCTCTTCTTGTTCGCCCGCTACGCGGGCGAGGAAGCGCGCGGTTTCTGGCATGCGGCGGCGAAAGTAGAGCACTGCGAGCGCCGGAATCGCGCCCCCCGCCAACACCAGCCGCCATTGTAGGTCGGGATCGACGCCCGTGCTGTCCAGCAAGATTTTGAACAATACCGCCGTCAACGCTCCCAATGGCCACATTGTACCGAAACCAAGGCCCAAGGCTCGGCCGCGGTCGGCGCGATTGGCGTGTTCGGCCATGATTACCGGCGAAAGCACATAATCGGCGCCGACACCCAGGCCAAGCACAAAGCGGATGGCGACAAGCCAGGCCACGTTCGGCGCGAACGCCTGAGCGAACGCCGCAACGGCGAGGATCAACACGTCGAGGCCGTAGAATCGTCGTCTGCCCTTTTGCCCCAGCACGCCGAAGATAAGCGCCCCTACCGCCGCGCCGATCAGGGCCGCAGCCGACAGTAACGCGCTCTCCACGCTCGTGAGACTAGCCTGGCCGAAGGAGGTCAAGACCAGCGGCAGCACCAGCGCCAGCGAGGAAAGGTCATAGCCGTCGCAGAATACCCCAAGACCGGTGGTCAGGATGGTGCGCCAGTGGAAGCCTTTGAACCTCTGCTCATCGATAGCCGCAAATTCGCTTTCGGCCATGTTCCCGCTCCGTCTCGAACTATGTCTTGGGGCTATTAGGCGACTCTCACGACGTATCAGTGACTGTTTGCGGCGGCGGCCGGCAGCGCCTGGAAGTGATTGCAGAAAAGGTCGCCGGCGCGAAGGCGCCCCTGGCGCGGGTGAATGCAAATCGCGCGACTTCGTTTACGGCGAAGTGGCCCGCTTGTCATCCGTGCTCCCGTTAAGGCGTTGGCGTCGTAGCGTGTTAGAGTTGTGCAAGCGGCAAGCCGCCAACGCCGACGGGAAGCCAGCCTGTCGCCGCTCCGATTGGCGGACTATGGATGACGAGGCGGAGATCACGCGCCAGGCCGCGCCGCCGAAATCGTCCACAGGCCAGTCGCCGCTCGGTTTTGTGAACGGATCGTGGTCCTTTCGGCTGCGTCTGAGCCGTTTCCGGCTGCATTGCGCCATTTTAGCCATAGCCCTAGACCATTACGTTGCGCGAAAATCGTGGCGGTTGCAGATTCGGGCGGATCAGAATGGACCTGAGAATGTCAGGGCGTCAGGCGGCGCGAAGCGCCATCCAGTTTGCGGCGGCTACCGCGGCGGCCTTGTGGCTTGTCGTGGCGGCGCCGGCCGGCGCGCGTCCGCCGCCGGACGGCTTTGCCGATCTGGCCGAACAATTGATGCCGGCGGTGGTCAATATCGCCACCAGCCAGAAGATACGCGGCGCCGGCGAGGCGCCCAACTTCCCGCGCGGCTCGCCGCTGGAGAAGTTCAACGATCTGTTCGGCGATAATGGCGGCTCGGCGATCAACTCGCTGGGATCGGGCTTCATCATCAGCGCCGACGGCGTGGTCGTCACCAACAATCACGTCATCGAGGACGCCGACCAGATCGACGTTATCTTGCAGGACGGCACGCGGATGAAGGCGAGCCTGGTCGGCCGCGACACCGCCACCGATCTGGCCGTGCTGCGCGTCAAGGCGGCCAAGCCGCTGCCGTTCGTAAAATTCGGCGACGCCAGCAAGGCGCGCGTCGGCGATTGGGTTGTCGCGATCGGCAATCCATTCGGCCTCGGCGGCTCGGTCTCGGCCGGCATTATCTCGGCCCGCAACCGCAATATCGAGCAGGGCCGCTACGACGATTTCATCCAGACCGACGCGGCGATCAATCGCGGCAATTCCGGCGGCCCGCTGTTCAACGTGAGCGGGGAGGTTATCGGCGTCAACACCGCGATCTATTCGCCGGGCACCAGCGGCGGTTCGGTCGGCGTGGGCTTTTCGCTGCCGTCCGATTTGGCGGCCGGCGTGGTCAACCAGATCCTCCAATTTGGCGAGACCCATCGCGGCTGGCTTGGCGTGCGGCTCGGCGCGGTGACACAGGAAGTCGCTACGCGAAACGGCCTGCCGCGCCCGCTTGGCGCAATGATTTCGGGCGTCACCGAAGGCGGGCCGGCGGCCCGCGCCGGGCTTCGTCCGGGCGACATCCTGATCACCTATGACGGCAAGGCGATTACCGAGGATCGCTACCTCACCCGCTATGTCGCCGACACGCCGATCGGCAAGAACGTCAAGATAGACTTTCTGCGCGACGGCAAGAAGCAGACGATCGGCGTCGTCATCGCCCGGCTCGACGAGCGTCAGGATGTGGCGCGGGCCAACGCAACGCCCGCCACGCCCGACACGCCCCAGCCCGGTTCGCGCAACATCACCGGGCGCGTCATGGGCATGACTTTGGCCGAGATCAACGGCGAGATGCGCCGGCGCTTTTCGATTGAGCCTGACGTCAAGGGGCTGGTCGTGACGTCGGTGGACTCCGGCAGCGATGCGTCCGGCAAGGTCCAGCCTGGCGATGTCGTGGTGGAGATGGCGTTCGAGCCTGTCGAGACGATCGGCGAAGCCCAGGCCCTGGCCATGCGCGCCGAACGCCGCGCCGGCGCGGCGGTGCTGCTCTACATCAATCGCGGCGGCGACATGACATTCCGCAGCGTGAAGCCGCGCAAGGGGTAGCGGAGGTCGCCCGTCGCCCGCCTGCGCGAACCTAATGGCGCCCGAAGATCGCGTAACCCGTGTCGTGCAGCACCCGGCGCTGTTCATCCGGAGTGAGTTTCGCCGTCGCCGTCACGACGTGCCGCACCAGATCGGGATAGCTGCTGGAATTGCCGCCATAGCCGGAACCCCACATGATGCGGTCCGCGCCAAAAAGATCGACGGCGTAGCGCACGAAATCGGCGGTGGGAATCTTGGCGGCGTCCAACTCGTCCAAAACGCTGTTCGAGAGCTTGAAATAGATCTGGCGATAGGGCTTTAGGGTCCCAAAAACATCGCGGCTCAGCCCGAAATCCGGCGTGGGCTCAATCGCCGGCCAGCCAAAATGATCCAGAACAATGGTTGCGCGCGGATAGCGGCGCGTCAGCGCGATAACGTGCTGGAACGACGCGGCGGTCGGCTTGCCGGGTCCAAACATGATCACCACCGGCACGCCCAATTGCTCGGCCTTCGCCCAAAGGGCCTGGGTCGGCGGCGAATCCAGCCAGGGATAGGCGCCTTGGCTGTCCCGGTAGCCGGCCAGGCGCAGGGCCGTAACATTATGATGCTGGACAAGGTCCTGCAGCTTGGCGGGCGCGTCGGGCTGGGTGGCGTCCAGGATGACCTCCGCAACCAGTTTGTCCCGATGGGCGTCGGCGCTATCTAGCAGGAATCGATTATCGGTATTGTACGCAGCATAGTACTGCACGCCGACCCCGCCGGTGACGCCGGTCTCCTGCCAAAACTTGAGCATTGGCTCGGGCGGGTGCGGATCATTCTTGGCGCGCTCGGCCGTCTTGCTGGTCACCGTGGTTTTGAGCGGGTATTTTTCGGTGTCGCCGCTGAACATGTGCACGTGCGTGTCGTAGAGTTCCGGCGCGGCCCTGGCCGCTGGCGCCGCCGAAGCAAAAACCAAAGCTAAGAGTCCAGCGCCGGCCGTGCGGCGCCACGTGCGGCTGCTCGCCTTCATGACGTTATCCTCCCGTGTTCGGCCGGACGAGCCGGACAGCGCTGGTTTATAGCCGTAGCGGAAAGACCGCCAGCCGCCAGCCAATGTGCGCACGGCGCTGCGGCGATCAGCGAGTGCTCGCCCACTAGTGGCGCCGGAAAATCGCGTAGCCCGTGTCGTGCAGCAACCGGCGCTGTTCATCCGGGGTCAGCTTCGCCGTCGCCGCAACCACGCGCCGCACCAGATTGGGATAATTGTCGGACGTGCCGCCATAGCCTGAGCCCCACATGATGCGGTCCGCGCCATAGAGATCGACGGCGTAGCGCACGAAATCGGCGGTGGGAATCTTGGCGGCGTCCAACTCGTTCAGAATGCTGGTCGAGAGCTTGAAATAGATGTTGCGATAGGGCTTGAGCGGCCGATAGACGTCGCTGGTCAGCCCGAAATCCGGCGTCGGCTCAATCGCCGGCCAGCCGAAATGATCCAGGATGATCGTTGCGCGCGGATAACGGCGCGCCAGCGCGATAATGTGCTGGAATGACGCCGCGGTCGGCTTGCCCGGCGGATACATGATGACCAGCGACACGCCCAATTGTTCGGCCTTCGCCCAGACGGCCTGGGCCGGCGGCGAATCCAGCCAGGGATAGCCGCCTTGTTTGTCCTGATTGCCGGTCAGGCGCAGGCTGGTGACATTATGGTGCTGGACAAGGTCCTGCAGCTTGGCCGGCGCGTCGGGCTGAGTGGCGTCCAGGATGACCTCGGCAACCAGTTTGTCCGGATGGGCGTCGGCGCTATCGACCAGAAATTGATTATCGCTCTTATAGGCCGAATAATACTGCACGCCGACCCCTCCGGTGACGCCGTTCTCCTGCCAAAGCTTGAGCAAAGGCTCGGGCGGGCGCGGGTCGTTCTTGGCGCGTTCGGCCATCTTGTTGGCCACTTCGGGAACGCCGCCGGTGGTGTTGAGCGGGTACTTGCCGGTGTCGCTGCTGAACATGTGCACGTGCGTGTCGTAGAGTTCCGGCGCGGCCCTGGCCGTGGGCGCCGCCGCCATAAAAACCAAACCTAAGAGCCCAGCGCCGGCCGTGCGGCGCCACATGCGGTTGCTCGCCGTCATGGCGTTATCCTCCCGTGTTCGGCCGGACGAGCCGGACAGCGCTGGTTTATAGCCGTAGTGGAAAGTCCGCCAGCGGTTCGACCGCCGTCTAATGATGGTCAATGCGCCGGCTGCGTCCAGAATTCCGCTGCGCGATAGCCCTGGAAGAACAGGGCGGCGCGTAAATCGGCATGATCGATCTTGGCGTGCGCTTCGGCGGCCACGACCGGTTTGGCGCGATAGGCCAGGCCCAATCCCGCCGCCCTGATCATCGCCAGGTCGTTCGCCCCGTCGCCGATCGCGAGCGCGTCCTGCGGCGTGATCCCGTTCGCCGCCGCTTCCTCGCGCAAAGCGGCGAGCTTGGCTTCGCGGCCCAAAATTGGCTGCGCGACGGCGCCGGCAAGCTTTCCGCCAGCCAGCAGCAACTGATTGGCGCGGTCGGCGTGGAAGCCCGCCAGTTTCGCCACGCGGCTGGTGAAGAAGTCGAAGCCGCCGGAAACCAGCACGCAGCGCGCGCCGTGCCGCGCCATCGTGCGTACCATGATCTCGGCGCCGGGATTGAGCCGCACGCGCTCATCCAAACAACGTTGCAGCGCGGAGACGTCGAGGCCCTTCAGCATGGCGACGCGTTCGGTGAGCGCGGCCTCGAAATTGAGTTCGCCGCGCATGGCTTTCTCGGTGATCGCGGAAATCTCGGTTTTCAGGCCAGCAAAGTCCGCCAATTCGTCCAGGCATTCGACATCGATGATCGTGGAGTCCATGTCGGCGATGAGGAGCTTCTTGCGGCGTCCTTCGACCGGCGTGAGCGCCCAGTCCACCGGCATGCCCTCGACAGCGGCGCCGGCGGCCTCGCGCAATTCGTCGTCGACGGTTTCGTAAATCCACTCGGCCGATTGCCAGCCCGAAAGCACCGCCGGCGGCGGCAGCTTCCGCGCGAACGCCACCCGGCCAAGCATCAGCAGGGCCTCCCGGTAGGAGACGTTATCGGTTGCAACGAAGGTAAGCGCGTGGGCGGTCATGAGGTGAAAACCAGCCGAGGCGTTGCAGGCAATAGCGCTGCTCCTCCGCCTCGGGGGCGAGTAAGGCCCGCTACGGCGGGACGCTGCGCTTCAACTATTTGTATAATGACGCGCTTACAGAAGAAGCTCTTGTGGGGAGGAGATAGAGGAGGGGGGAACGACCGATCGACCGGGCGCAACGGCGCACTCAATCTATCCGTGGTTCCCCCCCGCCTCATTCCTCCCCCACAAGGGGGGAGGAAGGCGCGTGATGGCGAGGCGCCGTGGGGCATTAGTTGTGCGAAAGGCGTCGACCCACTGGCTGAAACGCGGAGCCCGGGGGGAGCAAGGCGCCAAGCCGCATGACGCATTTCTCGCAACTGGTCGCCCTCGTGAGATAGAAGTTCCGCATGCGCGCGCTGCTTATCATGGGTCCGACGGCGAGCGGCAAGTCCGCGCTGGCGCTGGCGCTGGCCGAACGGCTGGGCGGGGAGATCGTCAACGCCGATGCCGCGCAGGTCTATCGCGATCTGCGGGTGCTGAGCGCCCGGCCGAGCCCGGAAGAGGAAGCGCGGGCGCCTCATCACCTGTACGGTCATGTCGACGCCGCCGAGCGCTATTCGGTCGGCAAATGGATCACCGCGGCGCAGGCGGCGATCGCCGAGATCGGCGCCCGCGGGCGGACGGCGATCGTTTGCGGTGGGACGGGACTGTACTTCAAGGCGCTGACCGAGGGATTGGCCGAAGCGCCGCCGCCCGATCCGGCATTGCGCGCCGCGTTGCTGACGCGGCTGAAGACGGATGGGCCGCAAAGCCTCTGGGCGGAACTGGCCCAGGTCGATCCTGAAATGGCCGCCACGCTTGGCCCGCGCGACGGGCCGCGCATCTTGCGGGCGCTGGAGGTATGGCGCGCGACCGGCGTGTCGCTTCGTACCTTGCACGCGGCGATGGCGCCGGCTCTGGCCCCGGACCAATGGCTTGGCGTGACCCTGTGGCCCGAACGGGCCAGTCTTTATGCAGCGATCAACCGGCGGTTTGACGGCATGGCCGCCGCCGGCGGCCTGGAGGAAGCGCGGGCGCTGATGACCCGCGGGCTGGACCCGGCTCTGCCGGCGATGAAGGCGATTGGCGTTCCTTCACTGATCGCGCATTTGCGCGGCGAACTGACCGTCGGGAAGGCGGCGGACAAGGCCAAGCAGGACTCGCGAAACTACGCCAAGCGCCAATACACATGGATCAGGGGCCAGATGAACGACTGGCGGCGGATTACGGCCGACCGGCTGGATGACCGCGCGGAAGACGTGCTGGCGGCGCTACGGGGCGTTGACCCGACCGCAGTGGGTCATTAGCTTGGGTCCGTTCAGGGTAGGAAGACGCCCATGCGATCCATAGGGATCCTGCTTGTAAGACTAGCGCGCCGGGACCTCGCCTAACCAGGCGGGATCGCGAGCGCGCGTTTGAAGGGGCCTTCGGGGCCCCTTTTTCTTTTGCGGCCTCCGTAGTTACGGTTCGGCGATAGCGGTTGGAGAGAGTGCGATGGACGGAGCGGGTATGAGCCAGGATGGAGCCACGATGACCGGCGCCGAAATGGTTGTGCGCGCGCTGCGCGACCAGGGCGTGGATACGATCTTCGGCTATCCGGGCGGCGCGGTGCTGCCGATCTACGACGCGATCTTCGACGCCAATGAATTGCGCCACATCCTGGTGCGCCACGAACAGGGCGCCGGCCACGCCGCCGAAGGCTATGCGCGCTCGACCGGCAAGCCCGGCGTCGTGCTGGTCACGTCCGGGCCGGGGGCGACGAATGTGGTCACGCCTTTGGCCGATGCGCTGCTCGATTCCATCCCGATCGTCGTGCTGACCGGGCAGGTCGCTACGCATCTGATCGGTTCGGACGCGTTCCAGGAATGCGACACAGTCGGCATTACGCGCGCCTGTACGAAGCATAACTGGCTGGTCAAATCGATCGACGACATGGCCGACATTTTGCACGAGGCGTTTTACGTCGCCACGCACGGCCGGCCCGGTCCCGTCGTCGTCGATATTCCGAAAGACATCCAGTTCGCCAAGGGCGTCTATCACGGGCCCCGGCCGCAACCGCCGATCCATTACCGTCCGAAAACGACGCCGGATGCATCGCGCATCGCTGAGGCCGTGACGATGATGGCCCAGGCGCGCCGGCCGCTTTTCTACACCGGCGGCGGCGTCATCAACGCTGGACCGAAGGCGTGCGCGGCGTTGCGCGCGCTGGTGAAGGAAACCGGCTTTCCGATCACTTCGACGCTGCTGGGCCTGGGTGCCTTTCCGGCCGACGATCCGCAATGGCTGAACATGCTGGGCATGCACGGCAGCTTTGAAGCCAATAACGCGATGCACGATTGCGATCTGATGATCAATGTCGGCGCGCGCTTCGATGACCGCGTGACCGGCCGGCTGGACGCATTCAGCCCCGGCTCGAAGAAAATCCATATCGATATCGACGCCAGCTCGATCAACAAGAACGTTTTGGTCGATCTGGCGATCATCGCCGATGCGGGCGAGGCGCTCGAAGCGCTATTGGCCGGGTGGCGCAAGTCCGCGCGAAAGCCGCCGAAGGAAGCGCTGAAGCCGTGGTGGGACCAGATCGGCAAATGGCGGGCGAAGAATTCGTTCTCCTACGATGCGGATTCGAAAATCATCAAGCCGCAATACGCGATCGAACGCCTGTATGAAGCGACGAAGAACCTAGACACCTACATTACTACCGAAGTCGGCCAGCATCAGATGTGGGCCGCGCAGCATTACAAATTCCAGGAGCCCAATCGCTGGATGACGTCCGGCGGCCTCGGCACAATGGGCTATGGGCTGCCGGCGGCGGTTGGCGTGCAAGCGGCCCATCCCGACTCGCTCGTCATCGACATCGCCGGCGAAGCCAGCGTGCAAATGACGATGCAGGAGATGTCGACGGCGGTGCAGTACGAGCTGCCGGTCAAGATCTTCATCCTAAACAATGAGCGCATGGGCATGGTGCGGCAGTGGCAGGAGTTGCTGCATGGCGGACGCTATGCCCACAGCTACAGCGAAAGCTTGCCCGATTTCGTCAAGCTCGCCGAAGCCTATGGCGGCGTCGGCATCAAATGCGACAACTCGGCCGAACTCGACGCGGCGATCAAGGAGATGATCAACGTCAAGCGTCCGGTACTCTTCGACTGTGTGGTCGAGAAGCACGAGAACTGCCTGCCGATGATTCCGTCAGGCAAGCCGCATAACGAGATGATCCTGCCGGACTTCAAGGGAGATGTCGGCGCCGTGATCGATGCCAAGGGGAGGGAACTGGTCTAGTCCGACCGCCATGGCCAACGTCTTCCGCAATTTCAAGCTGCTGCTGCTTGCGCTCGCGCTGCTCCATCTGGGGCTGATGGCGCGCGATGCCGGGCAGTCGCTTGCCAACGCCAACGATCTCGTCTTCTCGGACGGGATCAGCGCGGTGGGCGGGGACTTCATCAACATGTACGCAGCGGGCCGGCTCACCCTCGAGGGCCGTATCGCCGAGATCTACGATCCCGCCGCCTTCATGGCTTTCGAGCGGACGATCATGCCGGCGGAGATCGGCACACGGTTCTGGGCCTATCCGCCGACCTCTCTGCCGCTGGTCGCGCCGCTGGCGCTGCTCTCGTTCTGGCCGGCGCTGATCCTGTGGTCCGTGCTTGGCCTGCTGCTTCTGGGATATGGGGCGCGTCGCATCGGACTCGATTGGCTGGAGACGGCATTGCTGGTGCTTTCTCCGGCTGCGATCAGCGCGGTTTATTACGGGCAAACGGGAAACGCGGCAGCGGGGCTACTGCTGATTGCCCTGTCCGCGGTGCGCGATCGTGGCGCGCTCTCGCCCGTCGCGGCGGCGCTGCTCACGGTCAAGCCGCAGATGGGGTTCCTCTTGCCAGTGCTGTGGTTGATCCGCCACCAGTTCAGGCTGATTGGCGCCACGGTGTGTCTGGTCATTGCGCTCGGGGCCTTGGCATTGTGGGTTGCCGGGCCGGAGGCATGGCGCAGCTATGTCGGCGACACGCTGTCGGCGCTCAACGCACTCGAGCGGACGGGCACGGGCCCATTCACCCTGATGATCCCCTCGGTCTTCATGGCAGCGCGGCTGCTGACCGGTGATCCGGCTCTGGCGCAATGGGTTCACTGGGGCTTTGCGGCAGCGGTGGCGGCCTATGTCGCCTGGCAGTTTGCGAGGACCGACAGCGCCGAGCGGCAAAACGCCATTCTCCTCGTCGGCACGATGCTCATCACGCCCTACATCCACATCTACGACCTGGCGCCGGCGGTCTGCGCCGCGATGCTGCTGATGCGGCGCTGGACGGGCACGCCAAGTACGCTTCAGCTTCTGATCTGCTTCGTCGTGCTGGCGGCGTGGGCGCTGCCCGCCCTGACGCTCTATGGGTACTCGGTGGGGCTGCCACTCGGGCCGCCGACCCTGCTTTTGTTGCTCGTGGCGCTCACCCTGCCTCTGCCTCGCCCATCCTACGATACACTCACACTGGAAAGTTCATCCAAATGAATGCCCATCTGCAGCCAACCGGATCGGTTTACTTCCTCGTCCCCGAAACGCAGACGCCGGAGCGCCATACGCTCAGCGTGCTGGTCGACAACGAGCCGGGCATTCTTGCCCGGATCGTGGGCCTGTTCGCGGCGCGGGGATTCAACATCGACTCGCTCACGGTCAGCGAGACGGAGCACGAGAAGGGTCTCTCGCGCATCACGCTGGTGACGGTGGCGACGCCCAAGGTGCTGCTGCAGATCAAGCTGCAGCTCGAGCGGCTCGTGCCGGTGCATCGTGTCCACGACCTGACGGCCGAGGGCAAGCCGCTCGAACGCGAGCTGGCGCTGGTCAAGGTCGGCGGGACGGGCGAACCGCGCGCCGAAGCGCTGCGCCTAGCGGACGCCTATCGCGCGACGATCGTCGATGCGACAACCGAGAGCTTCGTGTTCGAGATCACGGGCAAGCCCAGCAAGATCGACTCGTTCATCGCCATCATGGTGCCGCTCGGGCTGGTCGAAGTGGTGCGCACCGGCCTTGCTGCGATTTCGCGGGGTGCGGAGGGGATGTAAGGCGGCGCGCCGTAGTCAGCT
>DASZPV010000095.1:0-20706 GCA_035549875.1 Caulobacterales bacterium
AACTCTTCAGACCAAGTCGGCCCAGCCCGCCGCCGTGACCAACAAATGGATCGTCGTCGATGCCGAAGGCGCCGTCGTCGGCCGGCTGGCCTCGTTCATCGCCATGCGCCTGCGCGGCAAGCACCGGGCCGATTTCACGCCGCATGTCGATACCGGCGATTTCGTCGTCGTGGTCAACGCCGAAAAGGTCGCCTTCACCGGCAAGAAGCTGCTGAAGAAAGTGTACCACTGGCACACTGGCTATCCGGGCGGGATCAAGGAACGCTCGGCCGGCAAGATTCTCGGCGGCAAGCACCCCGAGCGGATCATCGAAAAGGCCGTCGAGCGGATGATGCCGAAGGAAAGCCCGCTGGCGCGCAAGCAGCTTTCCAAGCTGCGGGTCTATCCCGGCGCGGCGCATCCGCACGAGGCCCAGACGCCGGAAACGATCGACTTCAAATCCCGCAACCGCAAAAACTCCAGGATCGGGTAAGCTTACATGTCCGACGTCCATTCAGGTTTTGAAGATCTCGGCGCGATGACCGGCGCCCCGCAGGTCAATCCGCAATCGACCGCCCCTGTGCTGCGTGAGCGCAAGGTCGATGCGCAGGGCCGCGCTTATGGCACCGGCAAGCGCAAGAACGCCATCGCGCGCGTCTGGCTGAAGCCGGGCAAGGGTGTGATCACGATCAACGGACGCGATCAGAGCGTCTATTTCGCGCGCCCGGTTCTGCGCATGATGATCCAGCAGCCGTTCGTGGTCACCAACCGCGCGGGCGAGTTTGACGTGATCGCCACGGTCGTCGGTTCGGGCTTGTCGGGTCAGGCCGGCGCGGTGCGTCACGGCATCTCCAAGGCGCTCTCCGATTTCGAGCCGCCGCTGCGTCCGGCGCTGAAACACAGCGGCTTCCTCACGCGCGACCCGCGCGTCGTCGAACGTAAAAAGTACGGCAAAGCGAAAGCCCGCCGCAGCTTCCAGTTCTCGAAGCGCTAGACCGACTTATCCTGTTTGGATCGAGCGGGCGCTTCGCAAGAAGCGCCCGCTTTGTTTTGGGAGGCTTTGATGGCCGCCAAGGTTTTTATCGATGGCGAGGCCGGCACGACCGGCCTGCAAATCCGCGAACGGCTGGAAGGCCGGCGCGATATTGACCTCGTTTCGATTGATCCGGCGCGCCGCAAGGACGCAGCCGCGCGCGCCGAATTGTTGAACGGCGTCGACGTCGTGATCCTCTGCCTCCCGGATGATGCGGCGAAGGAAGCCGTATCGCTGATCACCAATCCGAACGTGAAGGTGATCGACGCCTCCACCGCCTACCGCGTCGCGCCGGGTTGGACGTTCGGCTTTCCGGAAATCGGTTTGCGCAAGGAGATCGCCGCGAGCAAACGCGTCTCCAATCCCGGGTGCTATGCCACTGGCGCGATCGGCCTTCTCGCGCCGTTGACGCGCGCCGGTCTCGTGCCCGCCGATTTCCCGATCACGATCAACGCCATCTCCGGCTATTCCGGTGGCGGCAAAAGCCTGATCGCCGAGTTCGAGGGCCCGGCGCCGGCCGGCGCGAGCGACGCCTACCGCACCTACGGCCTGCCGCTGACACACAAGCACGTGCCCGAAATCATGAAATATGCGGGCCTCGCTCACGCGCCGTTGTTTGCGCCCTCGGTTGGCCGCTTCGCGCAGGGCATGATTGTCGAGGTTCCGCTTCATCTCTGGGCCTTGCCGCAGAACCCGACCTCAGGGGCGCTGCGCGAAACGCTTGCCGCCGCCTACGCCGGCGAGCGCTTCGTGAAAGTGGCCGGCGAGGCTGAAACTGCGGCGCTGCAAAAGGCGCGCGCGCCGGCAGGCGGTTACGTCCCCGAACTAGACCCCGAGGCGCTCAACGGCACGAACCTCCTCAAGCTCTTCGTTTTTGGCAATGACGCCGCCCGACAGGTCCGCCTGCTCGCGCTGCTCGACAATCTGGGCAAGGGCGCTTCGGGCGCTGCGGTGCAAAACCTCAATCTTATGCTTGGCCTGGACGAGGGCGCGGGCCTGGCGACGGGCGCGTATGCAACTCAGCCCGTCTGACTTGATTTCCGCAAAATGATATCATAAAATGATATCATGAACAGCAAGCAGAGGGCGACGCTCGCTGCGGTTTTTCGGAGGCCGTCGCCCGCATCGATCCGCTGGACTGACATAGAGGGCCTGCTCAAGGCCGTGGGCTGCACGCTGGTCGAAGGCGCTGGCTCGCGGGTTACGTTCACGAAGGATGGGGTCGTCGCCAGCTTTCATCGGCCGCATCCAGAAAAGGAGGCGAAGCGATACCAGGTGCGGGATGCCGCCGCTTACCTCGATAAGCTGGGCTTGGGCCCGGCGCACGACGCTGGAAAGGAGAACGATGAATGACCAACGTGCTTAAATGGAAGGGTTTTACGGCGCGCGTCGAGTATGACGCTGACGACAAGCTGTTCGTGGGTCATCTCGCTGGCGTCAATGACATTGTCGGCTTTCACGCCGACACGGTGGCCGGTCTTGAAGCGGCGTTCCGCGAAGCGATCGATGATTACGTCAACGCCTGCCGGAAACTCGGAAAGCAGCCCGAAAAGCCCTTCAAGGGCGATATCATGCTGCGCGTCGATCCGGATGTGCATGCGGGGGCGGCGTTGACGGCCCAATTGTCCGGCAAGAGCCTGAACAAATGGGCGGAGGAAGTGCTGCGCGCCGCCGTCGCGAAGGCCAAGACTGCGGCTTAGCGGCGGGCGCCGAATTAACGCCCCGGCAAGACCTGCGGCGAAGTGCGGACTGAAACACCTCGTTTGGGTCGCAAAAGCGCCGGCTTCAGCCAGCACCTTTGACCCATGACCAACCTGGCCGATGATTGTTCGACCGGCGCGTTGCCCGGCTACGCGCTGAGTTTCACGGCCCTTGCGGCGATCCTGACGGCGGCCACCTCCTCAGCGGCAGAGCCGCTTTCTCCCTTGTCGGCTGGCTTGTTTGGATCGCCGCAGCCTCCCGCGCAGAACGCAGAGCGTTTCGTCACGCCCGACGGCGATCTGCGCTTTACCCTCGATCGTTCAGGGCCGGCGCCTTTGATGCGGTTCGAAGGCTCGACGGAAGTGCTGGAGTTGCGCGCTTCGCAGGGGCCGCGTGGCGACGAGTTCCTTAAAACCGAGACCGGCAAGCTGGTCCTGCGCGTCACGTCCCTGGGCGGGGTGACCGTCTACACCAGCGCCAACGACAACGGCGCGCCCGCCGCGACGGCCGGGCCTGCGCGTCCGCTGGCCAAGCCCGCGCGGCGCTGACACTTACTCACAGACGCGCGCTCCAGTTCACGCCGCACCCATGCCGTATTTGAGCGGTTTTTGCGCCCAATAGTTTGCGGGACGGTAAGGTTAGCGCACGATGGTGCGAGCCGAGTCGCAGGCAAGCGATTCGTTGGAACCGGCGAGGCTTATGTTGGGCAATTTCTTCGGGCTCGTGGCGCCGGATCTGGCGATCGACCTCGGCACCGCGAACACGCTGATCTACGTCAAGGGCAAGGGCATCGAGCTTAACGAGCCCTCGGTCGTCGCGTACGTCAACGAAGGCGGCCGCAAGGTCGTGCATGCCGTTGGCAGCGAAGCCAAGCAGATGCTCGGCAAAACGCACCGGAACATGGAAGTCATCCGCCCGATGCGGGACGGGGTGATCGCCGATTTCGACGTCGCCGAGGAGATGATCAAGCAATTCATCAAGAAAACCATGCCGCGGCCTTCGATGATCAGTCCGCAGATCATCATCTGCGTGCCCACGGGCGCGACGGCGGTGGAGCGGCGCACGATTCTGGAAAGCGCCCAGGCGGCCGGCGCGCGGCGCGTCTACCTGATCGAAGAGCCGGTGGCCGCCGCGGTCGGCGCCGGGCTGCAGATTGAAGACCCCGCCGGCTCGATGGTCGTCGATATCGGCGGCGGCACCACGGAAATCGCCGTGCTTTCGCTCGGCGGCGTCGTCTGGTCTCGCAGCTTGCGCGTCGCCGGCGACAAGATGGACGAAGCGATCATCCAATATCTGCGCCGGACCGAAAATTTGCTGATCGGCGATTCCACCGCCGAGCGGATCAAGAAAGAAGTCGGCACCGCCAAGCCCCCGGACGAGGGACTCGGCATGTCGATGCTGATCAAGGGGCGCGATAATCTCAACGGCGTGCCGAAGGAAGTCTCCGTCAACGAGGCGATGGTGGCCGAAGCCCTGCGCGAGCCGGTTTCCGATATTGTCGACGCGGTGAAGCAGGCGTTCGAGCAGATGCCGCCAGAACTGGCGGCGGACATTTTCGATCACGGCATTATGCTGACCGGCGGCGGCGCGCTGTTGCGCAATCTCGACGCGGTGCTGCAGGATCGCATTTCCATCCGCGTGTCTGTGGCCGACGATCCACTGACGTGCGTGGTGATGGGGTGCGGCAAGGCGCTGGAACACCTCAACACGCCGCAAGGCAAGCGCCTCTTGATGGCGGACGTCTAACGGGCAAGGAGCGCTCACGTGGCGCGAAGAAGGCGTAGCGCGCGCGGCGCGGGCCGCTTCCGGCTTACGAGCGGCGCCATCGCCGCGCTTTTGCTGGCGGTCGGGGCCGGCGCCGTGCTCTGGCTGCCGCAACCGCGCCAGAACGGGCAGGGCGTACAGGCGGCCGGCGATGACGCCATCGCCGCCGGCAAGCGCGCGGGCGGCGGCGTCCTGGAAGCCTTCGGCGATTTTGGCGCCCGTATGAACGCGGCCTTGAATGCGGCGGACAAAGTCCGCGCGCTTGAAAAGGAAAACCAGCAATTACGCGAGTGGAAGGAGATCGCGCTCGCCCTCGCCGAGCGTCAGCAGCGCTATGAGAAGCTGCTCAACATCCCGCGCGAAAATCTCGGTCAGAGCCAGGGCGGCGGCGAGTCCGTCACCGCGCGCCTGATCCTCGATCCGGGCGGGCCGTTCAAACGCACGCTGCTGGCCAATGCCGGCTCCGATCACGGCGTAAAGGTCGGCGATATCGCGCTCAATGAAAACGGTCTGATCGGCCGGGTGATTTCGGTTGGGCGGCGATCGGCGCGCGTGCTGCTGCTGGACGATTATAACTCGCGCATCCCGGTAATGGGCGAAGCATCGCGCGCCCGCGCCATGCTGATCGGCCAAGCGGCGCAGAAGCCGCGGCTGGATCTTGGGCCGGTGCGTCTTAGTGATCCGCGCCTGCAATATGTTGTCGGCCAGGGCGGGTTTCGGCGCAACGAGCGCGTCGTGACTTCAGGAGACGGCGGAATTTATCCGCGCGGCATTTTCATAGGCAAAGCGGCGCAAGATTCTGGCGGCTGGGCTGTAGAACTCGGCGCGGCGCGCCAGTCGATCGACTATATCCGGCTCATTCCGTCTTTCTCTCCCGATCTGCCGCCCGACGAAGGCGCCAGCGAACAAAGCCTGCCGCGTCCGCCGCAGATTCTGTTCAGTGGCGCGGCTTTGCCGGCGCCGCCGCCCGCGCCGCCGCCGCGGCCAAAGAGCGTCAAGCCGTCGGTCGCCACCGCGGCGACAGAGCATGTCGCGGGCCCGCAAGAATAATGGCGATGCAGCCGCTCACCTTTTTCGCCGCGCCGTTCCTGCGCTCCTCGTTCCGGTTTGCCGGCCTGATCGTGGCGGCGATCTGCGTCGTCCTGCCGTCGCTCCCGTGGTTTGCCCAACCGCCGGTGCCCATTGCGGCGCTCTGGTGCGCCTATGGCTGGGCCGCCGAGGGCGACGACCGCTGGCCCGCGCCGGTCACGCTGGCGCTGCTCGGCCTGGTGCAGGATCAGCTCTCGGGAGGGCCGCTGGGCTTTTACGCGCTGATCTTTGTCGCCGCCTATGGGGTCGGCAAAGTCGCGGCTGGCACGATGCGCAGCGCCAACCTGATTTCGCCATGGGTGGGCTTCGCCGCAACGGCGGCGGGCTCTTGCGTGATTGCAGCGGCGCTGGCGATGACAGCGCTGGGCTCGGGCCTCGCGGCGGCGCGGCCGTATTTCGTCGCCGCGTTCATCACAGCGGTGCTGTTTCCGCTCGTCAGGCCGCTCTATCTTGGCGGCGGCGCGAAGACGGGAGCGGCCTGATGAGCGCAAAGCGCGACCTGATGTCGATCTTCACGCGCCGCAGCCTCATCGTCATGGGCGCAGGCGGCGTCGGTCTTGCCGGTATCGGCGTGCGGCTCTTGTGGCTGCAAGGCGAAGACGCCTTCAACAAGGAATACACCAAGGCGGCCGACAGCAACCGCTTCGACCTCCAGCCGATCGTGCCGCCGCGCGGCGTGATCTACGACCGGTTTGGCGATGCGCTGGCGCTGGCCAGCAAGGATTATCGCGTTTCCATCGTTCCCGAAGAAACCGAAAACCTCGAAGAGGCCATTCGGGCGCTGGGCGATCTGCTCGGCATGGCGCCGGAAACCGTCGCGCGCCGCATTCGCGAAGCCAAAAACCGGCGCGCCTTCGATGAAGTGCTGATCAAGAATAATCTCGAATGGCCCCAATTCGCGGCTGTGAACGTGCGTCTTCCGGAGTTGAAGGGCGTGCGCGCCGTGGTCGGCGAGCAGCGTTATTATCCCTACAAGGAGGCCTTCGCCCATCCGGTCGGCTACGTACAGAAGGCCAGCCAGGGAGAGATCGACAGGGTCGAGGCGGCCGATCGGGAGGCTGCGGGGCTGCCCGCAAAAGCCCAGCCCGGCGAGACGTTCGACAGTTCCCATGCGCGGTATCTGCGCACCCCCGACGTGCGCATCGGCAAGGCCGGTCTGGAGGCTCAGCTTGAAAATACGTTGCAGGGCGCGCCGGGCTGGAAGCAGGTGGAGGTCAATGCGCGCGGGCGCGTGATGAACGAACTCGCCGGCATCGCCGAACAGCCGAAGCCGGGCGACGCCGTGGTGCTGTCAATCGACGCGGAATTGCAGCGCACGGCGATGGAAAGTCTGGCCGACGAATCCGGCGCGGTGGTGGTGATGGATATCGTCACCGGCGAGATCATCGTCATGGCCTCGGCGCCCGGCTTCGATCCCAACGATTTCGTCAACGGCATCAACGCGGCGAAATTCAGGGAGTTGAACGGATGGGATCACAAGCCGCTGTTCCACAAGGCGGTTACCGGCACCTATAGTCCGGGCTCAACCTTCAAGGTCTCCAGCGCCATGGCCGTGTTGGAGGCCGGCATCGATCCCAAGCAGAAGCTCAATTGCCCTGGTTATTTCTTTTACGGCGGGCGAGCGTTCCATTGCTGGCAGAAGAAGGGCCACGGCTCGATCGACCTGCACGACGCGGTGAAGCATTCCTGTGACGTCTATTTCTACCAGATGTCGATCCGCATGGGCCAGCAGCATATGGCCGATGTCGCCCGCCAACTCGGCTTTGGTCAGAAATTCGATATCAGCCTGCCTTCGGTTTCACCCGGCGTGGTGCCCGATCAGGCGTGGTGGACGTCCAAGCGGCCAAAAGAACCATGGCCCGCCGGCATGACGCTCAACACGGTGATCGGGCAGGGCGACGTGCTCGCATCGCCGCTGCAATTATGCGTCATGGCCGCACGCATCGCGGCGCGCGGCAGGGCGGTGATCCCGCGTCTGGTCATTGAAGGCGGAAAGATTCCGCCGCCGGCGCCGGCAACCCTGTTGCCGTTCCCGGCAGCGCATTTTGACTATCTGCATGCGGCGATGTTTGGCGTCTGCAACGAGCCTGGCGGCACCGCCACGCGTTGGGGGGAGTTAAACCTCGCGCGCGACATGAGCACCGGCCGGGTGCTCGACGTAAAGGACGCCCCGCCCGGTTCGCCGCGCGTGCGCATGGCTGGCAAGACCGGTTCGGCGCAGGTGCGCAGCATCAGCGCGGCCGAACGCGCCGGCGGCGTACGCATGGGCGAGTCCATTGCCTGGGTGCTGCGCGATAACGCGCTGTTCGTATGCTTCGCGCCCACCGACGCCCCGCGTTACGCCTGCGCGGTGGTGGTCGAGCACGGCGAGCACGGGGCCTCGGCCGCCGCGCCTGTCGCGCACGATGTAATGCGCGCCACTCTGATGCGCGATCCGGCCAGCCGGACGGCGATGAAACTGGCGCGCGCCGATAAGCCGGAGAAACCGGGATGACGTTCTCCAGCCCGTCCACCGGCACGCGCAGACTGGCCGATAAATGGAAGCGTCTGCATTGGGGCATCATCACGGTGCTGTGCTGGCTGGCGGCGATCGGCGTGGTCATGCACCTGTCCGTCGCCGGCGATGCGTGGAACGGCCAACCGCTCAGCCACGGCACGCGCTTTGCCGTCGTGCTCGCCGTCGCGCTGATGCTGGCGATGATCGATCTCAGGTTCTGGCTGGCGATCGCCTATCCGCTCTATGCGTTTTCATTGTTGCTTCTGGTCGCGGTCGATCTGATCGGGGCGGTGCATATGGGCGCGCAACGCTGGCTCGATATCGGCCCGCTATCGCTACAGCCCTCGGAGATCATGAAGATTGCGCTCGTGTTGGCGCTGGCGCGCTATTATCACCAGCTCGATGCGCGCAATTCTTCGCGCGCGATCTCGTTGATCCCGCCGCTGCTGATGATCGCCGCGCCCACCGCGTTGGTGATGAAGCAGCCGGACCTGGGCACCTCGCTACTGCTGGCGGGGGCGGGGTTTGGCCTGATGTTTCTGGCCGGCATACGCTGGCGTTATATTGTGATCGGCGCGCTGATTGCGGGCGCCGCAGGCTTTTGGGCCTACGAATTCAAGCTTCAGGATTACCAGCGCGACCGTATCGCCACGTTTCTCGATCCGGAAGCCGATCCGCTTGGCGCGGGCTACCATGTGGCGCAGTCGAAAATCGCTATCGGCTCGGCCGGCCTGCTTGGCCAGGGCTATCAGAAGGGCAGCCAGAGCCAACTCGACTTTCTGCCGGAAAAACACACCGACTTCATTTTCACCATGATCACCGAGGAATTCGGCCTTGCCGGCGCGTTCATCGTGCTCGGCCTGTTCGCCGCGCTTTTGACCATGACGATGATGGTGGCGGTGCGCGCGCGCACGTTGTTCGGGCGTCTGGCCTCGGGCGGCGTGGCGATCACGCTGGCGCTCTACGTGTTCATCAATACGGCGATGGTGATCGGCCTGGTGCCCGTGGTCGGCATTCCGCTGCCGCTGCTCTCGTTCGGGGGCACGGCGATGCTGACGATCATGATGGGCATGGCGCTGGTGCTGAGTGTGCACGTGCACCGGGATTATTCGCCCGGTTCCAGCGGCTTTCTCTGGTAGGTCAGCGCCGCGCCATGGAATCGGTCGCGCGGATCAGCGCATCGACGATGCCGGGCTCAAGGCTCGAATGGCCCGCGTCAGGCACGATTTCAAGATCGGCCGCGGGCCACGCCTTCTTCAGCGCCCAAGCGGAAGCCAGCGGCGTGCACACATCATACCGCCCATGCACGATCCGGCAGGGAATGCGGCCGAACCGGTCGATTTGAGTCAGCAGCCATCCATCGGAGGGAAAGAATCCCTTGTTCACGAAATAATGGCTCTCGATGCGCGCGAACGCTTCGACGAACCGGTCCTCGTGAAAGCGGGAGGGCAGCGCCTGCGGGCCGGCGATCGAGATCGTCTCCCCCTCCCAGCGCGCCCAGGCCCGCGCCGCGGCAAGGCGCACGTTGCGATCGTCCGACATCAAGCGCCGATGGAAGGCGCCCACGAGATCGCCGCGCTCCTCCGGCGGGATCGGCGCCACATACCGTTCCCACGCATCCGGAAACAGCCGGCTTGCGCCGTCCTGATAGAACCAGCGAATTTCCTCTTCGAGCAGCAGGAACACCCCGCGCAGCACCAGCGCACTCACCCGCTCGGGATGCTTGGCGGCATAGGCCAGCGCCAGCGTCGAGCCCCAGGAACCGCCAAACACCAGCCATTTCTGCACGCCCAGGCGCTCGCGCAGAAGTTCCATGTCATCGACCAAATCCCAGGTGGTGTTTTCTTCGACGCTGGCGAACGGGGTGGACCGGCCGCAGCCGCGCTGGTCGCTCAGCACGATGCGATAGCGGCGCGGATCGAAGAACCGGCGCATTTCGGCGCTGGCGCCGCCGCCCGGCCCGCCATGCAGCGCGATCGCGGGCATGCCGTCGGGATTGCCGCATTGCTCGAAATAGATCGTGTGGCGCGGCGAGACGCGCAGCATCTCGGTTTGGAACGGCTCGATCGGATCGTAAAGATCGCGCCGCGACGCGGCTGCCATCGCGGACGCGGCGCGGTCTGTCGAGAAGGCGGATTCGCGTCCCATGTAATCTGGGTAGGGGCCTCGTCCAAGCGATGCAAGCGCGGCAAGCTTACCGGGCGCAATCAACTTAGTCACGGCGTCTCGGGGCGGCGCTTTCGTCAGTCCGGCCGCTTGGGAAGGCCCAGCGCGGCGCAAGCCAGCACGCCCCATCCCACGACGAAAAGCGCGCCCCCGATCGGCGTGATCAGGCCGGCCCATCTCGGCGCGCCAAGCGCCAGAGCGTAAAGCGAGCCGCTGAACAGGCAGATTCCAGCAAACAGGATGGGCGCGACGAACCGCGCCCGCGCTGCGCCCCAGCGCCACATCGCCAGCGCCGCGAACGCGGCAAGGACATGGGCCATGTGGTATTGCGCCCCCCGGCGCACCAGCTCGGCGGCCTTAGGATCGGCGATTCCATGTGCGGCGAACGCGCCGAACGCCACGGCAAGGGCGCCGAGTAAGGCGGCGAAGAAAGCCTGATGACGAAAGGGCATGGGCGCCGCTATAGCCGCGCCGCCGAAACCGGGCGAGCCCTTTAGGCGGCCTTTTGCCGTTTGGGCGGATCGCATTTCTCGCACCGGCAGCCCTTCGGCTTGATGATGTCGTTGAAATATTCCTCGCCGTAATCGTAGTGCAGCTCTTCGCCCGCCTTGATGGCGCGGCGCGCGATAATGAACACCCGGCCGCGCACGATATCGATTTCGCAGTTCGGCCGGCAGGAATGATTGATGTAGCGGGCCTGGTTCCAGCGCGGCGAACCATCGATCGTCTTGCGGGGGCTGATCTCGAAGAGATAGACGCTGTTGGACTTCATGTATTCGTCCCAGGTCAGCGGGTTGCCGACATATTCGGACACGCGCGCGCCCTTTCGGATATCGACGCTGGTGAACAGGCCTAGTCCCGCGCGCGAGCGGCGGACTTTCAGCAGGGATGCGTCGATCACGTTTCGTCCTTTTCGCTATTGCCGGGGGTTCGCCCCTAGCAGAACGCCGATCCGGCATAAATGAAAAATGTCGAGGCCCCGGCCCGTTCCCGGCGGGCTCTATGCGCACGGCTTGGGCGTGCTAGACCCCTTCTGTGGCATTTGATCTCTCCCCCCGGCAGCGCCAGATCGTCGATACCGCCCGCGCCTTCGCGCTGGAGCAATTGCGTCCCAACGCCGCCCAGTGGGAGGCGCGGGGCGCGCTCGATCGGGAAGTCCTTTCGGTGATGGCCGCGATCGGCTTTGCCGGCATCTGTGTGCGTCAGGACGTGGGCGGGTCGGGGCTTACGCGCGCCGATGCGGTTCTGGTGTTCGAGCAATTGTCGCGCGGTTGCATCTCCACGGCTGCGTTCATGTCGATGCACAACATGGCGACATGGATGATCGACACGTTCGGCCATGAGCAGCAGCGCCGCCAATGGGCGCCGCGCCTATGCACTATGGATTTGATCGCCTCTTATTGTCTTACCGAACCGGGCGCCGGGTCGGACGCGGCGAACCTGCGCACCACGGCCGCGCGCGTCGGCGGCGAATATGTGCTCAACGGCGCCAAGGCCTTCATTTCCGGCGCGGGTTTCTCCGACGTTTATGTCGTCATGGCGCGAACGAGCGATGAAGGGCCGCGCGGCATTTCCTGCTTCCTCGCGCCAAGTGATGCGCCAGGCCTGCACATCGGCAAGCTCGAGCGGAAAATGGGCTGGAAAGCCCAGCCGATGGCGCAGATCACGTTCGAGGACTGCCGCATCCCCGCGGTCAACCTGATCGGCAAGGAAGGCTCGGGCTTCCTTTACGCGATGCAGGCGCTGGACGGCGGGCGGCTCAACATCGCCGCGTGTTCGCTCGGCGGCGCGACCGAGGCGCTTGAGCGGGCGCTGGAATATGCGCGCGAGCGCGAACAATTCGGCCAACTCATCGCCGATTTCCAGGCCACCCAGTTCAAGCTCGCCGACATGGCTACCAAGCTGGAGGCCGCACGGCTGCTGGTTTACGACGCCGCCGCCCGGCTGGACGCCGGCCACCCCGACGCGACCAAGCATTGCGCCATGGCCAAGCGCTTTGCTACCGATGCCGGTTTCGAGATCGCCAACGAGGCGCTGCAGATTCATGGCGGCTACGGTTATCTTGCCGATTACGAGGTCGAGCGGATCGTCCGCGATCTGCGCGCGCACCAGATTATCGAGGGCGCGAACGAGATCATGCGGCTGATCATCGCCCGCCAGATGATGGGGCGATGAAGCAGAGTTGATGCCGATTGGGCGCGAAGCGCCTGACGGGAACCATAAGGTCGGCTAGAACGCCGGCGATCGGGAGGACAGACAATGCGACACTCAATTTTAGGCCTGTCGGCCTTGGCGCTCTGCGCGCTCGCCGCGTGCACGACTGGCGCTGGCCAAACCGCAAACGGCGCTGACATGAAGGCCGCGATCACTGCCGCTCTGGCTGATCCGGCCCGTCCGCAGGCGGACAAAGACCGCGATGCGGCGCGCAAGCCCGGCGAAATGCTGGAATACGCCGGCATCGGCCCCGGTAAAAAGATCGCTGAATACGCGCCGGGCAATGGCTATTTCACGCGCATCTTCTCCAAGGCCGTCGGCCCGACTGGCAAGGTCTACGCCGCCAGCGGGCCCGGCCGCGGCGGCGCCGCGCCGGCCGTCGCCGCGATCGCGGCTGACGCGGCTTATGGCGGCAATATCGTGGTCCTGCCGCTCGGTCCGAACGCAACGTTCACGCCGGCGGAGAAAGTCGATGTGGTCTGGACGTCGCGCAATTATCACGACCTTGGTCTGACGATGGGCGGCGCGCCGGCCAAAGATCTCGCGGCGTTCAACAAGAGCATCTATGACATCCTGAAGCCGGGCGGCATCTACATCGTGCTCGATCATTCGGCCGGAACCACGGCCGGTCCCGAAGCGTCCGAAAAACTGCACCGGATCAATCCGAATATCGTCAAAACGCAGGTCGAAGCGGCGGGCTTCAAGCTGGTTGGCGAGAACGATACGCTCAAGAATCCGGCCGACAATCACAATGAAAGGGTTTTCGAGCAGGACATCCGCGATCACACCGATCAATTCATCCTGAAGTTCCGCAAGCCCTGATCTTGGACGTCGAGGGCCGCAGACTGGCCGCTGCAATCCGGCGGGTGCTCAATGAAGATTGGGCCCCGCTGGGCGCGGGCCTGCCGGAGGATGAGTATGACGACTACGTCTGGCCGCTCTACCGGCTCGTAGTGGCGCAGGACCGTGAAGGCGTGAAGGACTGTCTCCAGCGCGGCGGCGAGGCGCTGTTGGCCTGCGCGATCATCGACGACCGGCTCGACGCGATAGCCGCCAAACTCATATCTCTGGCGCCGGCCAACGATCGGGGCGAGAGGTGAGCCTCAATGGCCCTCGGCCGCCAGCCATTCGATCGCGTCGGCCGCCAGCATGAATGAGGCCTGCTGTTCTTCCTTGGCGCCGATCGCGGCGTAGAAGCGATGCGCAACGGCGTTTTGTTGGCCGGTGGTGATGTGGATGCGCCGGCAGCCGCGTTCGCGCGCACGTCGGGCGATCGCGCTCATCATGATCCGCGCTATGCCCTTGCGGCGCCCTTCCGGCGCAACGTATAGCGCCGCCACGACCTGGGTGACCTGGCCGGCGCGCATGTCGTAGCCGCGATAGGTGATCGAATGGGCGATCAGCTTGCCATGGTCTTCGCCGACCAGGATTTCAATCACCGGCGAGGGGCCGAACGCATGCATGCGGATCTGCTCGATGGCGAAACCCGAATTGGCATGGCCGTCCTCGCGCGCGGCGTCGCGGTTCTGCTGGGCGACCGCCTCGGCGTCGCGGATCACGGCGCGCCTGATATGCAGGCTCACTTCGCCCTCCCGTTAGTCCCTGCGGCGGCGCTTCTTGTCGCCGACCACTGCGCCCCCGATTACAGCCATGGCGATGATCAATCCCATGAAAATCGCCATACCAATCCAGAACGCCATTTAACCCTTTCAGGCCGGGCGCATTTCGCGCCGCAGCCCCTTGTCTGAGTCGCAAGACTGCGCTTGCCGGTGCAGGCCCGCAACAGGTTTGGCTTGACGGCGGAGGCTAGGGGGCCATTTTTCCCCTGACGGGCCGCTCGCGGCCGCGAGGACCCCTGAATGTCAGCGATTGTTGATCAATTATCCGCCCGCCTGCCGCCCAGAAGCTGGACGGCCGACCCCGACCTCATCGCCTCGCACCTGGTGGAATGGCGCGGCCTCTATCGTGGCGCGGCCACCTTCATGGCGATGCCGGAGAGCACGGAAGAGGTGTCGGCTATCGTTGGCGCCTGCGCCGAAGCCGGCGTGCCGATCACGCCGCAGGGCGGCAATACCGGCCTCGTCGGCGCCCAGATTCCCAATGGCGAAATCCTGCTCTCGCTGAAGCGCATGAACAAGATTCGCTCCGTTTCCGCCGAAGACGATGCGCTCGTCGCCGAGGCCGGCGTCGTGCTGAAGACGGTGCAGGAAGCGGCCGCCGAAGCTGGCCGGGTGTTTCCGCTGAGCCTTGGCAGCGAGGGCAGCGCCACGATCGGCGGGCTAATCTCGACCAATGCCGGCGGCGTGCACGTCATCCGGTTCGGCATGATGCGCGAGCAGGTGCTCGGCCTTGAAGTGGTGCTGCCGGACGGGCGGGTGCTGCCGGCGCTGAAGGCGCTGCGCAAGGACAATACCGGCTACGACCTCAAACAGCTCTTTATCGGCGCCGAAGGCACGCTCGGCATCATCACCGCCGCCACGCTGAAACTGCAGCCGCGCCCGGCCGAGCATGTCGTCGCCCTCGTCGGGCTCGCCTCGCCCGGCGAGGCGCTGAAACTCCTGCACTACATGAAGGTTGAGACCGGCGCCGTCGTTGCGTTCGAACTGATGAACCCGTTCGCGACCGAAATGACTCTGGGCGCCTTCCCGCAATTTCGCGATCCCTTGCCGCACTGGAACGGCTGGCGCGTGCTGATCGAAATGGAAAGCATTCGCGCCGTCGGTCTGCGCGAAGCGGCCGAGCAGGCGCTTGCCGGCGCCATGGAAAAGGGTCTGATCCAGGACGCTGTCGTCGCCGAGAATCATGCGCATGCGAGAGATTTGTGGCGCATCCGCGAGGAAATCCCGGCGGCGCAGCGCACGCAGGGGGCCCAAGCGTCGATGGATATTTCCGTGCCCGTGGCGCGCGTGCCCGATTTTCTCCGCGATGCGGAAATTGAAGCGCGCAAACTGGCGCCGGAACTGCGCGTGCTGGCGTTCGGTCACGCGGGAGACGGCAATATCCACTACACGGTGATGCAGCCGCCCGGCCCGCCGAACGGCGCGTTCTGGGAAAAGTGCGTGCCGCTTGTCCAGATCGTGCAGGACGTGGCCGTGGCTATGGGCGGGTCGATCTCCGCCGAGCACGGCATCGGCGTTTCCCGCCGCGAGGAATTGCCGCGCTACAAGGACGAAGTGGCGCTGGATGTGATGGCCAGGGTGAAAGCCGCGCTCGATCCCAAGCGCATCATGAATCCGCGCGCGTTGACGTAACCGGACCGCCGGCATCTTGCCGGCGAGCCGCTTTGTTAGGTGAATTGACGCCGGCAGGATGCCGGCGGTCCCTAAGACGAGTTGATCGCCTCGCCCATGCGCGGGGCGGCGCGAGCGACGCGCACTTTCTTACGCACTACCGCTGGCGCGCGCTGAAGTTTGGTGAACCCGCGCTGCAATCTCTTCACGATATACGCGATCCATCGGTCGGGCGCGGCGAGCGCATCGCAAATGGCGCAGGCGCGCTGGCTGAACGTACCGGTGCGGAGCGCGCGCCGCAGCTTTACGCCCGCGACGCCGCGGCCGGTCAGACGGCGCATGTCCGCGGTGATGACGCCGCCGCGGCGAAACCCGGCGGCCTTCACCGCCCGCAAAACCAGAAGCATGCGCGCATCGCGCGCGTACTTTTCCAGAAAACACGCGGCGGCCCGTGGCGCCGTCAGCGCCAGCACCTGCGCCGCAAACCACGACACGGTAAGGCGCAGCCAAAGGCTCAGGCGCAAAAGGCGCTGGGCAGAAACAAGGTGGGGGCGAGGCGTTTCGTTCATCTCCGGCGATCATAACCGGGCGCGAAGGCAGGTCGGATTACTTTGAGTGAGTTGATGAGAAAATCGTTGGCGCGCTTCTCGTTTTACGAAACGCGATGTGGGATAGCGGCGACTTAATCCTCGCCCGTTTACGGGGAGGTGGCTCTCGCGAAGCGAGGCCGGAGGGGGAATTGCGCAAGGACGAAGAGCAATCTCGCATCCGCGCCAAACAGTTTCGTCGTGCTCTGACGAAAGCTGAAGTCATTCTGTGGCAGCATTTGCGGCGTAACGCTACGGGCAATAAATTCCGGCGCCAGCATCCGATAGGTCCGTATATCGCTGACTTTGCTTGCGCGTTGGCAAAGGTCGTCGTCGAGGTGGACGGCGCTACACATCGCACGGCTGAAGAATTAGCGCACGATGCGCGACGCACGGCATTCATGAAAACGGAAGGCTGGTGCGTCGTTCGTGTTACCAATCTGGACGTTTACGAAAACATGGATGGGGTCTGGCGGGCGATTATGGCCGCACTTCCCCCTCCGTCCGCCGCTTCGCGGCGTCCACCTCCCCCGTAAACGGGGGAGGATTAAGTTAAGGTAGCCGGCGGTCCATCAGGTTTTTGGCTTCGCGCTGCGCGGGCCGAAGAGCAGCCAGGCGATAAACCCTAACACCGGAAAGAACAGCACTGCCGCAATCCAGAGCGCCTTGCCGAACGGGCCGGCATTGCTCTGTGCGATGTGGATGACCGACCAGATCGCCAGAATCCAGCCGACGACTAAAAGAACCCGACCTGGTGCCAGTGATCTGCCAGCATTGCCGCCCCTCAAGCTGCTTCTGTTGCGCTGGGCATAATCAGCCATGGCGGCGCGGCCAGATGCAAGGCCTTGCCGTCCGCGACCAGAGTCTCGCCTTTTTCCAGCGCCTCCTGCGCGCGGTCGAGACGAAGCAGGGCGATGGCGCGCCCTTCGATACCGGTGCGGATAGAACCGATCTCGGCGGCGCCGGCGGTGATCGCGGTTCCGAATGGCGGGGCGGCGCCGTCAAACGCCACCGGGCAGAATTTCTTGCGCGTGGTGGCGCGCCGTTTCATGCGGCTGACGTTTTCCTGGCCGACGAAGCAGCCCTTCTGAAAATCGACGCCGTTCAGTTCTTCAAACAGGGCTTCCAGCGCGAACACTTCTTCTGGCGCCGCATCGTGCGCCAGATCGGGCAGGCCGGCCTCGATGCGCCGGGCGCGATAGGCCTCGGGTTCCGCTTCCGGCGGCGCGCCCTGGGCAAGCGCAATCGCGCGCAGCCCGGCTTCTGGCAGGCGCGGATCGGCGGCGCTGAGGATCGCCCTGCCAGTGAGGTCGCCGGAAAAAACGCCCAACCCCGCCTCTATGGGCCCGATCTCGACCTTCGCCCGGAGCCGGTAAAGCATCAGCTTGGCGCGCAGGACGTCGGCGGCGCCGGCATGGACATCGAGCAGCACGCCCTCATCGGTGCGCCACAGCATGAAATCCGCCGTAACCTTGCCCTGCGGGCTCAGTATGCCGGCATAGATCACGGGCTGGCGCGCCAGCAGCGTTACGTCGTTCGTCACCAAATTCTGCAGGAATTCGGTCGTGTCAGGTCCGCGCACGGTGAACAGCGCGCGGTCGAGGCGCAGGGGTTCGGTCATGGCGCCAAAGTGGGGCGCCGGGGCCGGTATTGCCAGCCCATTGCCACCTTTGGCCCGCTCCACTATCAGGCCGCACCGCCCGCGCTTAAGGGCTTTTTTCTCCGGGAGCCGCCGTGCAGACCGCCATTTGCATGAAATGGGGAACGCGCTACGGGCCGGAATACGTCAATCGCCTGCACAGCGCGCTGATGCGCAACGTAAAGCGGCCCACGAAACTGGTGTGCTATACGGACGATCCGGCGGGGCTCGACGCCGGCGTTGAAGTCCAGCCGCTGCTCGATGTGGACATGCCCGAGCCGTATCGCTCACGCGGCTGGAAGAAGCTCACGGTCTGGAAAAAGGACTATCCCGGCGTTGCGGGAGATGTGTTGTTCCTCGATCTCGATATCGTCATCACCGGGCCTATGGATGAGTTCTGGGACTACATGCCTGGCGAACTCTGCATCATGGAAAATTACACCTCGCGCGGCAGCGGCGTGGGCAATTCCTCCGTGTTCCGGTTTCCCGTCGGCGCCAATGCGAACATATGGGAGCGCTTCGCCGCCGATCCGATGGCGATCGTGGGCGCCTATGACAATGAGCAGATTTATCTTTCGCGCGAGGCGAAGAAGATCAATTTCTGGCCGCGCCTCTGGTGCCGCAGTTTCAAGCACGAACTCGTGCCGGCATGGCCGCTCCGCTTTTTCCAGGCAGCGCCCCTGCCGCCAGAAACAAAAATCGTGATCTTCACCGGCAAGCCCGATCCGGATGAGGCGCGCGACGGAAAATGGCCTGCGCCCGCGCACAAGCGGATATATCGCACGCTGAAGCCCACGCCCTGGATCGGCGAGCACTGGCGGTGAACCGGTTCGCCAGCCCCGAAACGATCGGCTTCGGCGTGCTCTCCTGGCGCGACCGGGAAACGCTGCGCCATTCGCTTGGGTCGTACGCCCGCGAGAATTTCGCCTCCCTGTTCGATCGATCTCTAATTTATTTCCAGGAGATCGAGGACGAAGACCGCGCCCTTGCCGCCGAATTCGGCTTTGAAGCGGCGGGCGATGAAACCAATCGCGGCATACTCGGCGGCTTCAAGGCCATGGCCGAAGCGCTGGATACCGATTACGTGCTCCTGGTGGAGAACGATGCGCTGCTGGTGGAAAGCGCCGAGCATGCGGCGCGGCAGATCAAGAACGCGCTATCGAACATGCGCGCCGGCGCCGCGCAGGTCTATCGCATGCGCTGCCGGGCGTATCCCGGCCAGCAATTCGCCATCGCCAAGCGCAAGAAGTTCTGGCCGGAAGCGGGCGCCTCGCGCGCGGCCAAAACCATGGCGACGCTACGCCGCCTCTTGCGTCCGGGCGCAGCCCGGCGCGCGGCGGGTTGGACGGTTTACTATCGCGATGATGCGCCCGTCCGTTTTCCCGATCTCGTGCGCCGCACGCCCGATGGCGATTATCTGGTCTCCTCGGCCAGCCTCGAATGGTCGAACAACACGTTCCTGATCAATCGCCGCTTCTTTCTGGATCGCATTATCCCCGAATGCGAGCGGCGCTATGCCGGGCGCGGGATCAACGGCATGCCGACGATCGAGGTGGAAGCCAACGCGCCGTGGTGGCGCAAATCCGGCCTGCGCATTGGCGTCGGCAAGGGATTGTTCGAGCATTACCGTCCCGCTCACGCAGATAAATACGGCGCCCGGCAAAGCCCGGCGCCAGCGGAGAAAGCAACCTCGTGATCTTCGATCTCATTCTTCGCGGCGGCGACATCGTCAACCATGCCGGGCGCGGGCCGGGCGATATCGGCGTCACCGCCGGGCGTATCGTCGCGATCGGCGACCTGAAACAGGCCAGCGCCGGTGAAGTGTTCGACGCCAAGGGTCTGACGATCCTGCCCGGCGTGATCGATACGCAAGTGCATTTCCGCGAGCCGGGGCTGGAGCATAAGGAGGACCTGGAAAGCGGCTCGCGCGGCGCGGCGCTCGGCGGCGTCACCGCCGTGTTCGAAATGCCGAACACCACGCCCTCGACGACCACTGAAGCGGCGATCAACGACAAGCTGGCGCGGGCGAAAAACCGCATGCACGTGGATCATGCGTTCTATGTCGGCGCGTCGCCGGATAATTTCGACCAGCTCGGCGAACTCGAGCGTCTGCCGGGCGTGTGCGGCGTCAAGACGTTCATGGGCTCGTCCACCGGCTCGCTGCTGGTGAAGGATGAAACCGGGCTTGATCGCGTGCTCGCCAACATCAGCCGCCGCGGCGCTTTTCACGCCGAGGATGACGACCGCCTCAACGAGCGCAAGAAATTCGCCCGCGATGGCGATTGGACCAGCCATCCCGAAGTGCGCGATGCGCAGACCGCGCTGCTGGCGGTACAGCGCCTGGTCGCCGCGGCGCGCCGGCACGGCAAGCGCGTGCATGTGCTGCACGTATCCTCGAAAGAGGAAATGGCATTCCTCGCGACCGCCAAGGATGTCGCGACGGTCGAGACGCTGCCGCAATTCCTGACGTTCGAGGCGCCGGAGGCGTATCAGCGCCTCAAGGGTTTCGCGCAGATGAACCCGCCGATCCGCTATGCGGCGGACCGCGCCGCGCTCTGGTCGCTCGGTATCGCGCAGGGCGTGGTGGATGTGATCGGCACGGATCACGCGCCGCACACGAAAGAGGAAAAGGCCCAGCCCTATCCCAAATCGCCATCCGGCATGCCCGGCGTGCAGACGGCGGTGGCGGTAATGCTTACGCACGTCGCGGACGGGCGCCTGAGCCTCGAACGCTATATCGATCTCACTAGCGCCGGCCCCGCGCGCATTTTCAACATCGCGAACAAGGGCCGCATCGCGCTCGGCTA
>DASZPV010000096.1:0-1648 GCA_035549875.1 Caulobacterales bacterium
CTGTTTGGCGATGCGTCGCTTTCCATTGGAGCAGCGCAACAATGACCGCGCATATTGCTGCAACTGCCGCCAAGAGCGCTGCGATGGCGGCGAGCCAATCCGCGGGTGATATGTCGCTCACTCCGCCGCCACGCCCTCAAATTTGAGCGCGCCCGCCGCGAGCATGTCTGCGTGCAGCGCCTCAGGGCTCCAGTCGAAACTGTTCGGCCACGTCAGAGCGCCGTGTTCCAGAAACACCTTGTCAAAGAATGCCGGGTCGGCGAAGTCCGCGGCGATGCCGCGCTTGTCGGTCGCCAGCGCCGAAAAATCCCATTCGCCGGCAAGTCCGTCTGTGAACTGCAGCTTCAGCCGGTACGGGCCGACAATCTCAAAACGGCGGACGTGAACAACTTCCCGCATCACTCGTCATCCAAACCGGGGATGCGCCCGAGCGGCTCTCTATCGCCGCGCCGGGCGCGCGCCCACACATCTCTCAGATCGGCAATATACCGCGCCCGCCACGCTTCGACCAAGCGCAGAATGCGGGGCGGCAGGCTTCCGGTCGTGACCTCGCCAGTCTCGATGTTGATCACGGCCACACTACCCTCATAGTAAGCATGAAAATGAGGCGGCGGATGATTGTTGAAGAACATCCGGATCGAAATCCCGTAGAACCATGAAATGGTGGGCATGGCCTTGCAAATACACAGCCGAAAATTGAAGGCAAGCTTTGTCGTTCTGGCGGTCTGGGCCGTCGCCGCGCCGGCGTTTGCCGACACGCTGACCGGCCTCTGGCGCGGCGAATATACGTGCGGGCAGGGGCTCACGGCGATGGCGCTAAGCCTGCGCGAAGATGCGCGCGGGAATGTGCAAGCCGTGATGACGTTCTCGGAGCACCCGAAAAATCCCGGCGTACCCACCGGCTGCTTCACGCTTTTTGGGCGCTACAATGCGCGCAGCGGCGCGCTGCTGCTCAAGCAACAAAAGTGGCTCAAGCAGCCCGATCCCTACTGGTACATGATCGATCTCGGCGGAAAAATCTCCGCCGACGGCAACAGCTACGCCGGCAGCGTCGTCTTCCCGCAGGATGGTCTCTGCTCGTCATTTTCCGTAAAGCGCGTCTCGCGCGCCCTGCCGCCAGCGCCCAGCGCAAAAGATTGCGATTCCGAGGCGCTCGTATCTTGAGAAAGGCGCGCCCGTGCCGTCCTGGCTGATCTGGCTCGCGGCAGGTGCGGCGGCGATCATGTTGATCGTGATCGTCGTGTTCGCGCTGTTTCAGCGGCGCTTCATCTATTATCCGAGCCGCGCAATTGTCGAACCGGATTTTGCCGGCGTCAGCGCCGTGCGTCTCACCACGCACGATGGCGAGAGCCTCATCGCCTGGTGGACGCCGCCGCAAGCCGGCAAGCCGGTCCTGCTGTTCTTCGACGGTAACGCGTTGCGCCCGCACGCGCTGTCCGCGCGCTGGCGGCGCGTGATCGATCACGGCGCGGGGATGCTCGCCGTATTCTATCGCGGCTTTTCCGGCTCGACCGGCTTTCCAACCGAAACCGGCCTCAACGCCGATGCGGACGCTGGTTACGTCTGGCTGATCGCGCACGGCTACGTCGCCGCCGACATCGTCATTCACGGCTACTCGCTCGGCACCGGCGTGGCCGTGCGGCTGGCG
>DASZPV010000097.1:0-2097 GCA_035549875.1 Caulobacterales bacterium
CGACAAGATCGCGAAAGCGGACGTGTTCGTGTTTCTCGATGCGGTTGATTACCCCAAGCAGAGCTGGACAAACCGCGTTCGCCTGAACATTCAGGATCAGGCGCAATGGGTCACCTGCCCGGTGAAAAGAACGGCCGACAAGATTTGCGACGCCGAAATCGACGACGCAAAGCCATGGCGCGACAAACTGCTAAAGACGCTGGAAGCCAATTATGCGCGCGCGCCGCGCTTTGCCGAAACAATGACCATGCTTGAGCCGCTCGTGCGGGCGCCACAAAGCCGGCTCTCTGAATTCAATATCAACGCCATTGGCGATATTGCGCGCGCGATTGGCCTGAACACGCCCTTTCTGCGGCAGACCGCGCTCGGCGGCGAAGGCGCATCCAACCTATTACTCGTCTCCCTGGTCCAGGCCGCTGGCGGCGACGCCTATTTGATCGGCGGCGGCGCCGGCGGTTATCGCGACGATGCGCCATTTACAGAAGCGGGAATTCAAGTCATCGAGCAGAACTTCACGCCGCACCCCTATGGGCCGCAAGAACGGTTCATCCCCGGCCTTTCGGTGATCGACTACCTAATGCATGATGGCGCCGACATGCGAAACGCGAGATCCGGAGACTTTTCCCGCGCATGATAGAGGGAAGCAAGATAGCGCTCGGCCCGGTGCAAGCCGAGGATTCCGAAATCCTTTTCAACTGGATCAACGATCCGCAGATCGTGCATCTTCACGGCCCCTTTCGTCCCGTCGATAGCGAAAGCCATCGCAAATGGATCGAACGCCTGCCGAGCGATCCGAGCACGATTGTGTTCGCTATCCGCGAAAAAAGCACGAAGCGCTTGATTGGTCTCGTGCAACTCGTTGGCGTTCACAATGTGCATCGCTCCGCCGAGATGCGTATTCGCATTGGGGAAGCGACCGATCGCGGCAAGGGTTGGGGCGCCGAAGCGGTCGAGCTTTGCTGCCGGTTTGCCTTCGGCGACATGGGGCTTGCGCGCGTATTCCTGCACGTCTTCGCGGACAACGCTTTGGCGATCGGCGCCTATGAAAAATCAGGATTTTCCTATGAAGGGTTGATGCGGCGCGCAGCGTTCATTGGCGGGACATGGAAGGACGTCGTCGTGATGGCGCGCATGGCGCCCGAACCTTCAAATGCGGAATTCACAGAGGCCGGCTTTGCTTCTTTGCTCGATGCGCTGATCGCCAGCGGTTACCGTTTCGCATCCTACGGAGACACCGCGACCGACAAGCATGTGATCTGGCGCCATGACGTGGATTTTTCCATGCATCGCGGCGCGAAGCTGGCGGCGATCGAAGCTGCGCGCGGCGTGCGCGTCACCTATTTCGTCAATCCGCGCTCGACCTTCTACAATCTGCTGGAGGCGGACGTGGCGGCGAAGGCGCGCGCCATTGCCGGGCTGGGGCACGAAATCGGCCTTCATTTCGATGCGCCCGCGCCGGACGGCGGAACGTGGACCGCCACAACGCTCGAAGCGGCGCTGACGAAGGAAAAAATGCTGATCGAGGCCATCGTCGAGCGGCCCGTGCGCGTGGTGAGCTGGCACAATCCGGACCAGTCCAATCTGCTCTCCTTCGAAGGCGACATGATCGCCGGCCTGCACAACGCCTACAGCGCGCGCCTGAAGCGCGATTATGTCTATTGCTCGGACTCCAATGGCTACTGGCGCTTTACGCCGATGGCCGAGGTGATCGCCGCCGGCCATCCGCGGCTGCACCTGCTCACCCACCCCGCCTGGTGGACGCCGACGCCGCTGTCGCCCTCGGCGCGGGTGGATCGCGCCATTCTGGGCCGCGCGCGCGCCGTGCGGCGGGATTATGACGGACAGCTACAGGCGGCGGGACGCAAGAACATAGATGGCTGATCGCGCTCCGTTCGTCGCATTGACTTTGGATAGGGTGCGATGCATTGGGCGCTTGTCGGCGAGCCGACCCATCCCTTAAATGCGCCGGGGAAGCGCCAGCCAGGCGCGTAACGGCTTAGGCGAGGCTTTAGTTCTTTGGCGCAAGTGGAGCCGGCTGTCGGGGACCGCGCGGGCCAGGGGCGCAAGGCGCGCGGGATCGCCGTTTCGGCCGAGGGC
>DASZPV010000098.1:0-25114 GCA_035549875.1 Caulobacterales bacterium
AACCGGAAACTGGGCTTGGAGCTAAGCCTCTGGTGTTCCAGCCAGAGCGCGAGCCGCTGGGCCAAGTACAACTCCTCGGTCCCTGTCCGGGGTAAACGATCGCAAATCGGGGCGCGTGCAACGCGCAGGCGCTGCGAAAGCAGCGTCAGTAAAACCAACCGGCGCAGTGCATGCGCCCCGGCCTCCCACGCGTTGCGCGGGAATATTTTCACCGCGGAGCGAAAGCCCGCGAGCGCAATCGCATGTGCCGGGCTATATAATCGGGCGATGCCAGCAGCCAGCGCCGCACTGAACCGATCCTGACCCTCGCAACGACCATAAAGGCGCGCGCCCTCGCGCTCGGTTTCGACGCGTGCGGGATCGCGCGCGCCGATACGCCTTGGCTGGCGACGGGGCGGCTTGCGGAATTCATCGCCGAAGGCCGGCATGGCGAAATGGCGTGGATGGAAGAGACCGCTGAACGCCGCAGTCATCCGCAAAGCCTCTGGCCGGCGGCGAAAAGCGCGATCATGCTCGGCGTGAATTATGCCGGCGAGGACGATCCTCTCGCCGCGCTTGCAAAAAAAGATCGCGCGGCGATTTCGCAATATGCGCGGCGGCGCGATTATCACGATCTGATCAAATCGAAACTGAAGCAACTGGCGCGCTGGCTGGCGGAAAAGAGCGGCGCGGAAGTGAAGGTGTTCGTCGATACCGCGCCGCTGATGGAAAAGCCTTTGGCGCAAAACGCCGGCATCGGCTGGCAGGGCAAGCACACCAATCTGGTCAGCCGCGACTTCGGCTCATGGCTGTTTCTCGGCGCGATCCTTACCGACGCGGCGCTGCCGGCAGACGAACCAGAGGCCGATCATTGCGGCGCCTGCCGCGCATGCCTCGACATCTGCCCTACCGCCGCGTTTCCCGCGCCCTATCAGCTCGATGCGCGCCGCTGCATCGCCTACCTCACGATCGAGCATGAAGGCCCGATCCCGGAGGAATTCCGCGCCGCGATTGGCAATCGCGTGTTCGGCTGCGACGATTGCCTGGCGGTCTGCCCCTGGAACAAATTCGCCCAAACATCGCGCGACGGGAAACTGGCGCTGAACGAAGCGCTCGCAGATTTGCCGCTGGCTGATCTCGTCGAATTGAACGATGGCGCCTTCCGCGCCCGCTTCGCCGGGACGCCGATCAAGCGCGCCGGACGTGACCGGTTTGTCCGCAACGTACTGATAGCGATAGGAAATTCTGGAGACGCCAAGCTTACTGCGAGCGCCGAGGCAAGGCTTTCGGATGTGTCCCCGCTTGTGCGCGGGGCGGCGGTTTGGGCGCTGTCCCGGCTTGACCCCGCCCGCTTCGCCACGCTCAAGATACAACGAGCGCGCGCCGAGTCGGACGTTGCGGTGAAACGGGAGTGGGGCCCGTGAGCGACGACAATAATCTCGATCCGCATATGGCCGACCGGGAGCAGGTCAAGAAGGCCATCGGCGCGCTTGGCGGCGATCTCGATCGGCGCGAAGGGCGGCGGTTTCACATGCCGCAGGTCTCGCTGCCGGGCTGGCTGGCGATGGCCGCCAAAGCACTCGCGATTGTCGTGATTGTTGGACCCGTTCTGTGGACGCTGGCCTACGCCTCGATCAACCCGCCGGGCACGATCCTGATGCTGCAACGCTGGCTGGGCGGTGAAACCATCCGCCACCAGAACGTGAAGGCCGATGAAATCTCCCCCCACCTGATCCGCGCTGTGCTGGCGGCGGAGGACGCGCGCTTCTGCCAGCACAAGGGGTTCGACATCGACGCGATCCAGGCGGCCTACGCCGCCAACCAGAAGGCGTCCAACCTGAAGAAGGGAAAGGTGCGCGGCGGATCGACGATCAGCCAGCAGACCGCGAAAAACCTGTTTCTCTGGCCGCAGCGCTCGTTCGTGCGCAAAGGGGCGGAGGCTTATTTCACCTTCCTGATCGAGCACCTGTATCCGAAGCGCAGGATCATGCAGCACTACCTGAACGTCGCCGAATGGGGCCACGGCCTGTTTGGCGCGCAGGCCGCGTCGCGCGCTTATTTCAACGTATCGGCGGGCGAACTCACGCCGCGCCAGGCGGCCCTGCTTGCCGCGGTGCTGCCAAGCCCGAACAAATGGAGCGCGTCCAGCCCCGGCCCCTACGTGAGCCGGCGCGCCGCCTCTATCGAAGCGCGCATGTACGCCATCCACGCGCAAAAACTCGATATCTGCGTGCTCGGCCCGAACGCCGCGCCGCCGCCGCGCCGCCGCGGCGCGCCCTCGACGCTGCCGCCAATAGAGGCGCTGCCGCCTGATGTGGCCATCGACGCGGATGCGCCGATGATCGAAACCAGCGCGCCTGGTGAAATCACCGCACCGGCCGATCCGCTGGCCGAATCAACCTTTCAAGATGGGCAATTGGAGTCGCCTGAAGCACCGCAAGAACCGGCCTCAGCCCCGGCGCCCGGCGAAGCGCCTTCGGCGGCGCCTTAGATAATCACCATGTCGCTTGCGCTCTACGGTCATCCGTTTTCCTCGTACACGCAGAAAGCGCTCATCGCGCTGTACGAGAACGCTACGCCGTTCGAGTTCCGCCTCATCGCGCCGGATTCGCCACTGCACTCGGCCGAATGGCTGCGCCGATGGCCGCTGGGCAAGTTCCCGCTGCTGGCGGACGGCGACCGAACCATTGTCGAAACCAGCATCATCATCGAATACCTCCAGCTCGCGCATCCCGGCCCGGTGCGCCTCATCCCCGCAGACCCGATGGCCGCGTTGGACGTGCGCTTCCTGGATCGCTTCTTCGATCTGTACGTAATGGATGCGATGCAGGTTGCGGTGAACGCCCAGTTGGGCGTCGTCCCGATGAAGAGCGAGGAAGGGCTGGCCATCGCCAGGGAAAGGCTGGAGCGCGCCTATGCGTGGCTCGAAGCAACGCTTGCCGGCAGGATCTGGGCCGCGGGCGCGGATTTCACGCTGGCGGATTGCGCGGCCGCGCCTTCGTTGTTCTATGCGGAATGGACGCACCAGATTTCCGAGGCGTTTCCGGCTTTACGCGCCTACCGCGCACGGCTGCTTGCCCGTCCATCCTTCGCGCGGGCGGTTGAGGAGGCGCGGCCGTTCCGATCGTATTTTCCGCTGGGCGCGCCCGACCGGGATTGATTTGCTCAGGTCAGCACGTCCAACCTTGCCAGCCCGCGTACGCCAGCGACGGCGCGCCATTCCGGCGGCTTGTTCTCAGCGAGGCGCAGGTTTGGGAAGCGCTCGAACAATTGCGAGATCGCGACCTGCCCCTCGATCCGGGCAAGCGGCGCGCCCACGCACATATGCGAGCCGGCGCCAAAGGCTAGATGCGGATTGGGGCGGCGCGAGATATCGAATTCGTGCGGGTTTTCGAAGGTCGCCGGATCGCGGTTGGCGGCCAGCACGCTTACGGTGAGCGCATCGCCCTTCTGATAAGGGCAGCCGCCGAGCGCGCCATCCTGATGGGGAAACCGCGCGGTCGTGGCGATCGGCGGCTCGAACCGCAGCATCTCATCGACCGCGCTGGCGATCAGCGCCGGATTGTCCTTGATCTTGGCGCGCGCTTCAGGATGGGTCAGCAGCAGCATCGCGCCATTGCCGATCAGATCGGCAGTGGTCAAATGGCCGGCCACCAGCAGCGCGAACATGTTATGCAGAATCTCGCCATCGCTGATCGGCGCGCCAGCGGCCTGCGCCGCCAGCAGATCGCTGACGAGATCGTCGCCTGGGTTTGCGCGCCGCAAGTCCATCCGGTCGCGAAAATAAGCCAGGATGCCGCGGCGCCCCTCGATCGCGGCAAGCCTACCGTCTTCCTGCATCGTGGGATCGAAGGCGCGCTGGCCTGCCTCGGTCCAGCGCCGCAGATCGGCGCGATCAGCCTCTTCGCAGCCGAGAATGGCGCCCAGCACATTGATAGGAACGTGGCAGGCGAATTCCTCGACCACATCAAAGCCCGCCCGCCCCTCCAGGCGCGCCAGCGTCGCCTCAACGATCTGCTCGATCATTGGCCGGGCCTGCGCCGCGCGCGCAAGGAACGCCTTGGCGACGATCCCGCGCACGCGGGCGTGGTCCGGATCGTCGAGGATCAGCATGGAATCGTGGCGGCCGAACTCGCCTTCGACGGCGTGGTTCAACTCGCGTACGGCGTTGATCACGAAGTTTTTCGGCGAGGCGTATTCGAAATTCCGCGAAATTGCGGAATCGGTCAGCAGGTCCTTGGCGACGCCGTACGACGTAACGTAGAGCGCGGGCAGGACCTGATCACGGTCCACGGGGCACTCGGCGCGCTGGGGATCGAGCATCGCATGCGGGTCTGCGCGCATCTCCGGATTAAGCTCCGAAAAGCGGTACATCAGCATACGGGGCAATGCGCCGAAATCGGGTTTCGCAGCCATTGCGTCTCCAGCGGCCGTTCCGTCTCCCGGCCGATGCCCCACCTAAGCACTAGGAAGCGCGCTCCGCCGCTCCAGTCAACCTCGCCACGCCGCACAAGCGGGCGGAAAATTGTCGTTTAAGCCCTCCTAGCCCACGGATTTCGCTTATAAAGCGGCATGATGACCGGTTTCGCCGATTATGCGCTGCGCCTGGCCGCCGCTACTGCGATTGGTTGCCTGCTCGGCCTCACCCGCGACGTGGCGGGCAAGCCCGCCGGAATGCGGACCATGGGGCTGGTGGCGTTTGGCTCAGCGCTCATAACACTATGCGCGCTTGACGCCGGCGCGCGCCTGGGCGCGGCTGGCTTGAGCCGCCTCCTTCAGGGGGTGATCCAGGGCGTACTCACGGGCGTCGGCTTCGTGGGGGCCGGCGCGGTGCTTCACAGTCCCGAAGGCACAAAGGTCCGCGGCCTAACCACCGCGGCGATTATTTGGGCCGCCGCCATGCTGGGCGTTGCGTGCGGGCTGGGCGCGTGGGCGAACGTCGCGCTTGCCTCAGGGCTGGCGCTGGTCCTGATCGTCGTCCTGCACCCGCTCGAAAAACACATCGAGGACCGCGCCCGCCGAGCCAAAGAAGACAGAAAGACAACGCCATGACCGGGACCATTCGGGCCGGCATTGGCGGCTGGACGTTCGAGCCTTGGCGCGGGACGTTTTATCCTGCCGGCCTCAAGAAGGCCGACGAATTGAAATTCGCCTCCCGCGCGCTTACCGCGATCGAGATCAACGGCACCTATTATTCAACACAGAAGCCGACCAGCTTCCGCAAATGGCACGACGAAACGCCGGACGACTTCATGTTTAGCGTAAAAGCCAACCGGTTCTGCACCAACCGTCGCGAATTGGCTGGCGCAAAAGACTCGATCGAACATTTCATCGGCAGCGGGCTCGATGAACTGAAAGCCAAGCTTGGCCCGATCCTCTGGCAATTCATGCCGACCAAGAAATTCGACCCCGACGATTTCGAGGCCTTCCTGGCGCTCCTGCCCAAGAAGCTCGGCAAGCTCCCGCTGCGTCATGTGGTGGAGGTGCGACACGAGAGTTTTGTGAACGCCGATTTCGTGAATCTGGTGCGTAAGCACGGCGCCGCAATCGTGCTGGCCGATTCCGACGATCACCCGCTGATCGCGGATGCGACCGCCGACTTTATCTACCTGCGTCTGCAGAAGTCGCAGGAGAAATATGCCGAAGGCTATGCGCCCGCCGCGCTCAAGGCTTGGGCGGGCCGGGCGAAAACGTGGGCCAAGGGCGATGCCCCGGACGACCTCGATTCGCTCGGTCCTGCTGCACCCGCGAAGGCGCGCGACGTGTTCGCGTTCTTCATCTCCGGCGACAAGGTCAAGGCGCCGGCGGCGGCCCAGGCGTTCATCACATTGGCGCGATGAAGGGTAGTTTCACGTAACGCGATTCGAGGCGCGATTGACTTGGCGCGGGGGCGGCCAGGCTCTATGCTGCACGAGCGCCAAGACGGGACGAAACGCGGGCGTCACAGGGAGTGTAATGAAACCGACTGACATTGCCGGCCCGGACTATTTCCACAAGGTGGTGGATTGTCAGTGGGCCTGCCCTGCCCATACGCCCGTTCCAGAATACATCCGCTTGATCGCCGCCGGCCGCTACGCCGATGCGTATATGATCAACTGGAAGTCGAACGTATTTCCGGGCGTGCTTGGGCGTACATGCGACAGGCCGTGCGAGCCGGCCTGCCGGCGCGGCCGCGTCGAGGATGAGCCGGTGGCTATCTGCCGCCTGAAGCGCGTCGCCGCCGACAACAAGGGCGACGTCGATGGCCGCATGCCCAAACCTGCCGCGAAGAAGAACGGCAAACGCATCGTCTGCGTCGGCGCTGGCCCTGCCTCGCTCACCGTGGCGCGCGATCTGGCGCCGCTCGGCTATGACATCGTGCTGTACGATTCCGATCCGCGCGCTGGCGGTATGATCCGCAGCCAGATCCCGCGCTTCCGCCTGCCGGAAGAAGTGATCGACGAGGAAGTCGGCTACATCACCGGGCTCGGCATGGAATTGCGCCTCGGCCAACGCATCGACAGCCTGAAGGCGCTGCTGGCGGAAGATTACGACGCGATCTTCGTCGGCTCAGGCGCGCCGCGCGGACGCGACCTCGATCTGCCCGGCCGCAAGGAAGCCGCCAAGAACATTCATATCGGCATCGACTGGCTCTCCAGCGTTTCGTTCGAGCATATCGACAAGATCGGCAGGCGCGTGATCGTGCTCGGCGGCGGCAACACAGCGATGGATTGCTGCCGCACCTCGCGCCGCCTCGGCGGCGAGGACGTGAAAGTCATCGTCCGCTCCGGTTTCGAGGAAATGAAGGCGAGCCCCTGGGAAAAAGAGGACGCGATGCATGAAGGCATCCCGATCCTGAATTTCCTCGTGCCGAAGGAATTTACGCATGTGAACGGCAAGCTTACCGGCGTGACCTTCGAGAAGGTGAAAGCCGAGTTCGACGACAAGGGCCGCCGCAATCTCGTGCCCTCGGGAGAGCCCGACCAGCATTTCGAATGCGACGACGTGCTCGTCGCGGTCGGCCAGGAAAACTCCTTCCCTTGGATTGAACGCGATATCGGGCTCGAGTTCGATAAATGGGGCATGCCGGTCGTCGACAAGGCAACATTCGCCTCAACCAATCCGAAAGTGTTTTTCGGCGGCGATTCCGCCTTTGGCCCAAAGAACATCATCTGGGCCGTGGCGCACGGCCACGACGCAGCCGTTTCGATCCATAAGTTCTGCAATGGCGAGGACGTCGCCGATCGTCCGCCGCCGGGCATGACGCTGACCAGCCAGAAGATGGGCATCCACGAATGGTCGTATGACAACGATATCTCGAACGATCTGCGCTTCAAGGTGCCCCACGCCGAACTCGCCAAGGCGCTGAAGAACGTTAAGATGGAAGTCGAACTTGGTTTCGACCAGAAGCTTGGTTTCGCTGAAGCCCAGCGCTGCCTGAATTGCGACATCCAAACCGTATTCGCCGCGCCGCTGTGCATCGAATGCGATGCGTGCGCCGATATCTGCCCGGTCGATTGCATCACCTTCACGGACAACGGCGCCGAGCCGGAGCTGCGCACGCGCCTGCGTGCGCCCTCGACCAACCTGACGCAGGACCTTTACGTTTCCGGACCGCTGAAGACCGGCTTGATAATGGCCAAGGACGAAGACATGTGCCTGCATTGCGGTCTCTGCGCCGAACGCTGCCCGACCGGCGCCTGGGACATGCAGAAGAGCTATATCGAAATGACCCACGCCGGCGGCTGCGCGAAAGCGCCGGACCGCGCGCTGGAGAGAGTGTGATGGCGCTGGTCGAGCTTCTAACTCCTCCCCCGTTTACGGGGGAGGTAGCGAGCAAAGCGAGCCGGAGGGGGCAGCGCGCCGCCGCCCCCCTCAGTCATGCTGCGCATGACAGCTCCCCCGTGAACGGGGGAGCAAAATGACCGCCCTTTCCGCCACCAACGATTTCGTCGTCCGCTTCGCGAACGTGAACGGCTCCGGTTCGGCGAGCGCCAACGGGTTGTTCGCGAAATCCATTCTGCGCATGGGCGTGCCGATCTGCGCGCGCAACATCTTCCCGTCGAACATCCAGGGCCTGCCTACCTGGTATGAAGTGCGCGTGTCCGAGGCCGGCCATATGGGCCGGCGCGGCGGCACCGACCTCATGGTCGCGATGAACCCGCAGACCTGGGCCGAGGACGTGCGCGGCATCGAGCCGGGCGGCTATCTGTTCTACGACAACACCAAGCCGCTCCCCGCCAGCGCATTCCGCGACGATATCGCCGTGCTCGGCGTGCCGCTCACGCGCATCTGCAATGAAGCCTACAAAGACCCGCGCCAGCGCCAGCTCTTCAAGAACATCATCTATGTCGGCGCGCTCGCCCGCCTGCTCTCGATCGAGCCGGCGGTAATCGAACAATTGCTGAAGGAGGAATTCGCCAGCAAGCCGAAGCTGATCGAAGCCAATCTCCACGCCTTCGGAATGGGCCTTGCCTACGCGCAGGACCATTTGCCGGCGATCGGCCTCAAAGTGCAGCGCGCCGACAAGGTCGGCGAGCGCATTTTCGTCGATGGCAACGCGGCGGCAGGCCTCGGCGCTGTCTATGGCGGCGCGACGGTGTGCGCGTGGTATCCGATCACGCCGTCTACCTCGCTGGCGGAAGCGTATCAAAAATACGCCAGCCAGCTCCGGGTCGATCCGCAAACCAAGCAAAACAAATTCGCCTTCGTGCAGGCAGAGGACGAAATCGCCTCGATCGGCATCGTCGTCGGCGCGGGCTGGAACGGCGCACGCGCGTTCACCTGCACGTCCGGCCCCGGCATATCGCTGATGCAGGAATTCATCGGGCTTTCGTACTTCGCCGAAATCCCCGCAGTGATTTTCGACGTGCAGCGCGGCGGCCCTTCCACCGGCATGCCTACGCGCACGCAGCAATCGGATATCCTGATCGCGGCCTACGCCAGCCACGGCGACACCAAGCATGTCCTGCTCTTCCCGTGCGATCCGCGCGAAAGCTTCGACATGGCCGCGCAGGCGTTCGACCTCGCCGACCAATTACAGACGACGATCTTCGTCATGCTAGACCTCGATATCGGCATGAACGAATGGCTGATCGAGCCGTTCAAATGGGATCCGGCGCGCAAACTTAATCGTGGCAAGGTGCTGAACGCGCAGGACCTGGAAGCGGGGCGCGAGTTCGGCCGCTATCTCGATGTCGATGGCGACGGCATCCCCTACCGCACCTATCCCGGCACGCATCCTGACAAGGGCGCCTATTTCACCCGCGGCACCAGCCACGACGCATACGCGCGCTACACCGAAAACGGCGAGGCCTACGTCGCCAACGCCCAGCGGCAAGTGAAGAAATTCGAGACCGCGAAAAAGCTGGTGCCTCAGCCGATCGCACGCCCAGCCAAAAAGCGCACCGATTACGGCGTGATCTATTTCGGATCGACAGCGCCGGCGATGCACGAGGCGCTGGAGCAGATGGAAGTCGAGGGCCTTCATCTCGACGCGCTGCGCGTGCGCGGCTTTCCTTTTGCCGACGAAGTGTTCGATTTCATCCGCGCCCACGGCCTGGTCTTCGTCGTCGAACAGAACCGCGACGGCCAGTTCCGCACGCTGCTCCTCACCGAAGGCGGCGTCGATCCGGCCATGCTCGTGCCGATCAAACACTACGACGGCACGCCGATCACCGCCCGCTTCATCGCCGGCGCGATTTCCGAATTCATGCGCGCCCGCCGCCCGGCGCAGATCAGCGAAACCGCAAAATGACCTATCTTCCGAAACCGAAACTGCATCACCCCGATCTGCCTAAGAACAGCCTGGGTTTCACGCGCCGCGACTACGAGGGAAAGATTTCCACGTTGTGCGCCGGCTGCGGCCACGATTCGATCAGCGCCACGATCATCCAGGCCTGTTTCAATCTCGATATCGAGCCGCACCGCATCGCCAAGCTTTCCGGCATCGGCTGCTCGTCGAAGACGCCGGATTATTTCCTCGGCCAGAGCCACGGCTTCAACTCCGTGCACGGGCGCATGCCGTCCGTGCTCACCGGCGCCAATCTGGCCAATAGGGATCTCATCTATCTCGGCGTTTCCGGCGACGGCGATAGCGCCTCGATCGGCATCGGCCAGTTCGTGCATTCGGTGCGCCGCGGCGTGAACATGGTCTACATTGTCGAGAACAATGGCGTGTACGGCCTCACCAAGGGGCAGTTCTCCGCTACGTCCGACAGGGGCAGCAAATCCAAGCGCGGCGTGATCAACCACGACACGCCGATCGATATGGTGGCGCTGGCGCTGCAATTGGGCGCGACGTTCGTCGGCCGCAGCTTTTCCGGCGACAAGACGCAACTGACGCCGCTGATCGAAGCGGCGATCCTGCACCAGGGACCGGCGTTCATCGATTGCATCAGCCCGTGCGTAGCGTTCAACAATCACGAGGGCTCAACCAAGAGCTACGATTTCGTCCGCGAGCACAACGAAGCGGTGAACCGGCTCGACGTGATCCCGCGCCGCACGCCGATCAAGGCCGATTACGCGCCTGGCTCGGTGGCCGAAATCACCCAGCACGACGGCTCGGTGCTCCGCCTGCGCAAGCTCGACGCCGATTACGATCCGCACGACCGGCTCGGCGCGATGAGCTTTTTGCAGCACCACGCCGCCCAGGGCGAAATCGTCACCGGCCTGCTCTACGTCGATCCCGAGCCGCACGATCTGCACGCCGCGCAAAACACGGTAAGCACGCCACTCAACCAACTGGCCGATGCCGAACTGATCCCGAGCGCGGCGGCGTTGGAAAAGATCAACGCCAGTTTGCGGTAAGGCTTCCCTCTCCCGCACGCGGGAGAGGGGTTAATCCTCCTGCACCCGCCCGCGCAGCTTCTTGGTGCGGCCGGTTTTGGTTTTGCTGTCCATCCGGCGCTCCTTCGAAGCCCTGGGCGGCTTGGTCTTCCGGCGCGGCTTGGGGACGAAGCAGGCCTGCTCGATCAGCTCGATCAGCCGCTCCAGCGCGTCGGCCCGGTTGCGTTCCTGCGTTCGGTGCCGCTGAGCGCTGATAACGATCACCCCCTCCTGGGTCAGCCGCCGACCGGCAAGCCGCTCCAGGCGGGTCCGGACGTCCTCGGGCAGCGAGGGCGAGCGGCGGGCGTCGAACCGCAACTCCACGGCTGTGGACACCTTATTCACATTCTGGCCGCCGGGGCCGCCGGCGCGGACGAACCGCTCCTCGATTTCCCGTTCATCCAACGCGATCTGATCGTTAACGCGGATCATCGCCCATGCTGGCCCGATTCAGCACCATCGCCCAGCTTCCTTGCGCCCACATCTTGCATCTCAACTCCCGCGTAAGGAGAACTGCACCGCTCCGGAACAGGCGTCCGTTTCAAATGCTTGTTGGGCGGGGTGGTTTTGCCTTACTTTTGGGACGTTTTCGGAAATAGGGATCGCCGATGATCCGCCGCATCATCTTTGCCGCGTTTGCCGTCCTCACCGGAGCTTCGTGCTTTGCGCCAGCGTCCGCGCAGGCGCCGATAGCGCCGCAACCGCTCTCCGGCCAGGCCGCCGCGCCGGTCAGCACCAATTACCAGCTCGGGCCAGGCGATAAGGTGCGGGTCATGGTCTATGGCGAGGCCGACCTCTCGGGCGAATTTTTTGTCTCGCAGCAGGGCGTAATCGCCTATCCGCTGATCGGCGAAGTGCCGGCCGCCGGCCGCACGCTCTCGCAATTCCAGCAGGACGTCGCCGACAAGCTGAAACAGGGTTTCATCAAGGACCCGAAAGTGAGCGCCGAAGTTCTCAACTATCGGCCGTTCTACATTCTCGGCGAAGTCATGCGTCCCGGCACCTATCCCTATTCCGCGGACATGACCGTGATGAACGCAGTCGCCACGGCCGGCGGCTTCACCTACCGCGCCAACACCCGCCGGGTATTTATTAAGCGCGCCGGCGAAAACGATGAGAAGCCGCTGAAGCTCGACGCCGGCATGATGGTGGAGCCCGGCGACACCGTGCGGATCGGCGAACGCCTCTTCTGAGAGGGTGAGCCGTCGCTCACCTCGTCAGGCGAACTCTTCGGTGTCGATTTCGGCTTGCGTCGCCGCGTTGTATCGCGGCCCCGACACTGTGCGCTGATTGATCAACGCATCAAGCGCTGAAAGCGAATCAGCGGAAAGAGCGACGTTCGCCGCGGCGAAATTCTCCGCCAGATGCGTCTCATTCACCGTGCCGGGAATGGCGGCGATGAGCGGGTCGCGCGAGAGCACCCAGGCCAGCCCAGCCTGCGCCGGCGTTACGCCAGCCTGGCGCGCAATCGCTTCAAGTCCGGGCAGCAATTTGTAATTGGCGGCGAAGTTCGGCGCCTGAAACCGCGGATGACCGGCGCGCAAATCATTTGGCGCGATGGCGGCCGCGTCACGCAGGCCCCCGCCGAGAAACCCGCGCCCCACCGGAGAGAACGCCACGAACGAAACGCCCAACTCCCGGCAGGCGTCCAGCACGGCGATTTCCGGATTGCGCGTCCACAGCGAATATTCGCTCTGTATCGCCGCGATCGGGTGCACGGCGTGCGCCTTGCGCAAAGTGGCGGCGGAAACTTCAGAAAGCCCAATCGCGCGCACTTTGCCCGCGCGCACCAGATCGGCCAGCGCACCGACGGCATCCTCGATCGGCGTTTTTCTGTCCCAGCGATGCAGATAATAAAGATCGATCACGTCCGTCTTGAGACGTTCGAGACTTTCTTCGCAATTTTCGGCGATCACCGCCGGGTTGCTGTCAATGCCGCGCTTGCCGCCGGGCAACAGCGCCATCCCCCCTTTGCTGGCGAGCACATATTCGCCCCGCCGCGAGCGGAGCGTCTCCCCAATCAGGGTTTCGTTGGCGCCGGCGCCGTAGATCATCGCGGTGTCAAAGAAATCGTAGCCAAGATCGAGCGCGCGACGCAGGACTGCGCCGGCCTGCTCGGGCGAGGGCCGCGGCAGGTAGGCGTGCGACAGGTTCATGCAGCCCAGGCCGATGGGCGCAACGCTGAACGGACCGATCTGGCGCTTTTTCATCTCAGGCAAGGCTCTTTTCGATCGCGTCCAACGTACGCATTGCAGGGAGCACTTGCTCGACACTCGCATTCGGCAGGCGGCCTTCCCTGATCGCGGCGAAAAATTCACGATCCTGCAATTCGATGCCGTTCATCGATACATCCACCTTGCTCACGTCGATCGGGTTGCTCTTGCCGTCGAGCAGGTCGTCATAGCGCGCGATGTAAGTGCCATTGTCGCAGATATAGCGGAAGAACGTGCCGAGCGGCCCGTCATTGTTGAACGAGAGCGACAATGTGCAGATCGCGCCGCCCGGAACCTTCATCTGGATCGACATATCCATGGCAATTTTTAGATCGGGATGCATCGGCCCCTGAACCCCGCGCGCGACCGAAGCAGTTTCGCCCGTCTGATACTGGAAGAGATCGACGGTGTGGCACGCATGGTGCCAAAGCAAATGATCGGTCCAAGAGCGGGGTTTGCCCAGCGCATTCATGTTGGTGCGGCGGAAAAAATAGGTCTGCACGTCCATCTGCAGAACTTTCAGTTCGCCCGCCTTGACGCGCCTATGAACCCATTGATGCGAAGGATTGAAGCGCCGCGTGTGCCCGCCCATACAGATCACGCCAGTCTGCTTTTGCACGTTCGCCAGCTCTTCCGAATCCTTGAGATTGTCGGCGATCGGAATTTCGATCTGGACGTGTTTGCCGGCCTTCATGCATTGGATGCCCTGCGAAGCGTGCATCTGCGTCGGCGTCGCCAGGATCACCGCCTCCACTTCCGGGCGCGCCAGCGTTTCGGCCAGATCGGTGGTCCAGTGCGGAATGCTGAACTTCTCCGCGACCTCCCTGGTCGATTCCGCGCTGCCGCCGGCCAAGCTTACTACTTCGACGCCGGAAATCGCCTGGCATGCTTCGATGTGCTTGATGCCAAACGCGCCCTGCCCGCCGATCGCGACTTTCATGCTTGTCCCCGTGAGGTGAGATTAGGTGTTTTCGAGCACCAGATGGCCAACGGCCGTGTTTGACGCCGGAACATGATAGAAGCGGTGCACTTGGCGCACTTTCTCTGAAAGCGCGCCGCGCATGATCAGCCACATGACAAGCTCGATTCCTTCGGAGCCTGACTCGCGCAGATATTCGAGGTGCTTGATATTCACCAGCGATTCCGGGTCGGGGCCGATCTTGTCGAGAAAGTTGTTGTCGAACTTGGAGTTGATCAGGCCGGCGCGCGGGCCCTGCAATTGGTGGCTCATGCCGCCCGTGCCGAATACGACGACGCGCAGATTCTCGGGATAGCTTTCAATGGCGCGCGCAATCGCCTTGCCGAGCATGTAGCAGCGATGTCCCGTCGGCGCCGGATATTGCACGACGTTCACCGCCAGCGGGATCACCGGGCACGGCCATTGATCGACCTTTCCGAACGCCAGCGACAACGGCACCGTGAGGCCGTGATCGACCTCCATCCTGTTGACGATGGTTAGGTCGAATTCGTCGAGAATCACCGATTGGGCGATATGCGCGGCCAATTTCGGATGACCCGGCACGACCGGCACGGGCCGCGGCCCCCAGCCTTCGTCGGCGATCGCAAATTCCGCCGCGCAGCCGAGTGCGAAGGTAGGGATGATCTCCAGCGAGAACGCGCTGGCGTGATCGTTGTAAACCAGAAAGACCACGTCCGGTTTGACCTTGGCGATCCACTCCTTGGATTTCAGATAGCCGTCGAACACCGGCTTCCAGTATTCGGTTTGGGTATTGCCCTGATCGAACGCCGCGCCGATCGCTGGCACGTGACTGGTGCTGTAGCCGCCAATGATCCTAGCCACGGCCTTCACGCTCCGCTTTCGTGCGCCATCCATCCGGAGAGCGCCCGCCCGCCAGCATCATCGCGGCGTAATCTTCCTGGCTCATCCCGGTCATCTGCGCGGCGGTGTACTGGAAGCTCTTTTCATCGGTAAAGAACAGCTTGGCCAGAAAATAGATGTTGCCGCCAAGTGAAATCATCTTGTTCCAGTCGCGCGCGCGTACGGCGGCGCGCTGATCATCCGTCATCGGCCATTTCTTCAGATAAGCGTCTTCGTCTTTTTTGAACTCGGCGCGATTATCCGCCTTCATCAGCGACATGCAGAACATGTTGAGGTGATAGCCTTGGCGTGAGCGCTCGGCGTCGAACACCGTAGTGCCGGGGATATCGTCGTAATCATGCTCCATGACGGGCCCGTTCCTGCGCGCTCACGCGCATTACTATATCGCGTACCAAAATGGTCGCCGCGGCAACCGAAAACAAGCGCTCAGCCCCAGTAGAGCCGCGTCGGATTGTCCACGAGCAGCTTGTGCTGCAAGGCCGGCGTCGGCGCAATGCGCGGGATGTAATCGACCAATTGCCCATCGTCGGGAACATGAGTCGTCATGTTTGGATGGGGCCAATCGGTGCCCCAGAGCACACGGTCCGGGAAACGATCGACGATGCGGGCGCAGAACGGCACGACGTCGTCGTAAGGCGGGCCAGTAACCGAGAGGCGCTCGGGGCACGTCACCTTGCTCCAGAACTTTTCGTTTTCCATCATCCGCTCGAACGCCTGAAATTGCGGATGATCGACGCCCAGCCTCACATCCGGCCGGCCCATGTGATCGACAATCACCTTCGTCGGCAGGCTGGCGAAAAACGGCGCCAGCTCGGCAAGATCGGGCGCCTCGAAATACACCACGACATGCCAGCCCAGCGGCTCGATCATCCTGGCCGTGGCCATCAGCACGTCGAGCGGGGTGTAATCGGCCAGGCGCTTGACGAAATTAAACCGCACGCCGCGCACGCCCGCCTCGTCCAACTCCTTCAGCGCCGCCGCGGAGATATCCTCCCCAACCGTCGCCACGCCGCGCGCCTTTCCATTCGAGGCGCGCATCGCATCGACCATCGCCCGGTTGTCCTTGCCGTGGCAGGTCGCCTGCACGATGACGTTTTTATCGAAGCCGAGAAAATCCCTCAGCGCGAACAGCTTTTCCTTCGGCGCATCGCACGGCGTGTATTTGCGCTCGGGCGCATACGGAAACGCAGCTTCCGGTCCGAACACATGGCAATGCGCGTCCACCGCGCCGGGCGGCGGCGTGTAAGTCGGCTTGCTGGGATTGGGATGAAACGGTTTGTAATTTGTGTCCATCGTCATGGCGCCAAATGCTTGGCGAGTCGCGGGAACACACGCATCGCATTACCCTCGAAAATCTTCGCCTTCGTCGCCGCATCGATCGCCGCCGCATCGATGTAGCGCTTCGTGTCGTCGTAATAATGTCCGCTTTCCGGATCGATGCCGCGCACCGCGCCGACCATTTCCGAGCCGAACAGGATGTTTTCCGGCGCGATAACCTTGAGCAGCAGATCGATGCCCGGCTGGTGATAGACGCAGGTATCGAAATACACGTTCTTCATCACATGTTCAGTCAGCAGCGGCTTCTTCATATCTTGCGCGATGCCGCGGTAGCGGCCCCAGTGATAGGGCGCAGCGCCCCCGCCATGCGGAATAATCAGCCGGAGCGTGGGGAAATCCTTGAACAGATCGCCCTGCACCAATTGCATGAACGCTGTCACGTCGGCATTTATGTAATGCGCGCCGGTGGTGTGGAAGCAGGGATTGCAAGCGGCCGAGACGTGGACCATCGCCGGAACGTCCAACTCGGCCATCTTCTCGTAGATCGGATACCACGCCCTGTCGGTCAGCGGCGGGCTGTCCCATTTGCCGCCAGAGGGATCAGGATTGAGATTGCAGCCGATAAAGCCAAGCTCCTTAATGCAGCGCTCAAGCTCGGCCACGGAGTTTTTCGGCGCCACGCCGGGCGATTGCGGCAATTGGCACACGCCAACGAAATTCTTTGGATAGAGCCGCACGACGCGGTGGATCAAATCGTTGCAGAGCTGCGTCCAGGCCATGGACACATCCTCGCCGCCGATGTGATGGCCCATCCAGCTCGCGCGCGGCGAAAAGATCGTGAGGTCGGAGCCGCGCTCGCGCTGCAATTTCAACTGCGCGCCTTCCAGGCTCTCGCGTATCTGATCGTCGGAAATGTTCGGGCGCGCCAGATTCTTGATGAATTGCGCATCGCCCAGATGAGCCTTCTGGGCTTCGCGGTATTCCTCCAGCGGCTTGGGCGTCGTCGTGTAATGCCCGTGGCAATCGATGATCATTTGTCTTCTCGTTTAAGTGGAGCGGCGCAGAATAAGCGCTTCCCTCTCCCCTCGTGGGAGAGGGATAGGGTGAGGGGGAACGGACGATCGACTAGGCTCAACGCTGCAAGGCTGCGCTTGGACGATCCGTGGTTGCCCCCACCCCTAACCCCGTCCCACCAGGGGGCGGGGAATCTCCTCGGCGAGCTAGCCTGCACGCTTGCCTCCCTCCGCTTCGATATCTCGCAGCAAATGATCCAGCATCGCGCCCAGATCACTCTCGCTCAACGCGTTCTTGTGCAGCGCCGCCCAATCCTGCCGCGCCGCGCACGCCGCGCTCATCAGCGGATCGAGGCCCGCTTCCTGCACGGTTTTCGCAACCTCACGCATTTCTTCCGCGCGCCGCGCACCGTGCTCCAGCGAACGCGAAATCATATACCGCGCCAGCTTTTCCCAATCCGGGATCGGCAGCATGTCTGACAGCGAAGCAAGCACTTCCTTCTCAACGCCATAGTGCCGCGCCGAAACCATCGATTCCGTCAGCAGCGATTCCAGGCCCTTGATGATTACGCTGCGGCACATTTTTGTCGCCGAAGCGCGGCCGACCTGATCGGACGCTACCGTCACGTTAAATCCCAACGGCCGCGCGCGCTCCAGAAACGCATGCGCATGCGGCCCGCCAAGCAAGGTCGGCGAAGCGATCCGCCGCGGATGGATCGGCGTCATCACCGCCGCCTCGACATAACGCCCGCCGGCGCCATCGATAATCTGCGCGGCCTGCTGTTTCACGCCTGGCGAGGCCGAATTCAGATCGACATAGAACGCCCCCGCGCCGATTCCGGCTATCACGGACCGCGCCGCAGCGAGATCGGAAGCCGCCGTCACCGCGCACAAAATCAACTCGGCGCCTTTTGCGGCCTCCGCCGCATTCGCCGCGGCGCGCACGTCAAGCTTTTTCGCCGCTGCGCTCGGCGCGCTCTCGGCCTGTGCAAACAGAATATCGTATGCCGCAATATCCTCGACGCCGGCCGCCCGGAGATCGGCCGCCAGAGTCTGGCCGACCTCACCGAAACCAATGAGGCAGATACGCGAAAAGCTCATCTTTCGATCTTGTGATAATTCGGCCAAGCCGCCGAAGGCGCCATCACCTCGCCGCGCATCAGGAGCCGCGCCGTCCGCAACAGGGCCGCGCGGCGCACTTCGACTTCATTGCCTTTCAGTGTCACGTCCATATCGACTGTGAAGAAGCCCGTGGGGTGCTCCACTTCCAGCGTCTTCACTTTCGTCACATCCGCAATACCGGCGACTTCCGCCGCGACAGAGCCAGGCGTGACGCACGCGGTGGCGACGCTCACCGCGCCGAACACGCCGATCGCATCGTGCACGCGATGCGGAATGAAATTGCGTGTTGAGATTGCCCCGCCATGCTGCGGCGGCGCGACGAGGCACATCTTCGGCACGGTCTTCTTTGCCACGTCGCCGAGATTCATTATCGGGCCGGCCTTGAGCCGGATCGCTTCGACGCGCTTCTTCAACTCCGTATCGGCTTCCAGTTCTTCCGGGCTTTCGTAGCCGGTCTTGCCAAAATCCTTCGCGCGCATAACCACGACCGGCATGCCGTTGTCTATGCACGTCGCTTCGATCCCTTCGATTACATCTTTCGAATTTCCCGTTGGCAGCAGCTTGCCGCAGCTCGACCCAGCAACATCAAGGAAATCGATCGGGATCGGCGCGGCGGTTCCGGGCACGCCGTCGATCCGCGCGTCGCCCGCATATTCGACCCTGCCGCCCGGCGTCTGTATGCGCGCAACGGTAACGGATTTGGTGTTGACCATGTGGATGCGCACATCGGTGGTTTTGTCGCCCGCCTTAACAAGCCCCTGCTCGATCGCATATGGACCGATGCCGGCGAGCAGATTGCCGCAATTCTGCGAGTCCGAAACTTCTGCTCTATCGACCACGACCTGCAAAAACAGGTAATCGACATCCACGTCATCGCGCGTCGGCGGGCCGACTACGGCGACCTTGCTGGTCAGCGGATGCGCGCCGCCCATGCCGTCGATCTGGCGCGCATCGGGCGAGCCCATCACCGCCAACAGCACAGCGTCGCGCGTGGCGGCATCGGCCGGCAGGTCTTCAGCGCGAAAATACAATCCCTTCGACGTGCCGCCGCGCATCACCGTGCAGGGAATGGCGATCTGCATTATTCCTCCGGCGGAGCGTCGATATACTTTAGGCCCTTCTCGGCCAGGCGCTCGCGCATCTTGTAGAGATCGAGGCCCAGCACGCCGGCGGCAAGCTGCTGGCGCTTGCCTTCTTCATTGGCCTCGCGGTCCTGCGCCTTCTTCAGCACGGCGGCGGCCTCCTGCTTGCGGATCACCACCACGCCGTCATCGTCGGCCACGATCACGTCGCCTGGATTGATCAGCGCGCCAGCGCAGACCACCGGCACTTGAACATTGGCGATCGTCTCCTTCACAGTGCCCTGGGCGCAGATCGCTTTCGACCATACCGGAAAGCCCATCTCCGTTAGCACCGCCGCATCGCGCACGCCCGCGTCGATGATCAGCCCCTTCACGCCCCGCGCGATCAGAGAAGTGGCGAGCAGATCTCCAAAATAGCCGTCCTCGCAGGGACTGGTCGGCGCAACGACCAACACGTCTCCGGGCTGGCACTGCTCTACAGCGACGTGGAGCATCCAATTGTCGCCAGGGGCCACTTCGCACGTCACCGCGGTGGCCGCGATATGGGCCGGCCGGTAGATCGGCCGCATGTATGAGGCCAACAGGCCCTTGCGTCCCTGCGCCTCGTGCGCAGTGGCTACGCCGATCGCCGAAAAACCTCCGGCAACAGCCTTGTCGGCCCGTTTGATATTGCACACGACCACGCTCATCGGCGGCCTGTCTCCCAAAGCCTGTTCCACATCAACTGGGCGAATACCCCAAATATTACAACGAAATCTACGCCTGGCCGCCGCAGCGCCCATTAACTTATCGTTGACAACTTCTTCCGGAACCCCGGCCTTCCTGAGGCTTTATCCACGCGCAGGGTGTTTAAGCCCGAGATGAGCCAATGAGCCTTTTAGAGTTTTTCGGACGTAGAGCCTATTCAGGTTCGGGAGATCAACGGCAGAAGAAGGAAAACTATCTTCCGCTTATCGATCACGCCCCGGCCGGTGTCGATTGGCGCCGCATTAAACCTAGACCCGCCATGACGCTGCGCGCCTGGAAAGCCGAGCGCGACGGTTGGATCGCCGCCGCCGAGGGTTCCCTGCGATATCTGGCCGGTCGCGACTGGATCGTCCAGCATGGGGAGGGCGACTACGCTGTCGTGCGCGCCGACATTTTCGCCCGCACCTATACTGACCTTGGACAAGGAAACTTCCGGCGGCGCGACGATGTGCAGATGCGCTATTTCCGCTTGCCCCACCCCATCCGCATCAAGACGCTCGAAGGCGTCCGCCGCGCCGAGCCCGGCGACTGGATCGTTGAGGGGCTGATGGGCGAGCTGTGGCCGGTCAAAGCCGATAAGGCCCTCCGGCTGTACACAGAGGAATAGATCAGTCCGCGAGCTTCTCAGCGATTACCTTTCCGATCGCGAGCGACGAGGTAAGCCCCGGGCTCTCGATGCCGAACAGCGCGATCACGCCGGCTTGGCCGTGGACATCCGGCCCGTCGATGCGGAAATCCGGCTGCGGCTCGCCCGGCCCGTGAATTTTAGGACGGATGCCAACGTAATCGGGCACGAGCGCGCCGTCCTTCAAGCCCGGCCAGAACTTGCGCACGGCGGCGTAGAAGCTCTCGGCGCGGGCCGGATTCACTTCGTATATTTCCTCATCGATCCATTCGAGGTCGGGACCGAAATGGGCCTTGTTGCCGAGGTCTCGGCGGTAATGCGTGCCCAGTGCCCCGGGGATCGGCGGCGGATAGATCAGCCGGTGGAACGGCGCCTTCTGATCGACCGTAAAGTAGTTGCCCTTGGCAAGATAGCGCTTCGGTATCTTGTCGGGCGGAAAACCTTCGATCTTCGCCGCCGCTTCCTGGCAGCCCAGGCCCGCCGCGATCACAAGATATCTAGCGGTCACCTCCATCGGATCGGCGCCGCCGGCGCGGACCACCCAGCCGCCGCCCGACGCCGGGCTTGCGCCCTCGAACGGCGTAGCCAGGGCGATCGCATTGCCGGCCGCTTCGATCTCGCCTTGCAGCGCCAGCATGTAGCCATGGCTGTCCATCACCCCGGTCTCGGCCGAGAGCAGCGCCGCCACCGCGCGCACCTCGGGCTCCAGGGCGCGCGCCGCTTCGCCGGTCAGTTCGCTCATGCCTTCAACGTCGTTGACCGCGGCCTGCTTGCCGATCTTCTGGAGCGCGGGAATTTCGCTTTCGTCGGTCGCCACCACCAGTTTGCCGCACCGGTCGAACGCAACGTTATGGCTTTCCAGGAACGGATAGAGCATCCGCCGGCCCTCGACACAAAGCTTCGCCCGCAGCGATCCGGTAGGATAATAGAGGCCCGCGTGGATCACTTCGGAATTGCGCGAGGAAACGCCTGTGCCGATCCGGCGCTCCTTCTCCAGCACAATGACTGAGAGGCCGCTCTGGCCCAGCCGGTAAGCGGTCGCCAGACCCACGGCGCCGCCGCCCACCACGACGGCGTCAATATCGAACTCGCTCATCAGCCCCTCGTCCTCGTCTTTCCTAGCGGCGATGTCCTAATAACCGGCGCCCGAAACGGCGCCCAAAAAAGGGGCTGACGTTTCATCCCGAGCCGTTACAAACGGCGCCGGACACAGGCGACGCCCAATAAAGTCGCACCGGGGGGACACATGCGAAAATCCTGCCTTTTCGGCCGCTCTCTTTTTGCGCTCGCGGCCGCCGCTTTTCTTGCAACGCCGTCGCTTGCGCATGCCCAGGCCGGGATTGACCCCGCGGCCACGGCCTGGCTGCTCACCGCGACCGCCCTCGTTCTTCTGATGACCATTCCGGCGCTCGCCCTGTTTTACGCGGGCCTTGTGCGGCTGAAGAACTCGCTCTCCGTACTGATGCATTGCACGGCGATCACCTGCCTGGTCTCGGTGCTCTGGTTCGCCGGCGGCTATTCCCTCGCCTTCACCAGCGGCGGGCCGCTACTTGGCGACCTCTCACAGGTTTTCCTGGCCGCGACGCAGCGCGACAGCCTGCGCGGCGCGGTCCCGGAAACTGCGTTCTTCATGTTTCAGATGACGTTCGCGATCATCACGCCGGCCCTGATCGTCGGCGCGTTCGCCGAGCGGATGAAATTCGCCGCCGTCATGGTGTTCACGGCGCTCTGGTCGCTGATCGTCTATGCGCCGGTGGCCCATTGGGTCTGGGGCGGCGGCTGGCTGGCCGAACGCGGCGTGCTCGACTTCGCCGGAGGGCTGGTGGTTCATACCACCGCGGGCGTTTCGGCGCTGATCCTCGCCGCGGCGGTCGGCAAACGCGACGGCTTTCCGCTTCATCTTGACCCGCCACACAACCCCGCGCTCACCATGGTCGGCGGGGCGATGCTCTGGGTCGGCTGGTATGGCTTCAATGCCGGCAGCGCACTGGCCGCCGACGCCAACGCCGCCATGGCCATGACCGTGACTCACCTTTCCGCCGCCGCCGCCGGTCTGACCTGGGCGGTGATCGAAGCCGTCCGCTTCGGTAAGCCAAGCCTGGTCGGCATGGTCACCGGCGTCATCGCCGGCCTCGCCACCGTGACGCCAGCCTCCGGCTATATCGGCCCAGCCGCGGGCGTTGCGATCGGGATCGCCGCCAGCATCGTCTGTTTCGTGGCTGTGCGGCTCGTGCGCCAGAAGGTCCGGATTGACGATGCGCTGGACGTTTTCGCCGTGCACGGGGTGGGCGGCATGCTGGGCACGGCGCTCGTCGCCGTCTTCGCCGCGCCGGGCCTGGGCGGCGTCGGCTACCCCGCTGCTACGGCAGGCATGTCCAATCAGCTTGGCGTGCAATTGCTTGCCATCATCGCCGTCGCGGCGTGGTCTGGACTCGCCACCTACGCCATCGTCGCCGTCACCCGGCGGCTGGTGGGCCTGACCGCCAAACCCGAGCATATCGAGGACGGGCTCGACCTTAGCGAACACGGCGAGCGCGCTTTCTCGCCGTGACGCCCGTGCTATACCCGCCAGGTGAAGCGCTGGATCATCCCGTTTGCGGCAATGCTGATGGCGGGCTGCGCGACGATCGCCGGACCGCCGCCGCTTGCGGCCGGTCCGTTCCCGACAGCGCCCATGGCCGACACGCCGATCGAGGCCGCCGCCGGCGGCTATACGCTCGATCCGCGCCACACCAGCGTCGTCTGGCGCGTCCGGCACATGAACATGTCCATGTTCACGGCGCGCTTCGACACGGTCGCGGGCAAGCTGACGCTCGATCCCGCCGCGCCGACGAAGAGCGCGCTCAGCGTGTCGATCGATGCGAATTCCGTGGACACCGGCCTCAAGGGCGCCGACGCCAGTTTCGACGCCAAGATCGCGGAGGTGCTCGGCGCCGGCAAAACCCCGCACATCACTTTCGTTTCGCGCACGATTACGCGCACTGGCCCACGCACCGGTCTTGTCTCCGGCGATCTCACCATGAACGGAGCAACCAAGCCCGCCGTGCTGGAAACGACGTTTGAAAATTACGTCGCCAGCACAATCATCGAACCCAAACCGACCATCGCCTTTTCCGCCCATGCGGTGATAAGGCGCTCTGATTGGGGAGCGACGAATTCAATCTTTTCGCTATTTGCCGGTGACCAAGTCGAACTCATCGTCGAAACGGAAATGATCAAGGATTGATGCGTGGCCGGCAAGGACCGTTACACCACCATCGCCATCATCCTGCACTGGCTGATCGCCTTTTGCATTCTATGGATGATCTGGATCGGCCTCTGGATGACGGGCGCGATCAAAAGCCCCGACGCCGCGGAGAAAGCGGTCGCCTACCAGGCCTATCAGTTCCACAAATCGCTCGGCCTCACGATCCTCGCGCTCAGCCTCGTGCGCCTTGCATGGCGGCTCACGCACAAGCCGCCGCCCCTGGCCGAGCATATGCCCGCCTGGGAGAAATTCGCCGCGCGCGCGACGCACGTGCTGTTTTACATGATCATGATCGCGATGCCGCTGACGGGGTGGATATTCGTCTCCACTGGCTGGTCGTTCCAGTACAACACCAGCCTCAACGTCCCGACAGTCTACTTCATCGATAAACTCATCGTCCCGCACCTGCCGGGCTTTGCCGAAGCCGCGCCGGCAGCGAAAAAAGCCGCCGCGGGTTTGGCGATCGGCACGCATGAACGGCTGGCCTATCTCACCCTGGCGCTCACCGCCCTCCACATTGGCGCCGCACTCAAACATCATTTCTTCAACCGCGACGAAACGCTGGTTCACATGCTGCCTTTCCTCAGGCGCAAGGCGTCGGCCGCACCACGCCAGACGGAGTCCGCATGATCCGCAGCCTCGCTCTTGTCGCCGCCCTGCTTCTGGCGAGCCCCGCCTATGCCGCACCCGCCGCCTGGAAGGTCGATCCCGCGAAAAGCAAGATCGCATTCAGCGGCACGGGCCCCCAGGGCGCCTTTACCGGCTCGTTCGGAAAATGGACAGCGGACATCAAATTCAGCCCGAAGGAATTGCCGGCTTCGTCCGCGCTGGTCTCGATCACGCTCGATTCCGCGAAGGTTCCAGACCCGACCGGAACGGCGAGCCTGAAGGAAGACGATTGGTTCAAGGTCAAGCTGTTCCCGACCGCGACCTACAAAACCACTTCAATCAAGAGCCTAGGCGCCAATAAATACGAAGCCAACGGCGCGCTGACGATCCGCGACAAGACCGTGCCGACCAAACTGCCGTTCACACTCGCGATCTCCGGCAAGACCGCCGCCATGAACGCCACACTCACCCTAGACCGCACCGCCTTCGACGTCGGCAAGCCGGTCGGCGACAATGTCGTGTCGAAAATGATCAAGGTCGATATCGCCGTAAC